>CAZNSM010000086.1:2217-12021 GCA_964575615.1 uncultured Pirellulales bacterium | reverse complement strand
CCGAAGACAGCGGTGTCGATGACCTCGGACGCTTCCGGAGCGTGGTACGTGCCGGCCGCGCCGTAGACGGTGTCGCTGTCGAGAACGCTGGTGACGGCCGGCAGGTCAATGTCGAACGTGAGATTGAAGCCCCCGGCGTTCGTGATCGTGTCGCCGACCTGGGGGATGCTGGCCAGGGCGCTCTGTGCGCCGCCGTCGTACCACGGCGAATCCGCGTTTTCGCTGCTGCGTGCGAAGTTCCCTGCCTGCTGAGTAGCCCAAGTGGCCATCAGAATACCCCTGTGACATTTTTGCTGCCGTGTTCCTCTTCGACGTAGCCCTCCGTGGCTCCGAGAGCCTGCGCCAGCCGTTCGACGCGGAGTTGGAGCTTCTGCGTAATCATCAGGGCCTTTTTCGCGTCGGCCACGATGGTCATAGCGATCATCTCCGCCAGCAGAACGCTCTGGAGCAGTGCCATGCCGGGCAGGTACTTCTCTTCTCCGACGCGGAAGGTGTAGAGAGCCAGGGCGTCTTCGAGGTTCGTGTAGATCCAGTCGTCGTTGTAGGCTGTGCCTTCACGCGCCTCGTTCATTCGCGTCCAGGGGTATTCGTTCCCGCTGCTGTCGATGATCTTCCGGAGGATCAGGCAATCGGCCGGGCGCGTGTACTTGTAGGCCCACTGGCCGTTGAGGGTCGGATCGTCGTCGGAGACGGTCAGTTTGGCCACCTTGTTGCAGCACTCCCACTGCATGAAGGCGAGCATCTGCCGTTTCGATTCCTCGTAGAAGTCCAGGCAGGCGTGCTGGGCGTTGCCGGATGCCGCAGAGCGCGACATGCTGGTCAGTCGGCGGGCCTCGGTGATCTCCCCCAGATGCCCGATGGCCATGTTGCAGATTTCGACGGCCCCGGTCATATGGCTGGTGAGGTTCTCGTAGGTCGACGAAACGTCCTGCCCGTAGATCGAAGCGGTCACGTTGACATCGCTGTCGCCGGCGTTCGGGCTGGTCAGCAGGACGGCGACCTCGGCCCCCGCGTCGGCCATGAACTCTTCACTCTGCCAGAGGGCCTTCGTCGTGGTAGCCGCGAGAGTCACGGTAGCCGGGTAGGAATAGACGGCCACGTCGTCGACGGTGATCTCAACGGTGAAGTCGCCGCCCGTCCCGTCCAGGGGCTTGTCGTCGTCGCCTATCGCCAGCGAGACCCGGCACAGGACCGGGTCTTCGCTCGACTGCGTGTATTCGAGCACGGTCTGCTCGCTGCTCAGGTCGAAGGCGTCTGTCGCGGTAGCCAGTTGGGTCTGCATGGTTCACCTACAAGCCCGGCCCGAGCCGAAGCCCGAGCCGGGCGAAACGAACGGGTTACGGGGCGGAAGCCGTGCCGATAAGAGCACCCGTAGCGGCACTGCTTTCGTCCTCGCTGATGTAGTTCTGGAACAGGAACATATCGGGTGCTACAATCGAGTCAGCGAAGGCAGCCAGATTGCAGACGATATAGTTGTCGGCGATGATTCCGCTGGTCGTCGCCACCATCTCGATAGCAGGCTCCGTGTTCATGCCGGCATTGCCGCCAATCGTGCCGTTGAAGAGGATGTTGCCGCGAATCAACGCATGGTTGCTCGCGGTCGTCTCATTCTCGATGCACGCCTGGCTGTAGTCCCCGACGATGATGTTGTCGAGAATCTTGAAGTAGTCGGAGTCGAGCATGTGGATGGCGGTCTCTGCCGCTGCGGCACCCATGTTGAACTCACAATTGGCGATGGTGAGCCGGTCGCTGGCGGCGCCTTTGCTGTCGATGCACGCCAGTTTGAACTCATCCGTGCCCTCGGCGTTGCACCAGAACAGGCAGCCGGCAATCGTTACGCCGGTCGAACCGGCCTCGATCTCGATGGCCTCGTTCACGTCCGTGACGTTGGCGCAGAATTGCAGGTTGATGATCGTCACATTGTCGGCCCCGACAGCGAACGCCCCGGTCACGTCTCCGGTGTAATCAAACAGGGGCCGCAGTTTGTCGTTTCCGCAGCCGATGATGGTAACGCCGTCGATATCGACGTCCACTTCGTCGGCCGCCGCGCCCATCGCCTCTCTATGACCCTGGGCGACGAAAATCACGTCGCCGTTATCGGCCGTGCACAAATCTACAGCTTCGTTGAGCGTGTCCTTGGCCGTCGCCCAGGAAGTGCCATCGCCTTCGTAAGTCACGTTCGAATCAACGTAGAAGATGTTGCCGGTCCCAAGCTGGCCGCCGCCGACCATCCCTTCGACCCATTTGGCCCAGTTGTGCAGATCGCCGTCCTGGCGCAAGAGGTTCGTGTTATTCCATCGGAAGTCCGATACGCGCGTCGTAGCCAGCAGGGGCGCCGTCGCGAGCATCAGGACCGCCACAATGAAGAATATGCGTTTCATGGAAGTCTCCTTTTCGTTTCCATCCGTCAGGCAGCAGGCGGGAGGCTACGAGGCCCCCCGCCTCATTTCTGCATGAACGGCTGCCTATCATCAGATGTTGCTCGAGTTGACCTGGACCGTCGGGATCGGCGGTTGTGCGCTGGCCAGCACGTAGGCGTCGAAACACCAGCCGGTGCAATCGCCGGTGCAGGAATAGACGATACCGAAATACCTGGTAACGTCTGCGACCTGCAAGCTCGCCAGACAGGACATCACCGGCACGACCAACAGGTAGTGACCGGGGTCGCGCGGATTGGCGGAAGCGTCGGCCAGTGCCAGCGTACGACCGCTCAACAGTGCGGTTCCACTGGCCAGAGAGGTCGCGGTGTGCTGGTAGACGATGACCTGAACGGACGTTCCGGCCCCGACCGTATTGACGGTGACAACGATCCAGAGCGGCACGGCCGTGTTCACCCATTCGTCGTACTCGCTCGTGGTCCAGTCCACGATGTTCGTCGCTACGGCCGTGGTGCCGTTGACGCCAACCTGTGCGTCACTGAATTCCCAGTATTTCTCGAATATCATGGTGTTCTCCTTGGGCCATTCGGCCCTGCAGAAGGATCGTCGGGTTAGGCGACGGTCGTCTCGGACAGCAGGATCGCGTCGCACTGGCGAAGCGGCATATCGAGCACGAATGCCACGGGCTTGCCGAAGGGCATCTCGGGCGGGTAGTAGACGTTGCCGGAACTCTTCGCCTCGATCTGGATCTGGGTCTTGATCTGCAACGGCGCGTAGATGTAGACCGTGCCGGAGGTCTTGAACCAGTTGCGGGCCTCGATCAGGACGTCGATGTCGATGCGGTTGGCGTGCGTGCGCGTCTTGTGGATGTTGGCGATGCGCTTGACGCGCCGGTTGTCCTGGATGCAGATGCCGGCGTCCCACTCGAAGTTCGTCACGTAGAACTCGGCGAGCGCCTTGGTGGATTCGACGCTGCCGGTGGCGTCCGTCTCGGTGCTGAGCATGTGGACGCCCTTGGGAATGCGGCGCACGCCGCCGGCGGAACCCTTCGGGTAGATCATGCAGCAGTCCTGCATGTCCCACTGGATGAGCCAGAGGCTGGTCATGTTGCCGCTGTCGGAGCCCCCGTTGTTGAACACGCTGCCTTCGGCGAGCGAGCCCATGCGGATATCGAGGCCGTCGAACTCTTCGGGGGCGGTGCCGGAATCACCATAGATCATGGTGTTCTGCATTTCCTGCATCATCCCTTCGAGGTAGGTCTGCTCCTTCCTCTCCATGTAGGCGGCCGGCTGGGCCTGTTTGTCCACGATCTCCTTGTTGCCGCGGTACTGGTTGCGGAGCATACCGATCGCTTCGGTCCCCTGTTGGACGTGGCCGACCGTGGCGGTCAGACCTTCGCCGAGCTTGTGCCAGTAGGGGACGGGCAGGCTGGTGACGCGGGAGACCTGGTCCGAGTCGATCCCGTTGGCTTCGCGCACGGGCGCATCGGCCAGCATGTCGTTGACTTCGGTCAGGGCGTTGATTTGGCGAAGCAGCGTCTGCTTGTCGGCGGCGTATTCCGCCATGATCGACGCGTAATTGACTGCACTTATGGTATTGGCTGCCATGTGACAGTCTCCTTAGAAACATGATGTCACGAACGTTTCGTGGGGAGTCTGTCACGGTGACAGGCCCACTGCCTTGACGCCGGGTTGCGCCCGGCACTTTGCCGGGAGAGCACTCAGGCCCCTAAGCACAGGGGGAATCCGAGATCGGATGAATCAAAGAGCGGCCGGCTCCCTACTGCGGGCGCCGGGTTTCCCATTCGCCTTTTTCGTACGAGTATCCACGATTCTCGAACCATCGCCGGTAGGGCGAATTGGCGGGCTCGTTTTTGTGCAGTTCGGGGCAGCTTGGTTGAGGGGGCTTCTGTTCCTCGACCTTGTCGCCATGCCGGCCGTCTCCGGTCGCCATCCTGCCGTCCTTTGTCAGCTCGCCGATGGTCAGTAGCGTCTGCACGACGGCCGGATCGGCGGCGATGATCTCCTTGAACTTCTCGTCGGTGAGCTTGTCGAACTCGACTCCGGCGGCCAGGGCGATCCCGTCCTTGATCCACTGGGGGCAGAACTTCCCACGGAAGGCCCGTCGGCACAGTTCGATCTTCGTGTCGGCCTCGGTTCCGAGCATGTCCTTGACGCGCTGGCGGGAAGCGTCGAGTTGCTTCTGTGCATCATCCTGCTCTTTGGCCTTGGCGGCCTCGGCGGCCTTGGCCTGTTGTTCCTGGGCCGCCTTGGCGTCGGCGTCGAGCACGTCCTTGAAGTGCTCTTTGACAAAGGTTCTCCTGGCCTCGGGGTCCGTCGGGAGCTTGACGCGGGTGTGAAACTCCCGCTGGGTATCGGCGCCGCGCTTGAAGGCGCCCACGATATCCTTGACACCCTTGGCGTACTCGCGGACCTCTTCAGGCAGGTTGGTCTCGAATCCGGGTTTGAACGTTCCATCCTCATTGATCCAGTCCATTACTGCTCACCCCCCTTCGGCTGTTTCTTCTCGGCATCCGGTGAGGGCTGAGGCTCGGCGGCCTTCTTCTCCGCCAGAAGCTCGTTGTACCTCTGGGTGATGTAGCGGACGGACTCGAAGACGCTCGTGCGGATGGCCTTCTCCATTTCGTCTGTCGCCGTCCAGTCCTTGCGGACCTCGATGGTGGTCTTACACTCGATCGCGTCGGGGATGCCCGCGATCTTGGCCCTGGCATAGAGCATCCCGGTGACCTTCTCGACCTCGCCCTTGCCGCCGGTCTTCTGGATGTCCTCGGCCGGCAGGAGATGGACGTGAAACTCCTTGACGTACTGCAAGGTCAAGATCGGTACCTTTTCGCTGCGCCGCTTGGCCAGGTGCTCCAGCATGTCTCTACGTTTCGCCATTTTCTGAATCCTCGATATCGGGTAACGGTAGCTCGGCCATCTTGTCGATCAAGGGGCCGAAGTTTTCCTGTATCAGAACGCCGCAGTCCTTCAGGAGTAGAAGGGCTTCGATCAGAAGGCGCAGGCTGGGCTCGGGTGCTTCGAGCAGGTCTTTCCAGTCCTGCATCGTGCCGAACAGCCCGCAGCTCACGAGCATGTCGCGCAGGGCCTCCCTGCCGTCCCGGCTGCTGAGGTAGACCCGGCGGTTCCGTTCGATCACCTGTCGTTGTGCGTAGCTGACGCTCATTTGTGCTTTTTCGCTCGGTATCCACTGTAGGCGCGTTCGGCGCTGGCCTTGCTGCGGTACATGGCCTTACCCTTACCGATGCGCCACTTGCCGTTCGATCCTTTTGTCACGGGCATGTCAGCGACTCCTTCATGCCACGGCCCTCGCCAGTAAGCTGTTCTGTCCGGGTTCCTTGCCGAGTTGCCCGGACGCGACGGCCAGCTCGCGGGCGGTCTGCGCCTCCTGAAGCGCGGCGGCGCGCTGCTCGCGGGCGGCGATGATCGCCATTCTCGTTTCGTCGTCGTTCATCAGAGCCTGGGGGAAGCCAACGTGATCCAGGATGTACTCGCCCAAGTCCGGCAGGCGAATCGCGGCGTAGAGTTTGGCGGCTTCGTCGGGCCCGATATGCCGGCCCAGAATCTCGCCCAGTCGCCCCATCAATTCGAGGCCCTGGCTCAGTCCGCCCAGTGCCGTCGATTGGATCTGAATCGTGGACAGCGGGCCGATGAAGACGGGAACGACGATGTCCTTGCCGCGCATCTCCTGAAGCTCGTTCGGGGCCGGCGGCATGCGTCCGGCCCGGGCGGCGATGTAGGCGACGTTGTCGTAGGTCGGCCGCACACCCTGCCGCCAGAAGTTATTGAACTGCCCGGTCAGAAGGCGGGCCTGATCGGCGCGGGCCTCGATAATCTCGGTCGCCTGAACGCGCTCCTTCTTCTGCTGGAACATCGGCATCAGGTTCCAGACTTGCCAGCCGTACCGTCGCCGGATGAGATCGTGAATCTTCTCTTCGCGGTCGACGGCGACGGGGTATTCGCCGGTCACCGGAATGACGCTGGCGACGCGTTTCTCGCTGCCGTAGCTGTTCCTGGCGCCGGGCAGGTACTTGAAGCTCGTGCGCTTCTCGTCCGGGATATTGAGCATGGGGCGGGCGGCGAAGTTGCCCATGTCCATCAGGTTGTAGGCGTGCTTCTGGGCGGCGTCGATGATGCTCAGGACGTCCATCGCCGGGGAGAAGCCGTAGATTTCGTCGCTGTTGCGGCGGAAACGCCAGACGGTGGGCGGGAAGTAGTCGAATCCCTCGACGCGCGTCAGCCGGTAGCCGGGTCCTCCGGCGTCGAGCTGGGACTGGGGATTTACGCCGCTTCCGGCGTTCAGGGCGTAGAGGATGGTCACGCAGGCGTACTTCTTGCGGCCCACGGTCACGTTGCGATCAAAGATGGCCGAGTCGTCCGCCGGGCAGATGCAGTGCAGGAAGTCGCACTCCCAGAGCGAACTCTTGGGGTCCTGCGCCCATTGGCGAACGATGGGGTGCAGGGTATCGCCGGCCTTGTCGAACTTCTCGACGGCCTTACGAGCGGTCAACGTGACGATCTCATGGTAGATGTCGACGTCGCCTTCGCTGTTCTCCGCGACCCAGTAGCAGCCGGGGTGCGGTACGCGATGGACGCACTTGCTCAAGTCCTTCGATTCCTCGGTGAGCGTAACGGCGGTCCCCCCGCTGGCGGCGTCCTGAAGCTGCTCGGGCATGCAGTCGTAGAAGTTGGACTGGCGGAACTCCCAGTCCATCTGCTCGGTGAACTCGTCGAGCCATCGCTGGACGGCGTCGATATTGCGGAAGCGGCGGTCGCTGATCGCGGCGCGGTGCCAGTTAAGGTTTTCCGAGACGCCCCATCCGAGCATTCCGGCGACCCACGTATAGAAGGCGTCCTGGGCGACGCCGTCGTACATCTTGGTCTTGCGGGCCGCCCCCCGCACGGACCCTCGGGCCAGATCGTACCGCCTGGGATTGACGTAGTTGAACGCGGTCTGCATGGCGTCTTCGAAGCCGCTGCGGACCTGCTCCATCCTCATCTGCCGCTGCAACAGGTTGGTGACGATCTGGTCGTTCATCTCGAATCTCAAAATGCGGGGCGCGCATAGAAAAAGGGCCAACGCGAGTATGCGGCCCCGCATTGGCCCTTGATCTATCGTCTTGGGTATCCCGCCTCAGGCGCCCCCTCGGCCGGACCCCGCTATGCAGTTGTCAGAGTTCGCTCGCGTCAATCGTGTCGATCTCGCCCTCGTTCGCCAGATCCGTCAGGCTCTTGGGCTTGGCGGGCTGGGCCTGCTCGATGGCGACGTTCTTCTCGATCATCCATTTGGCGAAGCGGAAGACATCCTCGCGTTCGGCGGTTTCAAGCAACAGGGCATCGCCGCCGAACTTGATGAACTTGGGGACCTTCATCTGGAGGCGTTCGTCCCACTCCGGCGGCATAAAGGGGTTGAAGACCATCGCCGTCTCCAGTCGCGGCGGCTCCAGCAGCCTTCCGATTCGTGGCAGTCCCCACTCGTGCAGCCGGTTGCCCAGGGCCTCGGCCTTGATCGGGTTGTCGGTCATCAGGTAGACGCGGACGTCCCGGTTGCCCTTGCCGTGCGGGAAGACGCAGCCGGTGTACCACGGGCGCATTTGTGCAGCTATGGCGGTCTGGCTGGACTGGAGAATTCCGATCATTGCGGCTCCTTCGGTTCCTCGGCTTTCTTCTTGGGCTTGGCCGGGGGCTCTTCGAGGCCCTTGATCTTCATATCGAGTCCCGTCAGCAGTTCCACGACGGCGCCGTTGTCGAGGATCAGCGGGTAGCCGACCAGGGGCGGCTCGCCAAGGTCGCCCCGCTCCACCTGTTCGAGCGTGACGAGGTGGCCGCGCGTGACGCCGCGAAGCACGCGGCTCTGTGCATCTTCCTCATTCGCGACCACCACGATGCTGCGAGTGCTCTGGGCATCGTGGACGACGGCGCGGCTGTGGCCCTTGCCTTTCTGCTCTGTGAAGTACCTGACGATGTTGGCGGCGATGGTGCGATAGTTCATGATCGACTCCTTTCGTCGAATGTGTTTCGCCCTGTTTTCATCGACTACGCCACCCAGACTACGCAGCTTGACATAGCCATGTCAAGAAAAATGTTCCGAGATTCTCCGGGATTTTCCTTGACGTTCCGGGCAGGGGGTGTAGGATGCGGCCATGCACGCTTCAATCGGAATATCCAATACTCAAGTATCAAAGCCCGGCGCACGGCCCCTCTTTTCCGGTTGCGGCGTGCAAACGTGCGCCGGGTCTTTTCTATGGAGCATCAGATATGGCAAGAAAACGAAGCAACCCAGAGGCAGAAGGGCGCGGTCGCGAACTGGTAATCGCTGCGCCGAACCTGAAGGTGGCACAGTTCACGATTCGCGGGACTGCCCCGCTGGTCCTGAACGCCTTCAGTGAGAAGGCCCGGAACATGATGAAGACCAAGCAGGAGGCCGGCAGCACCGCGAAGAAGGGCAGGCAGCGAGAAGCCAAGGACTTCCAGGCGTGTTTTGAGGGGGCCAAGCACGTCTCCGACGACGGGTGGCTCGGCTTCGCCGCTTCCGGCATTCGGGCGGCGATGGTGTCGGCCTGCCGGATCGTCGGGTTCAAAATGACCTTGGCAAAACTCTCGCTGTTCGTCCTGGCCGATGGATACGACCGGGTGGATGGGACCGCGCTGGTTCGCATCACTAAGGGGACGCCCATCTACGTAGAGCATCCCACCAGGAACGAGACCGGCGTCTGCGACATCCGCCCCCGCCCGATGTGGAAACAAGGTTGGGAAGCCATCCTGAGAATCCAGTTCGACGCCGATCAGTTCAAGTTGGAGGATGTAGCCAACTTGCTGATGCGGGTCGGCACACAGGTCGGGATCGGCGAAGGCCGGGCCGACAGCAAGAAATCCTGTGGAATGGGCTGGGGATTCTTCGAGATCGCCTCCCGCAAGCAAGTGGAGTAATGGCTATGGCACAGAAGGCAAAGGACGCCATTCAGAAGGAACTGGACACCATCCGCCGCAGGCACGGCGGGCTCCTGCGGCCCCGGGACGTGGTGGCTTTCGCCCGCGATCCCAACACCGCTCTGCACGGCCGTTTCGAGTGGGACGATAGCAAGGCCGCCCAGGATTACCGCCTCTGGCAGGCGCGGGAGATCATCCAGGTCTTCGTGACCGTCGTCAAGTCTGGCTCCCCTGCCATCCGCACGTTCGTCAGTCTCCGAACGGACCGCAGCGTAGAAGGCGGCGGATACCGCGCCACGGTGGACGTGATGAGCGACCGGCAGATGCGAAAGCAACTGCTCTCGGAAGCCCTCGACGAGGCGGAACGCTGGCAGGCCAAATACGCCGCCCTGCGCGAGCTGGCCCCGGTCTTCCGCGAACTGGCCCGCATTCAAGTCAAACAGGCGAAGGCCGTAGCATGACACGGCAGGCCAGGC
>CAZNSM010000086.1:0-2117 GCA_964575615.1 uncultured Pirellulales bacterium | reverse complement strand
GGCTGGGCCAGGCTTGGCACGGCGCGGCAGGCAGGGCATGGCGCGGCAAGGCAAGGCAGGGCGGGGCCAGGCGTGGCGAGGCCGGGCAAGGCCGGGCGCGGCTAGGCAGGCGAGGCGCGGCGGGGCGCGGCGCGGCAGGGCGCGGCGGGGCGGGGCGTGGCTAGGCGCGGCGCGGTATTCGGTTCAGGGCCGGTTCAATGAGCCGGCCCCTTTTTCATTTCATAACGGAATCGTCAGCGGGTCGTAGGCGGCCTCTTCGCGGGCGACCTCCGCTTCCAGCATCTCCTGTTCGAGGCTCGTGCGACCGGACATGTAGTTGCCCTGCACCGCCTGCCGGGCGGCGCGGACGAGGGCCTCGACCTCGTCGCCGTGCCCATTGACGTCTCTCGGGTGGGAGATGCTGGGCCGGTTCGACTTCTCCGTGCGGAACTCCTGAGTGCGCAAGAGGCCCTGCTTCAGGTTGCCGACCACGGGCAATTCCACCTTCCTTCCGACCAGCATCCGGCGGAAGGCGATGTGCAGCTCGACGGCGTTAGGGGCGACGACGGACTGGACGCCGATCTTCATGAGGGCCAACGAGACGTAGCCCTGTGCGTAGCGGTCGGTCATCACCTCGTAGATGCCGTAGCGGTGCAGGATGCACTGGGAATCGGACATGATCAGGTCCAGGTCGCTGACGGACCACGAACGGCTTGCGGCGACCCCGCAGACGTCGCGGTCGGGATCGTAGTAGCAGACACACAGGGCGAAGCGATCGTTGCCGGACAGGCCGCTCTGGTCGATCCCGGCTCCGTAGCAGAATCGGGGATCGAACGGCACTTCCCCCGCCAGAATAAGGGCCGGCACGACGTCTTCCTCCCGGTACATCGGCTCGACGGAAGCAGCGTAGTTGGCCCGGAACTCCCGGTCGAAGCTGTGGGGGTCCCACTTGAAGTTGTTGTGATAGTAATCGGGGTTGTTGCGGTACAGCAGCGGCGCGGCCGTCCAGGAGGCGGCGTGCAGGGCGAGAATGGCCGGATCGTCGGCGGCCGCCTGCTCCAGTTCCCAGAAGTCGCCCTGCTCGGCGGCGGGCGTTCCGATGGCCATGAACTGGGCGCCGGGGAACTGGCCCTGACCGCCCGTAGCGGCGGCCCGGATGTCCTTGTCCTTCTTGCGGCCCTCGAAAGCGAACTGGGGATATTCGTCAAAGACCACCAGCGGGGTCGCCTCGCCACGAACCCTCTTGCTGTTGCAGGGGAACGCGACGATCTCGGTTCCTACGACGAGGGGCAGGGTGTCATTGGTGACCTCGCTCTGGTGCAGCTCGGGGTCGAGCGCCCCGATCAGCCAGGTGGCGTCGGCGTCCTTGAGGACTTCGTGGCAACGCTGCTTGATGATCTTCTCGGCCTGGTCCTCGCTCGTGGCCAGGATGGGGATCACCATGACCTCGGACGGCCGGACGTAGTTGCGATTGACCTTCCTGCTCCCCAGATAGAGGGCCTTGACCGTGCCGGCCGTCGACTTGGTTCCGCGTCTGCCGACCCGCAAGAGGATGATCTGAGGCCGCTTGCCCGGCACGTAGGTCTTTACCCCCCGGCTACAGAAGGTGAAGTATTCGGGCCAGGTCATCTCGACCTCTTTGACCGCGAAGCCGTCGGAAGGAACCTCGATGTACGTCTTGACCTTGCCCTCCGGCAGGGGCAGACCCTCGCTGCACCGCAGAACCAGCTCCAGGAAGGGATAGCCCTCGAGACTCAAACGCAGGATGTCGCGCGTGAACTCGATGATGTTGCAGTCGCCCAGGCGTTCGCGGAGTGTGCTGAGCTTGATGTCCGAGCGGACCTTCGTCCTGAGAGTGCCAGCCTCCACCATCTCCTGCCGCTTGGCGCGGGCCTTCAGCATGTTCTCCCGCAACTTCTGGCGGTGCTCCTCGGTGATCACGTACTTCTTCTTCGGCTGGGGCTCCGCATTGAGATCCTTCGGCGCCACCGGCTTCTTCGGCCGGGGCTTCCTCTTGGCCTTCTTGGTCTTCTTCCGCCCGCGATAGTGCGGCCGATCCGACTTGGCCACCAGACCCCCGTAGAACTCCTTGTCACTGACCATCGAGCACTCCCTTCTACTGCGGCCCCAGATACCCC
>CAZNSM010000085.1:0-21156 GCA_964575615.1 uncultured Pirellulales bacterium | reverse complement strand
CTAGCTTCTTTGTGCAGGGATCCTATCTTACGTGTGTGTGGTTTTGAGAAACGATGAAGTACGACGGGGACGTACGCAAAGGAATGCGGCAGCAGCCCGCCGGCGGCCGGCCGTTCGGATGCCCTTGGCTCACAAGGACGCAACGGTGACAGCATGGCTATGGTCTGACCAGTCGGGTCCACGTCGATACCTGATTCGGGAGGAAAGAAATGAAACTCAAAGGCAAGATTCTGACGCTCGTGTCGATCCCACTGGCGGGATTGGCCATCATTGCGGGCGGAAACGCTTTCATGCTGCGGCATGTCGCCGGCGTGGTAGATGAAACGGTCGCGCAAAACCTGTTGCCGATCATCACAGACGAAGTCCCGCGCATGAACGAGCTGAACAACAGCATCGAGTATCTGCTGAACGCCGACCGCGACGCCTTCCAGGGGTACGTGGCGGAAATGCAGGTGCTCAGCACTCAGGATGAGAGCCGCGTGGCGGAATTGACCGCCACTCACGGGACGGAACTCGGTCAGGTGGCCCAGCGGGTGGAATCGGCTGCGGCCAATTTCGACGACGCCGGCCGGCAGACCTACGCCGTCTTTGAACTGCAATACGGTCAATGGAAGCAATCGACCGACGCCGTCATGCAAACGTCCTTGACTCTGGCGCGCGAATTGTCACGCCGCCAGACGATCTACCAGGAAGGCGTCAAAACCTTCAGCGAGATGCGCCAGCAGCTCGACGACATCGTCGGACTAATTGAGAAGGAGATCGAATCGCTTCGAGACGCCGAGGATAAGACGCGCCTGCTTGCCTTATATGGAAGCGTTGAGCTGCTGCTGAACGCGGACCGGGACGCCTACCAGGCCCTCGTGGCAATGCTGGAGTTCTCGCAGGCAACCGACCGGTCGCGTTTCAATGCGCTGGTGGAGACGTACAACAGCGAATTCGGTCAGGTTGTCGAACGCACCCAAAAGGCTTCGGCGGTCTTCACGGATGCGATGCGCACAGAATACAACGAGTTTGTCGACATCTGCAAGCGCTGGGAGACGCACTGCAAGGAGGTGGCAGCTATCACCGGCGCCAATATCGATCGCATCGTTGCACGGCAGATCGAGGCGGAGAACAGCCGGAAGGCCTTCTCGCAGATGCGCGAGAGCATCGATACGATGAGCGGCCAGATGGAAACGAGGATTGACACACAGATGGCCACCATGGCGGACCACGGTCAGACGGCGCAGGCCCAGGCGGCGCGTCTGAACACCAGCATGAGTCGCGCCAACAAGCTGAGCCTGATCGCCGCCGCTCTGACCTTTGTCTTCGCGTTGGGCGTGGCGATCTGGCGAATTCGCCAGCTTGTCGTGACTCTGATCCATATCATGGAGGACCTCTTCAACGGGTCGGAACAAGTCGTCAGCGCGTCGAACCAGATTTCCGCTGCGTCACAATCCCTCGCCGAGGGCGCGACCGAGCAGGCTGCGGGCTTGCAGGAAACCTCGTCGAGTCTCGAAGAGATGGCCTCGATGACCAAGCAGAACGCCAACAACGCACAGCAGGCCAATGCGCTGTCGTTGGAAGCACGGCAGGCCGCCGACTCCGGCACCGACTCGATGGCCCGGATGAACCGCGCGATCCACGATATCCAGAAAAGTTCCGACGAGACCGCCAAAATCATCAAGGTGATCGACGACATCGCGTTTCAAACCAATCTGCTGGCGCTAAACGCGGCGGTCGAAACCGCACGCGCAGGCGAGGCCGGAAAGGGATTCGCCGTGGTGGCCGAAGAGGTTCGCAATCTGGCGATGCGTTCGGCGGAGGCGGCCAAGAACACCGCCAACATGATCGAAGAGTCGGTCAAGAACGCCCGGAACGGCGTGGAAATCGCCGAGGAGGTCGGCGCCGTGCTCGCCCAGATCGTCCAGAGCATCGGCCAGACCACCAACCTGGTCAGCGAGATCGCGGCGGCCTCGCAGGAGCAGGCGCAGGGTATCGATCAGGTCAATACGGCGGTGGCACAGATGGACAAGGTCACCCAGCAGAATGCCGCCAACGCGGAGGAATCGGCCAGCGCTTCGGAAGAGCTCAGCGCCCAGGCGGAGGGCCTGAACGACATCGTCAATCAGCTTGTTCGCCTGGTGGGTGACATTTCGAAAGGTGGAAGCAGCCAAGGCGGTCGTCACACAACGAGACGGGGCACGGGTTCCTCCCGAGTTAGCCGCAGCCTGACGCCTTCGAATGCCACATGGCACCAGATCGCCGAAGCGGGAAATCACAGCGGCCGGTCCGCCCAAGGGGCTCGAACGGCGCATGACGCCATTCCGCTCGATGAAACCGACGACCTGAATGAATTCAACAGTTGAGGGGTTTGTCACCAGCAATGGCAAGGGCCGGCGAGGAGCTTCTATCGCCGGCCCTTGCTCTTTTCCTGCGTTGATCCGTTCCATCCATTCGTCGGACCGCAGGCGGAGAGGAGGCGATCGCTGGCATCACCGACCAGCACCCCGAGAGAGGAGACGACGGGTCAGGTACAGAACCGCGTTTCAGTGCATCATCGGAGAGCGACTCAGCGTCCAATAGGCGCACAAGGCTCTCATCTTCTCGAGAACATCCGTGTAATCGCCCGATTTGACCATGAATCCGGCGGCCCCCAAACCGTAGTATCTGCCTACCTCCGCCGCGTCGTGCGAATCGGCCAGAACCACGACCGGCACGATCCGAAGTTCACGATCTTCCTTGACGACCTCTAAGAAGCTGGCGGCGCTCATTCGCGGCATGTCCGAATCGAGGAGAATCAGCCGGGGTTTCCCTCCACCGCTCTGGCGCAGCCGAGCCAGAGCACTCTCGCAATCCATGGAGATGGCCAGTTGATCGAGCAGATCCAGTTCGCGGAAGACCCGGCTCATCAACACGGCGGATTGAAAGACGCTCTCGACGAGCAGGACCGGTTTCGGTGCGGCGGCCCCCCCCGCCGACTTGGGCTTGCCAAGCATATTGTCCGTCACCGTCTCCACAACCACCTCCGCCGACACATAGCGGCCGGTGACGCACCCGCGGCAACGTGCTTCATCAAGGTGCCAAACATGTCTTTCCCACCCAAACCGGGATGCGTCACCGGCGTTAGCAAGGTAAGCTACGTAAAGTATCGGCCCAAGTCGCGCCTACTCAAAGGGATATAACACGCGTCACAGCGGGCAAACGGCTCCATCGGATGCAGCAAATTGCACCACGACCCTTCGCTTCAGGCCACCCATCGCGAGCGGACGTCGGCCGGGATGCCACACACGATCGCACTGGAATCTCTTATACTGCAAGCACTTACAGAACTTCCCAGGCGAACGCCGCCACTGGAGCGTTCACAAAGGCTCATGATTCTGAACGGGATCGCTCCGACGAAACCGGGCGAAGTGCTACACGTCCATCGTCACGACAAGCTTGCCTCGGGCCCGGAGCTTCTCGACCAGCAGAGGAACCACGCGATCCCGTCGGAGGATGCCCTGCTGTTTGAAGCCAAGGGACTCATTGGCCGGATTGGCTCCGCGACCCACCATCAGATGGACACGATCGGCCCGGTTCAGCAGGTCGGTCAACTCGGTCACCGGGTTGACCTCTTCAAACTCCTCGGCAGGCAGGTCAAGAACGTTGCAGAGCTGGTTGAGCGTGACAGCCCCCTCGGTGACCAGGTCGATGCCATGGAGATCGTATTTCGGCGGCGCAATCAGACTGGCAGGGACCGGTTCCACCGTCAGCTTGCGGCCAAGGGCCCTCGCAACGATCGCGGCAGTCGTGGCCCCGCAGACCACCTTGGCGCCGTCCTGCGACAGAAATCGTCGCACCACCGCCTCGTCCGCCCTGCGATCCACCGGCGGTCCCGTGAGAATGTTCAGTGTGTTGCCGTGTCGGCAATGTGCCAGGACCACCGTCACGTCGTCGCGCAGAACGTTCCCATCGAGCCTCCGCGCCTCGTCATGGACAGCCTCAGCCATTCTTGCCAGGTCGCCGAACCGCGAGAATTGCCTGCCGGCGTATTCGGCTACGCCTCCGCTGGTCCACCCTTCCACGAAACCATTGCCGATCCCTGCCTGGGTGATTCCGTCGCTGAACACCAACAGGCCCTCGCCGGCCGTGAGGAAACAGCTCGACTGACGGGCAATCGCCTGCCCGACCACCAGCGGACGGCCGGGCAGCACCGTCGCGCTGTCGCGCCCGACCAGCACCGGTGAAGGCGCATCGTACGTCAGCACGGTCGCCTCCCCGTCGTTGAGAATCCGGGCGAGCGAAACCGCCGCGTAGGGCTGGGACGGGTCCCGCCACTTCTCCAGGGTGCCGACCAGGCTCGAAAACGCCTGCCGCAGCGAGAACCCCTCGCGCAGCAGACAAAGCAGCCGTGAGACGTGCATCGTGGCCGCGATGTACGCCCGCATTCCCGAACCGATGCCGTCGCAGAGGATGATGTCCGTGGCCAGTTCCGTGCGCTGCTGAGCGACCACGTCACCGCATGGGCCGTTCGCACGCTTCGGTGTCTGACGGATGTCTATGTCGACGTGTAGGTATTTTTGAGCCATGACTGCCTCTGCTCATCCGACACGGCAGGTTCGTCCTGGGCCAGCTTCACGAGATTGTCGAGCAGCTTCTCTCCCTGCGCCGTGCTGTCGCCGAGGAAACGCGCGATCCGCCCGGCGATGTCGATCTGATGCGAGAGCAGGTCGCGCGCCTGCTGGAGCGTACTGGCGCGCAGGGCGTCCAGCGTCTTCTTGTTCTTCAGACCGGCGGTGAGATTCACAAATACACCGACATACTGCTTCTCGTCGCGGAGGGCATAGACGATCTGATGGCAGACCAAGTGGTACTTGTCATGCTTGACGGTCAGCTCGAGCAGCTCTGCTCTGCCTGCAGCGATCTTCTCAAACGGTTCGGGGTCGACGAGATAAGAAACGGGTTTGCCGTAGACCGCCTCGGAACACATGAACAATCTCTTGAACGATGGGTTGACGTGAAGAATGTTCAATCGCTCGTCGAGGATCACGATGCCGTTCGGGCTGGTCTCGATGATCCGGTCGGTGCGCTGCTCGGCCAGCCGCCGCATGTACGGAACGCACATCTCCGGCTCCGCCATCTGGCGCACGACCGCCACCGCCTGCTCATAGCATGAGCTATAGCCGCACGCCCCGCAGTTCAACTGGTCCTCCGGAGCCTGCTTGCCGGTGCGTTCGAACACCTTGCGAACCTGCTCGTCGGTCACCGGTTCCTGCATCAAGGGCCGGACCGTGAATGTCGCCGCCAGGTCGCTGCACCGTTCGTCCCGGGGTGACTCGCCGGCATGGTGCAGGAAATACTTCAGCAGTCGTCTGCGCCTCTCGTGGATCGGGTGTGTCGCGGGCATCGCCGGGCCATTGATGCAGCCCTGCTCACAGAAAAGCGCCTCGACCAGGAGCGATTCGTCGGCGGCCACCAGACTGGCAAGAACGTCTTCGACCTCTTCGGCGCCCGCGACGCTCACCACGTCCATCGAGAGAGCCGAGGTATTGAGCGAAGCCGTCTCCAGACTGCCCCCGACCAAAGGGAAAGACCGGGCACATCCCTGAGGCTGCATATCGAAGTCGCTCTCTTCCAGTTCCGCCAGGTTGATCGCCTGTTCCTCGAACCAGTCCAGAAGCTCCGTGAACGTCAGCACGCCGTCGACCAGTCCCTTGCTCTTGTCCTGTGCTTCGGCCTTCTTGGCCACGCATGGACCGATGAACACAACAGCAGCGTTGCGGCCGAGACGTTCCTTCAGCATCCTGGCGTGGGCCACCATCGGCGAGACGATGGGCGCAAGGTTCCCGATGAGTTCCGGCCGGTACCGCTCGATGTAGTTGACAACGGCCGGGCAGGCGGTCGTGATGCAGAATCGCCCGCGACATTCCCGGGCAAGACGGGCGGTCTGCTGCGCGACATCATAGGCGCCGACCGCTGTCTCGGAGACGTGGGCAAAGCCCAGCTTTCGCAGGGCCGACGCCAGCCTCCTCGTTTCCCACTCGCTGAAGACCGCGGCAAAAGAGGGCGCCAGACTGACCGCCACGGTCCGACCCGACACGATCAAGTCCTTGACCCGCTCGACGTCACGCCGATAGCTCTTGGCCCCCTGCGGACATTCCCGGATGCAGGTCCCGCACGAGATGCAACGCTGCTCGTCGACATAGGCCTGGCCGTCCCGCAGACCGATCGCATTGACCGGGCAGACCCGGATACAGCGATAGCAGTCCTTGCACCGCGCCTTGTTGGTGAACACCACCTGCTTGTGAGACGGTTCCGTTCCCATCTGCGATCGGCGCCTCTACGCCGCGATCTGGCTGAGCTGCTTGTCGAGTTCGGCCCGCACCATCTCGAACGTGCATCGATGCATCACGATGTCGCCGATCCTGACGTTCGGTCCCTTGTCGCACGCCTCGAAGCAGAACGTCGCGCGGACGTCCACCGTGCCTTCGAGTTGCTGCTGCCTGACGTAATTGACCAATTGCTGCAGGAGCCGTTGCGAGCCACGCAGATAGCAGCCGGTGCCGACGCAGACGTTGATCTCCAGCGTCCTTGAGGCGGATGGATCGAGCACAGAGAACCCTTCGTCCATGACGCGTTTGCGGCTGCTATAGCCGGTGTGCAGCAGTTCGTGGGCGCGGTGGCTGCCGATCCCGTCCAATGTGCTGTCGTAGCACCTGGCCAGGTAGGGGTTCTCCTGCGAGGCGTGCAGTTGCAGCGTCTTGTCGGCATCGTACAGACCCTGCGTGCGGCGCTGCCGGGTGTCCTGCTCGAAGCTCACAGGCTGGCCGGCCCCGGCGATGCATCCCCCCGGACAGGCCATGACCTCGACGAAATCGTAGTCGGCCTGGCCCATTCGTACCTCCTCGGCGATGGCGCGGGCGTTCTTGAGACCGTGCACGATGGCCAGCTTCAGCTCGACCTCGCCCAGCTTGAGCTTCCGGATGCGGACCCCTTGCGATCCGCGTACCTCGGTGAAATCGGCGGAATCGAGCTTCACTCCCGCCAGTTTCTCGTAGGCGTATCGCAGCACGGCCTCGCTGACGCCACCGGTGGTACCGAATATGACGCCGGCGCCGGTCTTGAATCCGAGCGGCAGGTCCAGCGACTCGGGCGTCAGTTGATTGAACTGAATGCCCGCCTGCTTGATCATCCTGCCGAACTCCTGTGTCGTCAGCACGGCGTCGACATCCGGCTGCCCGCCTACCTGGAACTCCGGTCTCTGGGCCTCGAACTTCTTCGCCGTGCACGGCATGATCGAGACCACGAAAAGGTCCTTCCGATCGATTCCCAACATCTCCGGGAGGGTGGCCTTCGCCAGCGAGCCGAACATCTGCTGCGGCGAGCGGCACGTCGACAGATGCGCGAGCAACTCGGGACAGAACTGCTCGGCGTACTTCACCCAGGCCGGACAACACGAGGTGAACTGAGGGAGACGCTCGCCTCGAGCCTTCCGCTTCAGAAACTCGGTCGTCTCCTCCAGCACCGTCAGGTCGGCGGCGAAGCTCGTGTCGAAAACCTTGTCGAAGCCGAGCATCTTCAGAGCGGCCACCATCTTGCCGGTCGTGACCACCCCCGCCTCAAGGCCGAACATCTCCCCGAGGGCGACGCGCGCCGCCGGAGCGATCTGCACCACCACCGTCTTGCTCTCATCGCTCAGGGCCTGCCAGACCCGGTCGATCTGAGGTCGCGGCGTGATCGCCCCCGTTGGGCATACGCTCGCGCAAAGCCCGCAATAGACGCACGACACGTCGCTGAGCTTCTTGCCGAACGCCGGCACGACGGTCGTCGCGGCGCCGCGGTACGCGAAATCGATCGCGCCAACCCCTTGAATCTCCGCACAGGCACGGACGCAGTCGCCGCACAGAATGCACTTGTTCGGATCGCGAACCAGCGACGGATTGGACGTATCCAACGGCTTGGTGTCCACCTTCGTCGGGAAGCGGACTTCCGTCACCCCCATGCGGACGGCCAGCTCCTGGAGCTTGCAGCTATCGCTCTTGGCGCACGTTGCACAACCCTGATGGTGATTGGCCAGCAGCAGTTCGAGGTACATCTTGCGCATCTGACGCAGTTGGGCGGTATTGGTGCGCACCACCATGCCCGCCCTGGGCTGGGTGCTGCACGAGGTGACGATGCCCATACCATCGATGTCGACGATGCAAAGCCGGCACGCGCCGTAGACACTGAGGTCCGAATGATAGCAGAACGTGGGAAGCTCGATATGGGCCTTGCGAATCAGCTCCAGCAGGTTGCGCTCGCCCTCGATCCGGATGTCCCTTCCGTCCACATTCACGAAATCGCCGTTGTTCATGTCACTTGACTCCCACAATCGCGTCGAATCGACACGCCTGTGCGCACGTTCCGCACCGGATGCAGGTGTTCGGGTCGATTCGATGCGGCATCTTCTTTTGGCCGCTGATGGCGTTGACCGGGCACTTGCGCAGGCAGGCGCCGCAGCCTTTGCAGCGATCGGCCAGGATCTCGGGGATCGCCAGGGCCTTGCACTGTCCGGCCGGGCAGCGCTTCTGCACGATGTGCGCCTCGTACTCGCTGCGAAAGTACCGCAGCGTACTCAAGACCGGATTGGGGGCCGTCTTGCCCAAGCCGCACAGCGAACCCAACTGAACCGCCCAGGCAAGCTGTTCGAGAAGCTCCAGCGTCTCCAGGGTGGCGCTGCCGTCCATAATCTGGTCGAGAAGCGCGAGCATTTGCTTGGTGCCTTCGCGGCACGGCACGCACTTGCCGCACGACTCGTTCTGCGTGAACCGCATGAAGAAGTGCGCGATCTTGACCATGCACGTGTCGCGATTCATCACCACGAGCCCGCCCGAGCCGACCATGGCGCCGATCTTCCTGACCGAGTCGAAATCCAGAGGCATGTCGAGGTGCTCCGCGGTCAGGCATCCGCCGGATGGACCGCCGATCTGAACCGCCTTGAACCCATTGGGCATCGGCCGGCCCAGATTGTCGATGACACCCCCGCCAATGTCGAAGATGATCTCGCGAAGCGTCGTGCCGAACGGAACTTCGATCAGGCCGGTATTGGCAACGTGGCCGGTTACCGCAAAGGTCTTCGTCCCGGGCGAGCCTTCGGTGCCCAGCCGGCGGTAATTGTGGCTGCCTTGCGCGACGATCAACGGCACTGTCGCCAGGGTCTCGACGTTGTTGATCACGGTGGGCTTGCCCCACAAGCCGCTCTGCGCCGGGAACGGAGGCTTCGGTCGTGGCATGCCGCGCAGACCCTCGATAGACGCCATCAGCGCCGTCTCCTCGCCGCAGACGAAGGCGCCGGCCCCTTCCATGACCTGGCAGGTCATGTTCAGGCCACTGTCGAAGACGTCCTGACCGAGAATGCCGGCCTCTTCCGCGTCCGCCACGGCCTTGCGAATCCGCCGGACCGCCAGAGGATACTCCGCTCGCACGTACACATAGGCCTCGTCAGCCCCGATCGCCCGAGCGGCAATCATGATCCCTTCGAGCACGCGATGCGGATTGCCTTCCATGAGACTTCGGTCCATGAACGCGCCGGGATCGCCTTCGTCACCGTTGCAGATGACGTACTTCTTCTCGGCCGCCTCTGGGAGCGTCAGGGCCCACTTCTTGCCCGTCGGAAAACCGCTGCCTCCCCTGCCGCGAAGGCCGGAGGCGAGGATTTCTTCGCAAACTTGTTCAGGACGCATCTCTTTGAAGGCCCGTCTGGCCGCGGCGTATCCACCGCGTGCGATGTACTCCTTGATGTCTTCCGGGTCGATATTGCCGCACTCGCCCAGAACCTGGCGCTGCTGCCGCTTGTAGAACGGGATTTCGTGCGTCTGCTCGAACGCCTCGTTCGTGGCCGGATCGACGTACACCAGCCTCTTGACCGGCCGGCTGTGGATCAGAGTCTCTTCGACGATATCCGCGACATCCTCGGGCTTGACGTGGACATAGAGCCAGTCCTCCGGCTCGATCGTCACCAGCGGACCCGCCTGGCAAAACCCCTGGCAGCCGCTCTTGGACAGCAAGACGTCTCCCCGGCAGTCGTCGCTCAGCTTGAGTATGACGTCGAGCCCTCGGGCCGCAATCTCATTTCTGAGCGCTTCGTGCACCTTGAGCGACCCATTAGCCACACATCCCGTCCCGGCACAGACAATCACCCGCCGTCGCACCGCCTGGCGCGCCTGCCGGTAGGCTTGGCCGATTGCCTCCATATCACTCTTCTGCTGAATCATTCTGCAAGCTCCCGTTCCCGGATACCGTTGACCAGCTCAACCGCCTTTTCCGGCGTGACCTGGCCATGCACTTCCTCGTTGATGGTCATCACCGGAGCCAGCCCGCAGGCCCCCAGGCAGGAGACCGTCTCCACGGTGAAGAGCATGTCGGAGGTCGTCGTTTTCCTCTCACCGAGTCCGAGTTGCCTGTATAGCGCGTCCTTGATCTTCTCGGAGCCCTTGACGTGGCAGGCGGTCCCGTCGCAGACGTGGATCACGTACTTGCCCTTCGGTTCGAGAGCGAAATTCGCATAGAAACTGGCGACTCCGAAGACGCGGGCCGGCGACAGGCCCAGGGAGGTCGCAATGAACGATTGGACCTGCTCGGGCAGGTAGCGGTACTCCTGCTGGACCTCCTGCAGGATCGGCACGAGTTTCGACGGGTTGTGACCGTGCTTGTCGAGAATCCGACAGACCTTCTCAAACCTGCGAAGGCCGCAGTCGCACGCAGCGTTTTCCTTTTCACACATGAGTGGCTCCATGATGACAACTCGGGGTTCAGATTTGCCCGGCTTGCTCGGGTTTCGCCGGTTCCGCAGATCGAACAACTGACGAGAGCTTGCTCGAAAGCACCGCGAGACTGGCGGCCAGATCCACGCGCTCGATAATCACCCCGTCCATCGGCGTCAGCTTCGCAGGCGTGAAATTCCAGAGTGCCTTGATCCCTGCCTCGGCAGCCCGAGTCGCCGCCTCGACCGCCGCCTCAGCCGGCACGGTCAGGATCGCGATGTGAACGTGCAGGCGGGCGACCAGGTCGGCGAACTTGTCGATGTGCAGGATTTCCTTGCCGTGGACCGTCTGACCGACCTTGCGCGGGTCAGTATCGAACAGCGCGATGATACTCAGGCCATATCTCGCAAAACCACGATAGCCCGCCAGGGCGGTGCCCAGGTGGCCGGCGCCGATGACAAACGCATCAGTGGCGTTGTCCCAGCCCAGCGCCGTCTCGATGGCTGCGATCAGTTCACGGATCGGGAATCCAACGCGGGGCTGCCCGGTCACCCCTACTGCCTCCAGGTCTTTTCGCACCTGAATGGCCTCGAGGCCCAATACGGCAGCGATCTGAGGGCTGCTCATGTAGGCCTGGCCATCCTGCGCGGCCTTCTCCAAGACCGCAATGTACATCGGCAACCGGCGGACTGTCGGCAATGCTATGGCGATCTGGCGGTCCTTGGTCATGATCCTGCTCCACAGTACAATGTGTCCATTTGAATCCGATCCGTTAGTATCGATATTCACATATCGATAAAAGTATACCCAATATATGCGGCCATACAAGACCTTTCTTGTGATTGTTTGCACAATTTATAGAGGTAGCAACAGCACCCATACCACAGAGAATGTAACAACTTGCTATAAAAGGCTTTGCGACATGCAATGAAAGTCATTTGATGTGGATTCGCCTGGAGATGCCGCGTACAGGAAGTAACACACAGGGGCGATTGTCAGCCAACATCGGCGGATTCTGGTACTGAGTCGAAACAGAAAGGGGGTGTTGCCAGGGCGGTTTGGGGGGTCAACTCATCGCCGATTGCCGGCGAATCATGGGGTGCCGGACCCATAAGTGAACGGCGGAGTCAGGGTGCGGCGCCAGGCCGGAGGAGCAGCGGTGTTTGATCGCCCCGGAGACGCCTTTGATTGGGTCCCCGGGGCCGCGTCGATGACTGTATGGAGCTACGGATTGACGCTCTGTGCGTAGCTGTGGGAACTGCTGGAGCTTCCCGGTCCCACGGACATACCGGATGTCTCGGCAGTCGCGCTACAACCAGGACCGTTGGCAGTCGTGGTGCTCGTCGAGTTCGAGGAGGTCACGACGTTGCCCCAGGGCCAGAACCAGATCGGCCAATACGGCCAGCATCCTGTGTGGCAAGGCGGGGCCTGCTGGTCATTACCGCCGCACTGAGCGGAACCCTCGTGGCAGAGCGTGTTGTTGCCCGTTATGACGGTCCCGACGGCATTGGTCGCCATATCCAGCACCGAGACGTGTACTCCCGCGTTGCCCCCGTACGTGCCGGGGACGTGCACCACGCCGACGGTCTGCCCGCCGATCATGCCGATGCCGCCGGCCGACCCTGTTGTGACCATGGCGCCCCAAGTGGTACCGCTGATTGCGAGAACGATCAGGAACACCCATGCATGTCTCTTCTTCATACTCTACCTCCCTGTTAGAAACCCATTCATCCGGCTTGCGGCCGACTCCATTCAGGCAGACCAACTCCACGTGAGGGGCGACCGTGATGCGAAAGCAGCCTGTCGCACGACCGCCATCCTCCGTTGCCGGAGCCAACGAGCCGACAGACTGACGTGGTGATGTGCTCGTACGATGGGACCCTCACTCCGTGTCCCTGCCCGACGAGAATCAACCGACCGGCTCCATCCGGCAGTGATTATCTTCATATACACAGCCCTGGCGTTTGTCAAGGAAAAACAGGCAGGAAAGGCAAGATATTCGCTGACGTGAAGCTTCAGACGAGGGAACCAGCAAGAAAAGTCACCCTCCCCCGTGCCGGGGAAGAACCCTCCAGAACCTGCGGCGTCCCAATCTCGGGAGCCGCGCGGAGTCACGGGTGGAATCCCCTGTGACGTGTCAACTCCGAAGACCGGTGGCTCTACTGAGCCGGGGTGCAGCCCCAGGGCCAACATGGATCGCAGGGACAGACTTTGAAGAACGCCGAACCGATGGCGCTGACCCGCGGGCCGAATTTCCAGCATTCGCAGTCGACACTCACTCTGACCAGGACCGAATAGGCGCCGGGGCACAGAGCAACCGTGACATTCTCATCCACCAGCGTGCACCCGCCACATTCGCAGTCCTCGCACTCGTAGCAGATATCTACGACGACCATATTGCCCCGGACACAAACCTTGGGGTCGTCGGCAAGCTCACAATCGTATGGCAGACACGCCTTCACATTGATCGTCACTTCCTCGCAACAACCCGCGCAGGGCGGCACCGTCACGCAGGCAAATGAGCCCCACGCCGTTGTGCTGATGCCAAGCACGAACAACAGTAGCAATGCTTGCTTCTTCATAGGTCACCTCCATGTATGTCAGCAATTACCCCAATTCACTCGGCCCTTCCCCGGTAGGCCGTTTCTCCGCAGAAGATACGTCGTTGCCGACATGCGAAACGTAACCGCTGCGGCACGCCGGACCGACGTGATAAGCATACACACGATGGTTCGCCTGCGTCACCGTCGAGACAAGTGGTCGACTTTCCCTGCGGCGGCTGGAGCCACCGGCACACGGCGCAAGCGCGTGGCCCGGCACATCGCCAGCAGCTCATCCATCGAATGCATCTCATCTTGTCGTAAGATGCCGGAGTGCGGAAAGGCAGGCAATTGTGGAGACTACGTATTCCGTATCATCACTTTCGATGACAAAGGGAAATAGCGTCGCATTCTCCCTGAGTCGACGGCATGGTCGCGACGGCCACACTGGGGGCGCGCCTGAACACACCATTACTCATGGATCATGCCGAGGAGATTGTCGGCCAGCGCCGGGTCCAGTCGCTGAAGAATTCGCTGTTCCTCAAGGGCCAGGGCCGTGTCCCCCGCTCGCAGATAGGCCCGTCCGAGGTTGTAGTGAGCCTGGGCATGCCCCTGGTCGCACAGAACCACGCTCTTGAAACAACTGATCGCCTCGTCGTACTGACCTGCCTCGAGACAGGCCTTGCCGGAACGGATTTGCGTGTCGCTGATCTGCGGGTCGAGCTCTTTGGCCTGTTTGAAGGCCTGCATCGCCTCTTCATACCGTCCCAGGTTCGAGAAGACTATGCCGAGGGAGACATAGGCGCCGGCCGCATCGGGCCTGATCTTGACCGCTCGCTCGTAGGATTTGAGCGCCTCGGCGTAATCGCCGACAACGGAGCGGACCTTGCCCAATCCGATGTGGGCTTCATAGCAGTTGGGATCCAGCTCCAGGGCTTTGACATAACAACCGGTGGCCACGTCCGCCTGGTTGGCAGCGTCGTAGGCGTTACCGAGCAGGACGTGGGCCTGCGGGTCCTCCGGGCTGACGTGAACGAGCTTCTCGCAGGCGTTCACGGCATCTTCCGGACGGCCGGCAGAGCTGTAGTGCTTGCCCAGGAAGGCGTAGGCATTCGCCCGATCGGGGCAGACACCGGCAACATGCCGCAGGATGCCCGCGCGTACGAAATCCAGGTTGATGAGCCCCGCCTGATTGGCCCCGAAGACCATCGCCAGCACGATCGCGGTGATGCCCATTCCCCACGTCAGACGTCTTCTGCGTCGAGAGGTTCCGGCGGACTGACAACGTCGCGAGGACGGCGCCGGTCCCTGGGTCCGCGTCTGGTGGATCGATGCGTCCGGCCGGGCGGAAAGAGCCTCGGCTCGGTCTAAAGACAACAGCTTCTGTCGTTCGGACGTTCTCTCTGGCATCGCCCTGTCTGCCTCTCTCAACTGGCCAATCCTCATCTCTTCGGTCTGCCTGTCGGCGTACGGGCCGACCGCAGACGGAAGGCAGGTTGGCCCCCCTGGAAAGCATACGGAGTATCAGGTCTGCCTCCAAGTAGCCGGTGGCCCCTCTGTTCCACGCCGTCAACGACGTCAGCCTGTGTTGGAGGTCTCAGACGGTGATCGGAATCCCGCACGCGAATGCGGCCATCGAGATGGCAATAGGGCCTTCTGCGACGCTCCTCGCTCCGAGAGACCCTGATGTGACTCTTCCATCACCCTGCGACGAGACGAACCTACCGCTTCGAATTCGAGAAGTAGGGTCCGAGAATCGAATGGCCGCGTTTCTTGGTCTTCTTGTCGGACGCCTTTGGCCTGACCCACAGCCGGTAGCAGCCCAGTTGTTGTTCCTTCAGGTCGGATTTCTGCGGTAGACCCATTTACCCACCTCTCTCCAAAAACTCATCTTTGCGTTGCTGACCGTTGACGACACGTTACACGGTGCAGGCAGTGCAGCCATGCACCAGAGCATCACTGGCTTCCAGGGGGTCGGGGGCGTCATCGAAGGGCAAGCCATCGGCTTCCTGCTCTGCCCGGCAGTAGTCATCCCAGATGTAGTCGGCGTTGGGATGAACGTCGAAGTACGGCCGGGTGGTGTTCACGATGGGGAACTGCACCATTTCGTGCACCTCGTCCAACCGCTCTCGGATCTGGCGCAAAACCCGCGTGATCTGCCGATCGTCCCACATCTTCATGGCTTCTCTCAGGTCGTCATAGGTGATCCTCGTGATCCCCGTGCTCGCCTGCCTGGCCACCCAGGTGCACACTTGTCTCTGTTCGCGCGTCAGGTCGAATGAGAATGCACCGATTGAACCGTATCTCATAGTCAACGTCTCCATACCAATGAGCGTTTGCGGCCCCTTACCACAGTCCGCCCATCGGCTGAATACTGGGAAGGCTTGAGCGGGGATTGCACCGAAGACTGCCTCTGGCGTGGCGCACGTTCAGCGTCCTCTAATCTCCGCAAGGACCGCTGGATCGCGATGGACCGTGAGACCCGAACGACACGGGCGGCCGCTCGAGGGAAACCCGCCGGTGAACATTATCGGAAATGCGGACGTGCCGAGGCAGCAGCCCGGCAGATGGCGTGGCGCTGTTTCGTGCTGGGACTGGATTGGCGGGAGATCGGAGAATGTCGTTCCGCCGGACACGGTGTGCAGGCAGCCGGTTCGACGAGTCGCGTGGCGCAACAGGCCGCTACGCGTCTGCTTCGATCGTCTCGGAACGAAACGCCACGTGCTCCGCGTCGAGGGCCCTCGCGTCGTTCTCGCGCACCTGACCGAAGATGTGAAGGATCAGTTCAACCCGATCATTCAGTTCGAACTTCTGGAACAGACGTCCCAGATGGGTCCTCACGGTGGGTATCGATATCCGCAACTCCTTGGCGATCTGCTTGTCGGACTCGCCAAGCAGAAGATGCCTGACAATCTCGGCTTGCCTCGGGGACAATCCCAGCGCCTGTCTGACCTGCACCCATTCCTGGTCGGAGAGAAAGGATTTCTGTGTGGTTACTGCCATCACGCCTCCTCCTAAGGCTGGACGTAACCAGTAAGGCAGGAACCCATCCACGTGGGGCCACATCCTTCTGGCCATATACCCGTCACTATCACCTAACCTGGACGGCATTATAGGCAAAGAACGGAAAAAGTCAAGGCAAAAAGCATGTAGCTCTGCACAAAATGGGAAATATGATCGCGGCACAACCAGCCTCCATGACGACAGCGGAGCGCACACGCGCACAGGACAAACCCGCAGATGACACAAGGACATGCAGCGGGTGGCCGAAGCCGACCATCTGATCTTCACGCCGGACCGATGGATCACAGCTCTTTCACGAGCACCTCGCGAACGACGATCTTCATCGGCCCGAACTCGGCGCCCGGGTGAACCTGGAATCCAATCCTGCCGGAGGCAGTCGTATCATCGTGCACATCCGCTACTTGCCTTCCGTTCAACCAGATCTGCGAGCGGTCTCCTTCGCATCGAATCCGAATCGTATTCCACCCTTCGCGATTCACCAATGCCTTGTCGGTGTTCATCGCCAGGAACATCTTCCCAGGGCAGTACAGCGTCCCGGAATAGCACTCGGGATTGGTGTACTCGAGGATGTCGGCCTGGTACGCCTTGCCTGGAGATTGATAGCGGAACCACACGCCACTGTTGCACGGCCACTCCACTCGCCAGGTCACCGTCGCAACGAAGTCGTCGAAGCTCGCTGTCGTAAAGAGGTCTCCCGGCGCGTTGCCCTCGCCCTGTGTGCCGATTAGAAGCCCATCTTCCACCACCCACCTGGCGCCGCCTTCGGCCTCCCAGCCGGTTATGTCCTTGCCGTTGAACAACTTCACCATTCCGCCAGGCACATCCCCTGCTGCGGAGGGCGACTTCTCCGCCGACTTGTGGCAACCGACAAGCACCAGAAGCATCACCATGGCCAGCGCGACTGCGAACGCACTACGTGACATAGTTCTCATCCTTTCCTTGTACGGGCTGTATTCCATTACTTGTTGTCCTGCCAGATGTTGGCAGTTCTCTTTTCGACGCCCGGCATGGGCGGCAGCGGCTCGCTGGGAACCGGCTCGTACCAGAACGTCGCGGTCGACCAGTCATCCTCGGTCTCGGCCAGACCGTCCTTCCACGCGATCTGCTGAATTGTGATCCGGCACTCGCGCTGCCAGTAGATCGGGTCGGGAAGATGCCACCGATACATCGAGATGAAGCTGTCCTGATCGAGATTGCACCCATTGTACAGGTACGGCGTCTGCTGCATCCCGTACGACAGGCCCACGTAGTCTTCGCTCCCGGTGCCGACGATCGTCGGGAACTCACTGTCGCCATCCATGAAGATCTTGATCTCGCCCTCGCCCCACCACCGATCCGGGTGCAGATTGCGAATCCCCATCAGGGCGCCGATGTAGCGGCCCCTGCCCGTCCGCTTGGGAAGGAGTTCAAAATCCCGCTTCTCGGTGGTCGGATTTTCCCGCGCGAACAGCACGTGGAGGCGCCCAACGTCCGACGGATGCACATCTTGCGTGGTGCAGTCGATCTGATAGAACAGCGGAACATTCTCCTTGCCCTCGTTGGTCAGCGTGATTCGCGCCCGGCTGGCAAACGGCATCGGCAGCCAGATATTCATGCCGGCGTTTCGGCCCAGCGAGTGCACGGCGGAGAAATACGGCGCGACCTTGCCGTGGGCGGTCCCCATGAAATCGCCGATGGGGCACTCGATACTCGGATGCGTCTGCCCGTCCCACCAGGCGCGGATCACGAGTGAGCGCAGGTTTGTGGGGTTGTTGGCGGTGGTCATCCAGATGTGCCGGATCGTGCCGGAGCCATAGATGTCGCAGAGCTGAACCTCCTGTCCGGCCTTCAGGGTGGTCGCCGGGGCCCCCTTGCGGCCGGGCCCCAGATTGCTGGCCGCCTTGCCGCCCTGTCCCGCGGCCCCGGAGGGGTTTTCAAAGCAGATCGACCGGGAGACCAGCCCCGTATCGAGACGATACGGCTCGGTCACCACGCCGGCTGGGCCGGCCGGGCGACGGCCTCCCAGTTCGCAGCCGAACCCGACGCCGACCAGAGCCCCGAGACAGGAATACAGCACGACGCGTACTACAGTTTGGTGGGTCATCATAAGTCCTTTCTGTCACGATTCGCGGACCGACTCGGCCGCATACCAGCGCGACAGCGGCATCACACTGAACACGCGGCACAACACAGTCAGAAAGGCGCCTCGTCTGCGACCTGCGGCCAGAAGCATCGGTAAACACCCGTCAGACGTACTTCTGAATGAATTCCACGGCCTTCCCGACGGTCTTGACCTCAAGGGCCTCTTCCTCATCCATCTCGATGTCGAATTCCTCCTCGAAAGCCGCCACCAGCTCGACGCTCTGTATCGATTCGGCTCCCAGATCCTCGACGAAGCGGGACTTGTCCGTGATCCGTCCGGGATCGATCTTCAGCGTTCGGGCCACCACTTCCTTGACTCGTCTTTCCACGTCCGACATAGACTTGCTCCGATTCTGTCCCAATGCAGTCAGCGACAAACGCTCGACAGAGCCGCCGACCCATGCCTCGTTCGGCGGCTCGTCACTTGCGCGACCCGGCCAGGATCTTCTTTGGGTTCAGGTTGTCCTTCTCGATGTCCTTGAAGTAGTTGACGGTTCCGACCTTCATCTCCACCGTCGCGGCGTCGTCACACACGATGATCCCTCGCGGGTGCAACTGCAAGCAGGAGACCGTCCACATATGGTTGACACCGCATTCCACGGCCTGCTGAAGGGCGCGGGCCTTGTTATGGCCGTTCACGATGATCAGCACCGTCCTGGCATCCATCACCGTCCCGACACCAACCGTCAGCGCCGTCTTGGGTACTTTGTCCAGGTCGCCATCGAAGAAACGCGAATTCGCGATGATGGTGTCCATCGTCAGCGTCTTGACCCGCGTGCGGCTGGTCAGCGAGGAGCCGGGCTCGTTGAAGGCAATGTGCCCATCGGGGCCGATCCCACCAACGAACAGTTGGATGCCGCCGTAGCCTCGGATCTTCTTCTCATATCGGTCGCACTCGGACTGGAGATTCTTCGCATTGCCATTGAGAATGTTCGCGTTGGACTTCTTGATGTCGATCTTCCCGAAGAAATTGTGCCACATGAAAGAATAATAGCTCTCCCGGTGCGCCTTCGGCAGTCCCACGTACTCATCCATGTTGAAGGTCACGACGTTGGCGAAACTGACCTTCCCGGATCGGTTCAGACGAATCAGCTCCTTGTACATGCCTAGCGGCGACGAGCCGGTGGGCAGGCCCAGCACAAACGGTTTTCGGCGCGTCGGCTTGAAATCGTTGATCGCCCTGGCCACGTACGCCGCCGCCCAGGCACTGGCCGTCTCGTAATCCTGCTGAATGATGACCCTCATGAGTGCCTTCCTTTCAATCACAAACAGATGGACTTCGTTCCCTGTTGCCGACCGATCACTTGCTCGATACGTTCGATCCTCTGGTGCAACTGCTCGATACTGCGATTCATCTCCAAGACGAACTGATTCTCCTCATATAGACCCCGGACCTGCCGGAAATCCCGCTCCACGTCGTCGACCTCGCCATCCTGACCGTACCCCAGCCGGCTGGATTCGGAGAACTCCTTCTGGGCATCGGCCGTGACAAGGTTCAGGAATTTCGATTTGACTCTCAATAATTCCCTTGCCGCTTCACAGGCCTTCTCGGCGGTCAGTTCCCCCACGGCGACGCCGAAGACCTGCTCATAGGCGTTCTTGACCCAGATCCACTCGTCCGCGCCATAGTGCCGGAAGATGTTGGCGATGGCCGCGTCAAAGGCGTCCAGCGTCGCCACCGAGCCGGTCTCCAGCGCATCCTCCAGGTCAACAAGTCGCTGGCGAGGCATGAGCTGCCCGGCGATATCCACCCAGTCCGGGCTGTATACCGCATCCGTCAGCGTCGAACCGGCCTTCTCGTCGCGGCTGGGCCCGTCGAAGGCCGCTTCGATCTTCTGGACGACCTTTTCCAGCAAGTACATCTCGATCCCCGTGCGGTAGTACTTCTGGCTGGTGCGCAGGAGCAACCTCTTGACCAACCCGCCCTCGATGGAAACCTCCTCGACAGACCTGTCGGTGGCGTCCTGCAACTCCTTGAGTCGCCGGGCCGCCTTGATCATCTTGCCGATCGTGTACGGGCTGAAGACATCAAACGAGATGGCGTCGCGTTTCGTAGCGCCCTTGCGGCGGTCGCGTTTGGGCCACTTGGCGGCGTCGCGAACCGTGCCTACGGTCGTCAGGTGAAAGCCGGGAATCATCGCGCACTTACCGTCCGATCGCGCTTCGAGATGACTGAACGGGAAGTCGCCGGTATCGAAATTCGTGCTGTGTTTGCCCAGCACGACGCTGAACGGGCCAACCCGGCAGGGCCACATCAGATAGCTGAACGACCCCGTCTTGGTCCCGCGCAGCAGCTTGCCCTCGTGGGCGGGACCGAGTTTGTACATGTGGTTCGACTCGTTCGTGCCGCTGCCGGCGTTGTAGAAGCTGAACAGCCCGGCAATCAACAGGGTCGATTTGTGGTGCGTCACGGTGTACGGCCCGGCGAAGACCGAGCACGCTTCCCCATGAAAAGCCTCACAGTTGGCAAAAAAGGCGGAGTTCTCGGCCGAATACTGCCGGCCGATCCGGCAGCCCTGGCCGACGAAGACCTTGCTCAGCATCGCACCGCCGGTGACGGAGGAACTCTCCGCGACGATGAAATCTTCGGCGATCACCTTGACACCAATCGTGGTCGGGGCCTCCTCGGAGCTGAGGATCGTGCCGTTCCGCAGGCTCGAAGCGTGGTTGACCGTCGCAAAGGGGCCAATCCGAACGTCGATGATCTCTTCGGCCGAACAGATCCGTGCGCCCGTGCCGACCTGCCCTCGGTCCGAGCGGACCGACTC
>CAZNSM010000084.1:0-21203 GCA_964575615.1 uncultured Pirellulales bacterium | reverse complement strand
GCGGGCAAGTCGATCTTCACGTTTGCGCCGGACAGCAAGGCCGCTTGCGAATACACGATGCTGGCCGATGAGATCGAGGCGCGGCTGCGTGCGAACGTGCCGGTGTTGGCAGGGACGTGATTGGGCCGGATGCTCAAACAGATGGGCTCGTGCGGCCGCAGGCGGATCGCACGCGGCAGTTGTACGCATCGCAACGCTCCTGTATGATGGCTGAAAAACTGGATTCCCTTTGGTCATCTGGAGTGTCATGCTATGGTGCCTCGAATCGAACTACGCCGGGAGGGGCCTCGTTGCTCGCGAATCGTTCACGGCCTTTGGAGGCTGGCGGACTGGAACAAGAGCGAGGCGGAGATTCGGGAATTGCTCACGGGCTGCCTCGAACTCGGCATCACAACGTTCGATCATGCCGACATCTATGGCGATTACACATGTGAGTCCCTCTTCGGTGAGGCCCTGGCTGCCAGCGGGATCGAGCGGTCGAGCATCCAGCTCGTGACGAAGTGCGGCATCAAGCTCGTCTCGCGAAACCGGCCGGCGCACACCGTCAAGTGCTACGACACCACCGCCGCGCACATCGTCGCGTCCGCAGAGAACTCGCTGAGAAGTCTACAGGTCGATTACATTGACCTGCTGCTGATTCACCGCCCCGATCCGCTGACGGACCCGCGCGAAGTCAACGACGCCTTCATGGCTCTGAAAGATTCCGGAAAGGTGTTGCACTTCGGGGTCTCGAACTTCCTGCCTTCGCAGTTCGAGATGCTGGCCTCGAAGCTCGACGTTCCTCTCGTGACGAATCAGATCGAGTATTCGGTGATGCATCTCGATCCGCATGCCGATGGGAGTCTCGACCTTTGTCAGAGACTGGATATTCGACCGATGGCTTGGTCGCCGATGGGCGGTGGCCGGCTGTTCCATGAAGAATCCGAGCAGGCGGACCGGCTGCGTGACGTCCTGGGCCGGGTCGGCCGGCGAGCCGGCGGAGCGTCCATGGACCAGGTGGCGCTGGCCTGGGTGCTCATGCATCCGGCTCAGTTCGTTCCGGTGCTGGGCACCGGGCGCCTTTCTCGCATCCGCAAGGCGGTGGAGGCCCTGGACGTGTGTCTGTCGCGCGAGCAGTGGTTCGAGATCTGGTGCGCCTCGACCGGGCACGATGTGCCGTAGAAATGGTGTGGCGTCCGCTGCGATTGGGGCGTCACGGCACGCACGTCCGGACCAGGGCATCCTACACCTGGGGCAGAACGATGCCGTTCTGGTGCTGATACTTGCCGTGCCGGTCGCCGTAGGACACTTCGCAGGGAATCTCCGATTCGAAGAACAGGACCTGCGCCAGCCCCTCGTCTGCGTAGACCTTGGCCGGCAGGGGGGTGGTGTTGGAGATTTCGAGCACCGCCCGGCCTTCCCAGCCCGGCTCGAACGGGGTGACGTTGACGATGATGCCGCAGCGGGCATAGGTGGATTTGCCCACGCAGAGCGTCAGGACGTTCTGCGGGATGCGGAACGTCTCCACGCTCAGGGCCAGCGCGAAGCTGTTGGGCGGGATCAGGCAGACGTCGCTCTCGACTTCGACCAGCCCTTTGGGATCGAACGCCTTCGGATCGACGACCGAGCCATAGACGTTGGTGAAGATGCGGAAATGCCGCGAGACGCGAATGTCGTAGCCGAAGGAAGACAGGCCGTAGGAAACGACGGCGCGCCCATCCCGCTGTCGCACCTGCTGGTCGACGAACGGCTCGATCATGCGTTGCTCGACAGCCATCTTTCTGATCCAAACGTCCGGGCGTATGCTCATACGTCTGCTCCTGTTTTCATTGCCGTGGCGACGCCAGTTCCTCTCGCAGCCTCCGGGCGGCGAGGACCATGTTCCTCAACGACGCTTCGACCTCGGGCCACTGCCGGGTCTTGAGCCCGCAGTCGGGATTGACCCACAACTGCTCGACGCGCAGCACCTGGGCCATCCTCCGGATCAAGTCCATCATTTCTTCCGTCGAGGGCACTCTCGGGCTGTGGATATCATACACGCCCGGGCCGATATCGTTAGGGTATTTATAGTCCACGAAGGCGTTGAGCAGCTCGACGTCCGAGCGGGAGGCCTCGATCGAGATCACGTCTGCGTCGAGGTTCGCAATGGCCTCGATGATCTCGTTGAAGTCGCTGTAGCACATGTGCGTGTGGATCTGCGTGCGGTCGTCCACGCCGCAGGTGGCCAGGCGGAAGGCCTTGACGGCCCAATCCAGGTATCCCGGCCGCTCGGACCTTCGCAGAGGCAGTCCCTCGCGAATGGCAGGTTCATCGATCTGAACGATCCGAATGCCGGCCGCCTCGAGATCTCGCACCTCGTCGCGAATGCTCAGGGCGATCTGGTAAGCCGTGTCGCGACGCGGCTGATCCTCGCGGACGAAAGACCATTGCAGGATGGTGATCGGCCCGGTGAGCATCCCCTTGACCGGTTTGGCCGTCAGCGACTGCGCGTAGGTGATCCACTCCACCGTCATGGGCAGCGGCCGGTAGACATCGCCATAGATGATCGGCGGCTTGACGCAACGCGAGCCGTAGCTTTGCACCCAGCCGTTTTCCGTGAAGGCAAAGCCTTCGAGCAACTGGCCGAAGTACTCGACCATGTCGTTTCGTTCGGGCTCCCCGTGAACGAGCACGTCCAGGCCGACGTCTTCCTGGAAACAGACCACCATTTCGATTTCGCGTCGCATGGCCTGCGTGTACTCGGCGTCGGTCAGGCGTCCCTTGCGGAAGTCGGCGCGAGTCTTGCGAATCTCCGAAGTCTGCGGGAAGGAGCCGATCGTCGTGGTAGGCAGCAAGGGCAACGCCAGTTCGGTTTGTTGGAGACTCTTTCTCTGACCGAAGGGCTTGCGGCGGTGGAACATCTGCTCCGAGAGCGAACCCAACCGCTGTCGCACCGCGGCGTTGCGTACGCGGCTGGATGCCCGCTGCTTGTCGAAGATGGCCCGATTAGCTTGCAGGACATCGCCGACGGCCACTCGTCCTTCGTTGACGGCTTTCGTCAGTGCGACTATCTCCTGCAACTTCTGTTTGGCGAAGGCGAGATGCTCCTGGACGACGGGGTCCATCGCTCCCTCGCTTTCGACATCCACAGGGCTGTGCAACAACGAGCAGGATGGGGCCAGGATTAGACGCTCGGTCCCGATAGCGGTTGTGGCCTTGTCGACAAGATCAAGTGTTGCGGCCAGATTTGTCTTCCAGATGTTGCGTCCGTTGACGACACCCAACGACAGTGCGGCGTCTCCGGGCCGCAGCGCCATTGCCTTTTCCAGTTGTTCCGAGGCCCGGACCACGTCAAGATGGATCGCGTCGAAAGGCAGCTTCATCGCCCAGTCGAGGTTGTCGCCCAGGCTGCCGAAGTAGGTGGTCAGGCACAGCTTCAGTCTCTTCCTGGCTTGGGCGAAGCGTTCGTAGGTCCTTTCGAAAGCGGCCGGGACCCGCCTGTCGAGATCGAGGACTAATACAGGTTCGTCGATCTGGATCCACCGGGCGCCCGCCGATTCGAGCCGCCCGATCACTTCGATATACACTGACAGCGCCTGATCGAGCAGGTCGAGCGGTTCCAGGCCGCGGCTCTTGGACTTGCCCAGGAGCAGATACGAGACCGGGCCTAACAGCACCGGCCGCGTGAGGATGCCCTGGCCCTTGGCTTCGAGGAACTCGTCGATGACCTTCGATGATGCGAGCCGGAATTCCAGGCCATCCTCGAACTCCGGGACGATGTAGTGGTAGTTGGTGTCGAACCACTTCGTCATTTCCATTGCGTGGGCCGTGGCGCTGCCTCGGGCCATGGCGAAATACGTGTCCATATCAACGGTGGCGTCCTTGAGTCCGAACCGCAAGGGGACCGCCCCGAGCATGCATGTGGTGTCGAGCACGTGATCGTACAGCGAGAAGTCGTTCGATGGGATCTGGTCGATGCCCAATTCCCTTTGAAGCGTCCAGTGGGTTGCTCGCAGTCGCCGGCCTGTCTCCACGAGGGACGCCAGATCGATGCGGCCGGCCCAGTAGGCTTCCAGAACCTTCTTGAGTTCCCTGTCTGTGCCAATCCGTGGAAAGCCGAGGTTTGCGCTGATCGTCATGTTCTATTCTCCTGAATACCAATCGAGGTGATGAGGAGTATCCTCGGGAGGCTCGGGCGCCATTCCCGTTGCGGAACGGAGCGATGGGTCGAGCGCGTTGTCTGCCAGAAACGCTTGCACGGTGTGCCGGACGCCATCGGGCATGTACGAACGGATCTCATCGAGGTCACGCTTTGAAAGCAGGGGAGGGACGAACGTCGTGCGAAACTCGCATGGCGTCTCGCCGGCGGCGAGCAGCGCGATGCTGTCCCGGATGGCCTCGACAGGCGCATCAACCCCGGTCAGTTGCGGATACCTGGCGAACGGGGCCTTGATGTCCATTGCCACACAGTCAAGAAGGCGCCCGGCCAGCAGGTCCGCCAGGACGTCCGGGCGACTGCCGTTCGTGTCGAGTTTGACCTTCAGTCTCATAGCCCTGATCCGCTCAATGAAAGCCCTGAGGTCCTCCTGCAGTGTAGGCTCGCCGCCGGTGATGACGACGCCGTCGAGAAAAGCGGCGCGACTCTCCAGGGCGTCGAGTACGAGCCTCTCGTCGACGAGTTCGGCTGTCGGGCGGTCGAGCGGCAGCAGCAGCCCGTTGTGACAGAACGGGCAACGGAAGTTGCAGCCCTGCGTAAAGACGATTGCGGCAAGATGGCCCGGATAGTCGCTCAATGTCAACGCCTGAAAACCGCCGATTCTCATGAGGTCGCCTTGATCTGGAAGTAGCGTCGCTGTTCGAATTCTGCCTGTTTGCCTTCGTTCCACTGATCCACAGGACGCAGATAGCCGACCACGCGGGCATATACTTCCGTCTTGCGGCCACAGTGCGGACATTGTTGCTGCCGGCCGCGCAAATACCCGTGCTCGGTGCAGATGCTGAACACAGGAGAGATCGTGAAATAGGGCAGCCGGTAGTTCGTGCAGACCTTGCGCACGAACCGCTTGACGGCATTGGGATCGGCGACCGCCTCGCCCAGATTGATGTGCAGTCCGGTGCCCCCGGTGTACCTGGCCTGGAGGTCATCCTGAAGCTCGAGCACCTGCCAGATATCGTTGGTGTAGTTGACGGGCAGTTGGGTGGAGTTGGTGTAGAACGGCTCGCTCCGGCTTGCCTGTGGCGATGTGTTGGCGCTGGCGATATCGGGGTACTTCTGTCGGTCGAGGCGAGCCAGCCGATAGCTGGTCCCCTCAGCGGGTGTGGCTTCGAGGTTGTACAGATTGCCGGTCTGTTCCTGGAACGTCAGCAGCCGGGCACGCATATGGTCGAGGATTCGGGCGGCGAAACCCCTGCCCTCGGCGGTTCCGATGTCCTTTCCCAACAGGTTCCGGCCGGCCTCGTTCATCCCGACCAGCCCGATCGTGGAGAAGTGATTGTGCCAGTACTGGCCATAGTGTTCCTTGACGCTCCGGAGGTAGAACCGCGTGTAGGGGTAAAGGTTCCTGTCGGTGAGCCGTTCGAGCAGCTTGCGCTTGATCTCCAGACTGCTGTGGGCCAGGTCCATGAGCCGATCGAGTCGCTTGACGAATTCGCTCTCGTCGGCGCTGATGTGACCCAGCCGGGGCATGTTGATCGTGACCACGCCGATCGAGCCGGTCAGGGGATTGGCCCCGAAAAGCCCGCCGCCGCGCTTCTCCAGATGACGCAGGTCCAGACGCAGGCGACAGCACATCGATCGGGCGTCGGCCACCGACATGTCGCTGTTGATGAAGTTCGCGAAGTTGGGGAAGCCGTATTTGGCCGTGACCTGCCACAGATTTTCCAGCTCCGGCGCGTCCCAGTCGAAATCGGAGGTGATGTTGTAGGTGGAGATAGGAAACGTGAAGACCCGGTTCTTGGCGTCGCCCTGGGCCATCACGTCGAGAAAGGCCCGGTTGAACGTGCGCATCTCGGGCTCGAATTCGCCATAGGTGCGGTCCATCAGTCGTCCGCCGATCACCACGGGTTGGTCGGCGAGTGTCGCAGGGGCTTTCAGGTCGAGCGTGATATTGGTGAACGGTGTCTGGAAGCCCACGCGGGTGGGGATGTTGACGTTGAAGACGAATTCCTGGAGGGCTTGCCGCACCTCCCGTTCATCGAGGCCGTCGTACCGGATGAACGGGGCCAGCAGCGTGTCCACACTCGAGAACGCCTGGGCGCCGGCGGCCTCGCCCTGCAGCGTGTAGAAGAAGTTGACGATCTGCCCCAGGGCGGTGCGGAAATGCCGGGCGGGACTGCTCTCGGTCTTGCCCGCGACGCCCTGGAAGCCGCAGCGCAGCAGGTCGTGAAGGTCCCAGCCGACGCAGTACACGCTGAGCATGCCCAGATCATGGATGTGGAAGTCGCCCGAGGTATGGGCCTCGCGGATGTTCTGCGGATAGATCTTGTTGAGCCAGTACGTCTTGCTGATTTCGCTGGAGATGTAGTTGTTGAGCCCTTGCAGCGAATAGGACATGTTGCTGTTTTCCTGGACCTGCCAGTCCAGTCGGTCGAGGTAGTTGTCGATCAGATCGACGTCGGCCTTCTGCGTCAGTTCGCGGATGCGCGCGTGCTGCTCGCGGTAGAGGATGTAAGCCTTGGCGGTCTTCTTGAAGGGGCTTGTCAGGAGGACGTCCTCGACGAGGTCCTGCAACTGCTCGACGCTGGGTGTGTTAGTCGTCAGGGTCATCTGGGCCAGGCTGAGGACGCGAAGGGTCAGTTGACAGGCGGTTTCCGGTCCGAACTGCCCGGTGGCGGCTCCCGCCTTCGCGATGGCGGCCTGGATCTTCGATGCATCGAAGGGAGCTTGTCTGCCGTCTCGTTTCCGGACGGTGGTGAAACCGCCTGAGAGGGTGGTCTGTTTCTGGGTTGTGGCATCACTCGTGTCGGTGAGGTTGGGCATGACAGCACTCCTTGCTGAGATGACGGACTGGCGCGTCCTTTTTCATTGGACCAGTGATTACGGATCGGCGGGTGCACGCGCACCGAGTACCCGATTGAGGCAATTGGCCGCGGAAGACAAGGCAGGATACGTACCGTCGGACACCGGGAGGAGAAGACCTTTCCCCGCCGGCGGTCGCACGAGCAATTGCCTTTCAACGCGAAAGCGACATTGCCGTCGTCCACACGAGCCGTGTGGGTTGTTGGCAGGTCTTCGGACTTGCGGGCGTGTCAGAGCCAGGCTCTGCGTTCCTACCGGCCATCGCTTCCCACCCATCCGGGCAGTGCTCAATGATGGCGGTCGTTCCCACTTACCGCTGCGCGACAGTTCCGGATTTGCACCGGATTCCCTCTTTTCGGTGTCTCCACCTTCGGGACACACCAACAACAGAATCCCATGGTAGCGAGCCTGCCGATTGCCGTCAACCACAAAACGCCAGGAAATTCTGCGGCCTCTGTGCAGGTCTCAGTGCGCACAGTCGAAGCACAGAGGGTGTCTGTCTTGTTCCTGCGCATCCGCCGTCGGCAGGCGGTCAGTGGTCGACTTCGGGACTGGCCATGATGTAGTCGAGCACGTCACTCATCCTGGCAGTCGCGACCGCCACGGTGCAGTCGGCGGCTCCATAGTACAGGCGCAGCTCGTCGGTGTCCTTGTCGACCGTGGCGCCGGTGGGGAACACGACGTCGCCGACGTCGCCGACGCGCTCGTAGTGGGCGTGCGGACCCAGAATCCACTCGTCGCTTCGGCGCAGGAGTGTCCAGGGCCGTTGCAGGTCCAGCAGGGCCAGGCCGGTGCGGTAGATCTGCCCGGCGGTGGTGCTGCGTACCCCATGGTAGAAGATCAGCCAGCCTTCGGGTGTCTCGATGGGCTGGCAGGCGAGGCCCACTCGATGGCAGTCCCAGTAGGCGGCACGGGTCGGAATCAGGAGCTGGTGATCGCCCCAGTGCTTCAGGTCCGGCGAGAAACTGATCCAGATATGGGCTTCGCCCCGCACGATGGGGCGGTGAATCAGTGCAAACCGCCCGTCGAAGCGACGGGGGAACAGGCATGCGTCCTTGTCTTCCGGCGGCAGCAGGCCGCCCAGACGGGCAAACGTGCGGAAGTTCTTGGTGATGGCCAGCGAGACGATCGGTCCGCCCTCGCTGAAGGACACGTATGTGACCGCGAACTGCTTCTGCTCCTGGAGCCAGACGATGCGCGGGTCTTCCAGGCCCCACCGTTCCTCGTGGGTGGTCGGGTCGGCGGTCAGCGTTGGCTCGGGGTCCACGGTCCAGTCGGTCAGGCCGTTGGGGCTGCGAGCGACCGTCAGATGAGAGAACCCCCGCATGTCCTCGACGCGAACGAGCAGCAGGGTCTGACCGTCCAGTCGGGCGGCCGCGGGATTGAACACCGCGTTGGCGGCGTACGGCCAGTCTTCGGCCTTGAGGATCGGGTTGCCGTCAAATCGCGTGAACAGCTCGTGCGCTTTCTTCTCTCTTTCGATTCGTGACATCGCGCTCATGATGAAGCCTCAAGCCTTGATCAACTGCGTCTCGTACAGACCCTGGTAGATCGAGCAGGTTTGCATGAGCTGCTCGTGCTTGCCCTGGGCGACGATCCGCCCGCCATCCATGACGACGATGACGTCGGCGGCCACCACGGTACTGAAGCGGTGCGCAATGATGAATGTAGTCCGGCCGTGCATGATCTCCTCGATGGCCTTGTGGATCTTGGCCTCGCTGTCGGCATCCACCTGGCTGGTCGCCTCGTCGAAGATCAGGATCGCCGGGTTCTTCAGGATGGCCCGCGCGATCACGATCCGCTGAAGCTGTCCGCCGCTGAGTCCGACGCCATGCTCGCCGATCACGGTATCGTAGCCTTGGGGCAACTGGCTGATGAACTCGTGGGCAAATGCCCGCTTGGCGGCTTCGACGAGTTCCTCCGGGGTGGCGCCCTGCCGCCCATAGGCGATATTGGCGGTGATCGTGTCGTTGAAGGTGATGACCTCCTGGGTCACCATGCCGATCTGGCTGCGGAGGCTGTCCAGCGTGACCTCGGCGATGTCGTAGCCGCCGATGAGGATATGGCCGGAATCCGGATCGTAGAAGCGGGGCAGCAGATTGGCCAGCGTGGTCTTGCCCGATCCATTGGGCCCGACGATGGCCACGTTATGGCCGGCTGTCACCGTCAGATTGACGCCTTTGAGCGTAGTCCGCTCTGCTCCCGGATACGTGAATACGACATCGCGAAACTCGACGTTGCCCCGACCCGACGGGAGGACCGCTGCGTTGGGTTTCTCCGGCTCGGTCGGATGGTCCAGCACGGCAAAGACGCGTTCGGCGGCGGCGTTGGCCTGTTGGATCTTGTTCCAGATGTCGCTGGTCTTGCGCACCGCCTCCGCCGCCCCGCCCAGCAACGCCAACAGCGCGATGAATTCCGAACCCTCCAGGCTGCCGCCCGTGAACCAGGCCATCCCGACGATGATGGCGCCAGCCCCCGCCAGCATTCCGAGCACCTCCAGCACCGGATGGGTGGCGGCGTCCACCTTCGACATCGCCAGCAGTTGCTTGAGAAGGCGATCGTTGATCTTGCCGAATTGTCTCTGTTCGTACTCCTGCTGGTTGTAGACCTTCACCACGCGCAGGCCGGTTACCGCTTCCTGAAGCTTGGAGAGCATCTCGGCGCCGGCGACCAGCGAGCGCCGAGACGCCTTCTTCATCTTGCGCCCGAACGAGCCGAGCAGCACGAGCACCAACGGGGCTGCCGTGAGGAACACCAGCGACAGCTTCCAGTTCAGGGCTATGGCAAACACGAGCATGAACAACGCATTGATCGGCTCCCGCAGCGCCTTGCCGAGCATGACCTTGATGGCCGAGGTCATGGTGTTCGTGTCCCGCATGATCCGGCTGATCGTATCGCTGGGACGCTCGGTGGCGAAGATGCCGATCGGAACGTGCATCAGGCGGGCGAAGACATCCTGCCTCAGTTCATTGATGGCGCTCTGCACGATCTTCTGACCGATATAGTCCTGATAGTACTTGGCGACGCAGCGGATGATCGTGATCACGAGCATCACGGCCATGATCGCCGCGACGGCGCGAACCCGGTCCTCGGCTGAGTGTCCGCGAGGCAGAAAGCCGATCGCCCATCGCGCGGCGGCCAGGCCCGTCAATTGCGCGCGCCACTTGATGTATCGAAATGCGTTCCATTTCAGAGCATCCACCGCCGCCAGGTTCCGAGGCGTGTCCAATTCGACATCGAGGCGGGTCCAGTCGGTGTCTTCTCGCCGCAGCAACGTTACGCGCAACGTCTGATCTGTTGCCTTGGCCAACTCTTCGAGCATCTGCGCGTACGAGGTTTCCACCTCGGAGACAGGGGGGACGGACGGACCGACGTTCGCAATATGATCGTCCTTGCGGATGCCTGCCTTCTCGGCCAGCCCACCCTCCCTGACGCGGATTACCCGCAGGTGGTTCTGGAGGGAAGGCTCGGCCCCTTCGCCCGGTTCCGTGGCTTCAGAAAGGAGTCCATACGCGGCTTCACAGGTCTTGCGGTCTGCCCAGCCGTGCAGGCCTTCGTCGCCGATCATAACCGTCAGAAGGGGAATGATCGCCATGAAACTGACCGAAAGCAGCAGGCCGATGATCATGGCGCTGACCACAACCGCCGCGACGCTGGGCCATTGCGGCCAGACGTATCCAAACAGACGAGCGAAATCCTTCATCTCGGCAGAAGCTCTCCGATCGGTAGTCCATTTTCAGAGTCGTCCGGCCCGTGTTCCCGGCCCTCGACCATTTCAACGCCTCCACATGGCAAGACGCTCGCCTGCGAACGGCCGACGCACACTAACAGAGTTGCGAGGCAGGGTCAAGCACAAACGCTGTCCGCCGGCGGCTGCAAACGCGGGGATGGTGCTTGTCGCAGGCAAGGGCCATCGGACGACAGGGTTCAGTACTTCTTGCGGAACCGCGCGGTGGGGATGTTCAGCAGCTTGCGGTATTTGGCGACCGTCCGCCGGGCCAGATTGGGGATGCCCGCTTCCGCCAGCTTCTCTTTGATCTGGTCGTCGTTGAGCGGCCTGGTCTTGTCCTCCTCGTCGATGATCTGCTGGAGTTTGACGCGGATGGCCTCCCAACTGTGGGCCTGGCCGTTCTCGTCCTCCGTGCCTCCGCTGAAGAACTTGCGCAGGGGAAGAACCCCCCACGCGCACTGCATGTACTTGCCCGAAACCGCTCGCGAGACGGTGGCCAGGTGCACGCCCACCTCTTCGGCGACCTTGGACATGGGCAGCGGACGCAGATGCAGCGGACCCTTCTCGAAGAAATCCCGCTGGTTTCTGACGATGGCCTGGGCGACCTTCAGAAGCGTGTTTTTGCGTTGCTCGATTGCCTCGATGATCCAGTGGGCCGAGCGAATGTTGTTCTGGAGAAACTTGCGGGTCTTGTCGCTGACCTGCGTGTCCTTGGCCATGCGCGTATAGTAGTTGCTGAGCCTCAGGCCTCGCAGATCGGATTCGGCCAGACGTACGGCGAAGTCGTCGGATCCGTTGGGCGATTCGACGATCACATCCGGCGTGATCGGGATGCTCTCGTTACGGCCGACCTGCAGGCCGGGCGAAGTGTCCAGCTTGCTCAGACGTTCGATGGCCTCCTTGACCTGCTCGATGCTCAGGCCCATCTTGCGCGCGATGTCCGGTAGACGGTTCTCGAGCAGGTCGTCCATATGATCGGCCACCAGGCGGTACTCGCAGCCCATGTCCTCGCCGTTCTGAGCGATCTGGATCAGAAGGCATTCCCTCAAGTCCCGTGCTCCGACGCCGGGCGGGTCGAGCTGTTGCACCAGACGCAGAGCCTCCTGGAGATGGCCCGGCTGGAAATCGCTGCGATCCTTGTTGTGCAGTTGCTCCAGGCGGATGCTGAGATAACCCCGATCGTCGATGTAGTCGATGATCGCCTGGCCGGCCTTCTTCACCGGCTCTTCGGCGTCCACGAGGCGCCATTGGTCGTTGAGGTAGTCATGCAGCGACTGTGGCGGCGCCGCCGCATTCTTGATCGCTTCGAGCTTACGGTCTCTCTCATCGGCGTCCGCCCGGCTGCGGTAAGGCCCCGACTGGTCGATGAATTCCTTGAAGTCGTCCTCAAGGCTCTCCAGTCGTTCGAAGTCCTCGGCCTTGGGGCTGTCGGGGTCGACGACAAGGGCCTTTTCGGCCAGCGTGTCGTCCCCGGACGGCTCGGACACGATCTCGCCCTCCTCGGGTTCGGACGGCTCGTCCAGTTCGAGCACGGGATTGCTGTTGAGCTCCTGTTCGATGCGTTCGGCCAGCGCCTGGATCGGAAGCTGAAGAATCTCCATCGACTGGATCATGTGCGGAGCGAGCTTCATCCGCTGCTCCATCCGCATCTGTCCTGTCATCTCCAGCTTCATCTAAACACCTTTGCGCACTCCAAACATTGATCTCCAGGTTCCTGCATCGCGTCCATGATAGCCGGATCGCACGTTTCGTCAAGTCGCCGGCCGGATTTGCCGGTGCGCCGGAGACTCCCCGTTCTCATAGCGTCCAGGATTCGCGGTACGTGCAGCGCACGTACTGGTTTGCCTCGGGCAGGTTCGTGACCTTCATCGACGCGCTATCCCACAGGAGTTTGAGCCCACCCGCGCGGACACAGACGGTGCCCAGCAGCACCGCCTCGGTCATGGGACCCGCGAAATCGAAACTCGATTCGGTCGGTGTTCCTTCTTTGCATGCCTTGATCCATTCCTCATAGTGGCCGATCGAGCGGGGCAGCGTCCTGGGCGGCTGCTTGTAGGTTTTCATTTTCGTCTCGGGGATCAGACGCGGGCTGTTGCCTCCCCAGCCGGTCACGAGCATCGTGCCCCTGTCGCCGACGAAGATCAGCCCGTCTTCGCGGGGCAGCTCTCGGCCGTCCTCCAGCTCCGGCGGACGGGCCGCGATCAGTCCGCCGTCATACCAGTGGACCATCACCGGTGGCATGTTACCCCTCGCCGGGAATTCGTAGTGGACCGTCGAGGCCAGGGGCAACGTCTCTTCGTAGACGGCCGTCGAGCTGGCGTGGACGCTGGTCGGTGCGCCGAGTTTCAACGCGCTGAAGACCGGCGCCAAGTTGTGGATGCCCATGTCGCCCAGCCCGCCGGAGCCGAAATCCCACCAGCCCCGCCAGCGGAAGGGGACGTACGCCGGGTGGTAGGGGCGGTACGGCGCCGGGCCCAGCCACAGGTCCCAGTCCAGGTGATCCGGCACCGCGGGCGTGTCGGCCGGGCGTTCGATGCCCTGAGCCCACCACAAAGGCAGCTTGCCCTGGTGCGTCGGCCGGTCGGACCAGACGTGAACCTCGCGGACATCTCCGATGGCGCCGTCCCAAATCCATTCCTTGATCAGCCGGTTGCCCTCGAAGGCCATGCCCTGGTTGCCCATCTGGGTCGCCACTTTTGCCTCGCGCGCCGCCAGCGTCAGCGCACGCGCCTCGTGGATCGTTCGCGTCAGCGGCTTCTCGCAGTAGACGTGCTTGCCCTTCCTGATCGCCGCCATGGATGCGACCGCGTGAACGTGATCGGGCGTGGCCACCACCACCGCGTCGATCCCATCGCCCTCCTTGTCGAGCATCTCGCGAAAGTCACGGTACTTCCTGGCGTTGGGATAGCGTCGAAATGCTCCGGCGGCGCTCTGCCGGTCCACGTCGCACAGCGCGACGATGTTCTCGCTTTCGACACCTTGCAGGTCGTCGCCGCCGCGTCCGCCGACCCCGATGCCGGCGATATTGAGCTTCTCGCTCGGCGCGACGTGACGCCGCCCGCCCAGCACGTGCCGAGGCACTATGGCGAATGCCGCCACGGCGGCCGCACGACTCATGAATCGTCGGCGCGAAATGTCTTTCTTCGATTTGCCGTTGTGATTGTCCATCTTCGCACTCCCCAATACGGCCTTGTTTCGATATTTGTGCACCCGCTTTCGCGGGAGAGACTCAATCTGGTTCCCGCTGCGCGCACTGAACGATCCGGTCGATCTCGGCCGCGAGCCTGCCATCCAGCGGTTCAACTTCATGCGCCGCCAGGATCGTACGGACACGTTCCGATGCGCGTTGGGCCATGGATGTGGATCCGTCGGTTTCCCATCCGTCCCAGCTCTGCCGCGTCCAGGCCGGACCGGGTAACCAGAACTCGTCGCGGAAGTGCCGGACCGTGTGTTCCTCCGCCAGAAAGTTGCCACAGGGTCCCACGCGATGGACGACCTCGGTTGCCAGCGTTTCCGCATCGGTCTCGAAGCCGCGCGCGATGCGCTGGAAATAGGAGGCCAGCTCGTTGTCCAGGTAGAGCCATTCGAGGCTCGCCCCATGGTCCGTGCCGCAGATGCCGCAATGCCCGAACGTGTCGGCGCCGGCCAGCAAGCCCAGCAGCATGGTCGAAGCCTTCTCGATACCTGCCTGTGCGTCGAGCGTCTTAGCGTCCGTCAAACCCACGTTGACGTAGGCCGGAAGGCCGTAAAACCTGGCCATCTGCACCATGGCTACGGCCATCAATCCCTGTTCGGGCGAGCCGAACGAGCAGATGCTCGTTCGCGGGTCCATGATGTGCGGGATGCCGCCGTACATGACAGGCGTTCCGCGAGCGAAAAGCTGCGTCACCACCAGTCCGGCGAGAATCTCGGCGTTTTCCTGTGCCAGCGTACCCGCGAGCGTCCCCGGCGCCGTCGCCGACGTCATGGCCATCGGGCCGATGCTCACAGGCTGACCGGCCTGCGCAAACACCTTGACGATCTCGAGCCCATGTTCGGGCAACTGGAGCGGGCTGATCGGTTCGAGGAACGCCTCGGCCATGGGCTTGTCGCGCAAGGCCTGCTCGCCTCCCGCGATCATTCGGTATATCTCCAGGATGGCGTTTGCGGTGCGGCCGTTACGCACCCAGCAGCGCGTGGGTTTGGTCGTTCCCTTGACCAGTTCGCCCGTCAGGAAGACGTCGCGCCAGGTCTCGGGGATTTCTTCGGGCTGGCCCATCGCGCCCACGATATGGATATGGTCCAGGGCATCGCCCAACCGAACGGCGTCCCGCACGTCCGCGAGCGTGGCGGCACGACGCCGGCCGCTCTGCGAATCGATCCACGTGTACTGACCGGGGCTGGACATCCACACGCTGTCGCCATGGCCAAACCGCGCGGCGCGCTGCGAATCTCGCCCATGGAGCACGTATTGCCTGCCCGCCTGCGCCACGCAATCCATGACGAGCTGTTCGGGAAGATGGGCGATCTTGCCGACGTCATCGACTCGTGCGCCCGCCTCGCGCAACAACCGCACAGCCGCCTCGTGATGGACCTTTACACCGGTATCGCGAAGAATGGCAATGCCGGCCTCATGAATGGCCTGGATGTTGCTGTTGGACAGGAAACGCAGCCCGATTCTTGCCATACGAATCACCGCGAAACACGTGGATTACGTCTTTGGATTTCGCCATAAGTCGATGGGTCTCTTGACGCCTTGCGGCCGGAACGGAAGGGCGGTCTTCTTGCCGGTTCCGGCTGATTGATAGCCCGCGCAAAGTGTCTCCTGCACCACCCGGCCGTCTTCGCCGGTCGCCTGTGGCTCCTCCTTGCCTCGGACACACCGTGCGAAGTGGTGCATCTCCTGCGGGAAGCCGTAATTCCACAGCTCCTCGAAGACCGGCCACGTCCAGCCTTTGGTGGTTGGGGCCTTCTCCACGGCATAGCCGTAGCCGTACTCGCTGTACGTCGGCAGGGCGTTGCCCATGTGCAGGTCCGCGTGCGTCACGCCGCCCTCGCCGTAGACCTCGATCCGGTCTTCCATACCGCCGCGACGGGCCCAGCTATCTTCAATCAGACCGACCGCATCGTTCGCGAACTCGATGATGCAGACGGAGTTGTCCTCGCCCTTGGTCTTGTCGTTGTGGACGTAGGTGCCCATCTGGCAATAGACGTTCCTGATCTTGGGGCGGCCCAGAAACCACCAGCAGAAGGCGATGCCGTGGCAGCCCATGTCCATGAAGACCCCGCCGCCGGACCGAGACACATCCCAAAACCACTCTGCGTGCGGCCCGAAGTGCTTTTCGCTCTGTTTGACGAGATAGACCTTGCCGAACGCCCCTTGGTCGGCCATTTCCTTGGCCTTGACGTACTTCGGCGTGAAGTAGAGTTCCTCTGCGTACATCAGGAGAACGCCTTTGCGCCGGCACGTGTCGATCATGAGGTCGGCTTCTTCGAGTGTCATGCACAGGGGCTTTTCGCAGACCACATGCTTTCCGGCGTTGGCGATGTCGACGGTCATCTGGCAGTGCAGCGCGTTGGGGGCGGTGATCGTGACCATTTCGATGTCGTCTTCCTTGAGCATCTGCCGGTAGTCAGTGAAGACGCGCGGAATCCCATATCGTTCAGCCAGGGCCTTGGCGTGTCCGGGTGTCGGCGACGCGACGGCCACGACCTCGGCCTCATCCGGCAGGATCTGAAACGATGCGGCGTGGATATCCGCCTCGAACTGCGAGCCGATGATCCCGACTTTCACGCGTCCCTGATTCGCCATGATTCTCGTGCCTCCTTTCTCTATCAGACGCGGCGTTGGCGCCGGTTCCTATTCCAGCTCCTGCCGTCCGAGGATGGCGTCGGTAAGGATCCGGCCGCTGGCGTACTCGATCGTCGATCCGGTCGGCAGACCTCGGGCCAGCCGCGTGATCCGTACGCCCAGCGGACGCAGCAGCGAGCTGATGTACAGCGACGTGCCGTCACCCTCCAGGTTCGGGTTCGTGGCCATGACGACCTCCCGCACCTGGCCGCTGCGGACCCGCTCGACGAGTTGATGGATCGTCAAGTCGTCCGCCTCGACGCCGTCGAGCGGTGCGATATGGCCGCCCAGAACGTGGTACAGCCATTTGCACGTGCCGGTCTTTTCGAGACTGATGACGTCCTTGGGCTGCTCGACCACGCAGATCAGGCTCTGATCGCGTTGCGGGTCGGCGCATATCTGGCAGACGTCGTCTTCCGACAGGTTCCAGCAAACCTTGCAGCGTCTGATCCGGGTCTTGACGTCCCGTATGGCGTCGGCCAGCTTTATCGCCTCGGGCGCATCGGCCTTGAGGATGTAAAACGCCAGCCGCTCGGCGGTCTTGGGGCCGATGCCGGGAAGCCGGCCGAATTCTTCGATCAGCTTGTTCAGACTTTCCGTGTATGCACTGCTCATAAACGCTCTCTATTCTCCAGCGATAGAATCCGGCTAAACGCGCTGCGGAACTACGAAGGGGCTTCGGTAGTCTCGCGTCAGCATTCTGTTGGCTTCGTCGTCGTTGATGTATCGCTGCCGCTGTGGGTCGAAGTCCAGCGAGCGGCCCAGCCGGTAGGAGGTGTTGGCCATATGGATCAGGGCGCAGCTATGGTGGCCGTCTTCGACCTTGCCGGGCAGACCGGATGCGTCGTCGGCCCGTATGGCGTCGATGAAGTTCTGATAGTGGGCTCGGTCCGTATTGCCTTGTTCGGCGCCGGAGGGGCCGGGCTCGCGCTTCCTGCCCAGGAAGGTCTGCCAGCGTCCCCCATACATCGTCATGTAGCCTTCGGAGCCATAGAAGATGTTGCCGATGTTGTTATCCGGCGGTTCGCCGAAGCCGCCCTCGTAGTTGGTGATCCAGTGGCGGACCTCGAACTGGAGGATCTTCTTCTTATCGCCCCGACCGTTCGGATTGTCGAATTCGTAGGTGGCCATCAACACGTTGGGCGTCTCCTGATCGTCGTCGAACATCACGTGGGCGCCCATCGCCGTGACACGCGTCGGCAGTGTGACATCGAGTCCCCATCGCGCGATGTCGATCTCGTGCACGCCCTGATTGCCGATGTCGCCGTTGCCGTAGTCCCAGTGCCAGTGCCAGTTATAATGGAAGCGGTTGCGTGTGAACGGCCGCTCCGGGGCCGGACCCAGCCACAGGTCGTAGTGGACGCCGGCCGGCACGGGCTCTTCCGGGGTGCGTCCAATCGTGTCGCGCCATTTGTAGCAGGTGCCCTTGGCCATGTAGATCTCGCCCAGACCGCCGTTTCGCAGGAATGCCATCGCCTCCTGATACGCCTTCGAGCTGCGGCTCTCGGTGCCATGATGTACCACGCGGTGGTACTTTTGTGCTGCCTCGATCAGCTTCTGCCCCTCGAAGATGTTGTGGCAGAACGGCTTCTCGATGTGGGCGTGTTTGCCCGCCTGGCAGGCCCAGACGCCCGCCAGCGCGTGCCAGTGGTTGGGCGTGGCGACGCTGATCGCGTCGATGCTCTTGTCTTCGAGCAGCTTGCGGATGTCGACGTAGGTCTTGGGGAGGGGCTTGCTGTTCTGTTCGAACCACTTGAGCCGCTCGGGGAAGAGATTCTCGTCCACGTCGCAGATGGCGGCCACTTCGACGTCGGGCAGAAGGGGGTAGTTTCTGATGTGACTGCCAAAGCCGTGGCCTCGGATACCTACGACGGCGATTCGGACCCGGTTGTTGGCCCCGGCCCAGGAGCGGCTCGTTCCCCACAGGCCCAGGCCCGCTGCCGTAGCGAGCGACCGCTTGACGAAAGTCCGGCGAGAGACAGCGTGCGGCGTGTTCATCGGATCTCCTTTGTGAATCTGTCTATGCGGCATCATCCTCTGCGCGAAGCCAGCGCACAGCACCTGCCGGCTCAGGGTAGCATAGCACGTCTGCGCGGAAAGTTCGAGCACCTGCTTTTCCAACAGACGGGGCGGCAGCCTCAACCCGATGTCTATCGGGATGGGGATGGTTCCCCCCACTGGTGGCGGAGCTATTCCTCTTCGATCCCGGTGACGGTGGCGCCCAGCTCCATGAGGACGGTCTTGACGCCGGGATCGCTGAGGATCTGACGCTGTCGTTCCGCGATAGGCTTGCGTTCGGGTTCTTCGTCGGACGCGGGAGACGGTGCCACCGTGAATTTGACGCGAACGGCTCGGCCCAGGTAATCCCCCAAAGCCTCCGCGACCTGGTCGCCTCGTCCGTTGCTCTCGCACATCTGTTTCTGCGTCTTGCCGGTCGGTGGAAACTCGATTGTCAGCGTATCCCCGGTGATGCTTTTGAGGTTCGATCCGGTCAGCAGGCCGGTCGTGGCCGGACCGAGCCGCTTGGCGATCTTGCCGAGAGCCTCGGGCCACGACTCGACCAGGTTCTCGACAGGCGCCTCTGCATGGGCAACGGGCACAACGGTTGTGCGGGGCCCGGCCGACCGGGACGGGATGGACAGGATTGCGGGGGCGGCCTCAGGCTCTACCGGGAGTTTTTTTTTGACCGGCGCGCCGGCGCCGCCCGACGAACGAGCCAGCAGCTCATCGACATTGATGAAGTGTTCGCTCAGCGCGAATCGCAGCAGAGAGGCGTCGAGCAAAGCCCTCGGCGTGTCGCTGTTCTTGACGGCCCAGCGGAGCTTCTCCAGCGCCGTGATGTTGTAGATCAGCGCCGCCGCGTCAAATTTCTTCGCCAGCTCGGCGGCTTTCTCTTTCTGGTCGGCCGTCATGATCAGCAGGTCGGTGTCGACTCCGGCCGAAGCGATCACCAGCAGGTCGCGCATCTGCTCCGTCAAAGCGTCGACGATCTGCGCCTCACCCAGGCCCGTGTTGATCAGGTCCTCCGTGGCTGCGAGCGTGCCGGCCGCATCGCCGTCGCCGATCCTGGCCACAAGCGTCTGGATCTTCTCGGCATTGGGCCGGCCCAGGAAGTCCTCCAGCAGGTCCACCGACAGAGGCTGAATCCCCGTGCTGATGAGACGATCCAGCAGGCTCAGGCCGTCGCGCATCGATCCGTTGGCCATCTTCGCCAGAGCCAGCACGAGGTCGTCCTCGTACTTGATCTTCTCCTTCTTCAGAATGCTCTTGAGCTGGTCGGCGATCTGCCTGGCATTGATGTTGCTGAAGTCGAACCGCTGGCACCGCGACTGGATTGTCGCGATGACCTTGTTGGGCTCGGTCGTCGCGAAGATGAATTTCACGTGCTCCGGCGGCTCTTCCAGCGTCTTGAGCAGCGCGTTGAACGCCTGCGTCGTCAGCATGTGCACTTCGTCGATGATATAGATTTTGTAGCGGGCTCGGGCGGGTCGGTAGATGGCGTTCTCCCGCAACTCGCGAATCTCATCCACGCGGTTGTTCGAGGCGCCGTCGATCTCGATGACGTCGATGTCCTCGCCGCTGTTGATGGCGACGCAACTGTCGCACTGGCAGCAGGGGGTCGTCGTCGGCCCTTCGGATTTGAGGCAGTTGAGAGACTTGGCCAGAATGCGGGCCATCGTGGTTTTGCCGACGCCGCGCGTGCCGGAGAAGAGGTACGCGTGAGCAACGCGCCCCGTCTCGATCGCGTTCTTGAGCGTCTTGGAGATCGGGTCCTGCCCGACCACGTCGTCGAACGTCTGCGACCGGTACTTCCTTGCCAGAACGGTATAAGCCATAGCGATTGATTATTGATTATTGATTATCCTTACCCGACAAGCCGCGAGACGGGAATTCGGCACGGCGGTTTCTGGCAGTCTTCCTGGCGGCAGCGAAGATGGCAGTCAACTCCTGTGCCTCACTCAGCAGCCGGCTGACAAGTGATTCCGCCAAGAGATTCTCCTCAACGGCGAATTCGATCCAGAAGGCCGACTCGTCGGCTTCTTCCAACACAATGCTCAGCTTCGACGCAAACGCGGCCTTCGACTGTGACAGACAGGTCGCGCGATAATTGGAGGCCACAGACGTCGAAGCCCGAATTAACTGGCCCCTGACATGATCTGCCAAGTATCCCTTCGGGAGAGCCAGACTCAGCTTGACACACCGGTGTGCAAAGTCCTTTGTACGCTGCTTCAAATCCTCAGCATTCATTCTCGCACCCTCCGCCCCGGACTCTCAATCATCAGTAATCATTCATCAATTATCAATGAAAAAGATCGGCCGGGTTTACCCACACACAACCAAGCTGCCGCTTATGGCTGCTCGGTTCCCCGCCTGACCAGGTTCACGGGCTCGGCTTGCATGGGACCCGGCCGGTAAAAGACACCTTCGTTTCCGAGTCGGAGAGCGTTTTGGCTCTGCCGGAGCAGACTATACCACAGGGTCGCCGTCCTGGCCAGCAAAACCTTTCCAGATTTGTCCCGCCGTCTCCTATCCCCAAACGCTGTCGCGTTTGAGGATGCCACACGCCGGCTGGGATATTCTCAAACATGCTCTGCCCAGCGGATGGCGGCAAGGGCGAGGCGTGCCTCGCCCCTGCAAATCGGTTTCCTTCACAGTTATTCGGCCAG
>CAZNSM010000083.1:0-21311 GCA_964575615.1 uncultured Pirellulales bacterium | reverse complement strand
TTCCGTTGCCTGATGAGTCGAAGGCCGTCATCCCTGAGCCCTCGTCGAGTTTCCACCAGCCGATGAGGCTGGGATCGGCCCCCTGCGCGGCGCTGGCCAGAGCAATCGCCATCGTTGCGCACGCGAGAATGAAATGCCTGGACATGGTGATCCTCCTTCAGAAATGAATGAGTGCCTGCCTCGGTGACGTGCCACGACGCGTCTGTGGGGTCAGCGGCAGATGCTGCAACAGAACCTCCGATTCCCGATTGCCCTTCACCACCGTACCGATCGCAATGCACGCGACCGCCGGCAGCCTTGAAGAGGCCGGCCGGCTGACAACCTCTCATTCTACCCCGTCGCGACAGCGCATTCAATCAGATTGTGGATCTCAATGGTACGGACCTATCGACGTTTGAAGAGGTTGCCGGGAAGCTGCCGGATAAGCCCTTTGAGGCGGAGCGACATCAGGGTTGCGTTGACCGTCCCAGGGGGCAGGTCGGTTTGGTCGATCACCTGATCGGTATGGAGCGGTTCGGAACCGAGTGAATCATAGATTTGCTTTTCGTGACCTTTGAGATTGAACTGGTGGGTCTCGAACAGCGGCGTCTCGGCTTTGGCTGCTGCTTCGCCGGCCGCCTCGGCGGTATGCTCTTTGAGCTGCTCGCCCACGTAGCCCAGGGCCTCCATCACGTCCTCGACCGATTCGACGAGCTTCGCGCCCTGCTTGATGAGCTGATTAGGCCCTTTGCCCATGGGCGAATCGATCTTGCCCGGCACGGCCATGACCTCGCGGTTGCTCTCCAGAGCCGTCTTGGCGGTGATCAGGGCTCCGCTACGCAGGCCGGCCTCGATGACGATGGTTCCGAGAGACAGACCCGCGATAATCCGATTGCGCGGCGGGAAGTTCTCGCTCAAGGGTTCATACCCGAGCGGAAGCTCGGAAATACAGGCCCCGCTTTGACTTATGAGTTCGAATAGCCTGGCGTTTTCCGGCGGGAAGACATTGGCCAGGCCGCAACCCTGCACGGCGATCGTGCGGCCCTCTGCCGCCAGCGCGCCATGATGGGCAGCGGTGTCGATCCCACGAGCGAGGCCGGAAACGATGGTAAAACCTGATGCGGCAAGAAGATGCGCGAAACGCGAGGCCTGCTCGGTCCCGTAGATGCTGCAACGCCGCGAGCCTACGATGGCGATGCCCAGGTTGTCCTCGCGTCCGAGCGTCCCCTTGATGTAAAGAACCGGAGGCGGGTCATAGATTTGTTTGAGCAGTGGCGGATAGCGCGAATCTTCCATGTGGATGAGCCAGACGCCGAGCTTCCGGGCCCGCTCCAATTCTACGCAAGTGTCGAATTTGTCGCGGGTTGAGACGATTCGCTCGGCCGTCTTGGGGCCAATTCCCTCGACGCGGGCCAGGCCGCTTGCCGAAGCCCCGAGGGCTGCATCGACTGAGCCATAGAACTTCAGGAGCCGGCCGAAAGAGACCGGCCCGACACCGTCGGCGCGGATCAGTCTGATCCACTTCTCGATATCCGGCGAATTCTCTTGAATCTCCTTCGCTACCCTCATGTCGCTGCCTCCTATAATCCCTGCAATCATACTCGAAATCCTCTCCTCGATCAAGTTGAAGATTCCTTAGTTTTGACATGGGATATCCGACGCCAGGCAGCTATCCGGCTGTTCTTCTCCGTCGGGAGGCAGGAAGATTTTTGGCCTCTGCCGGTCTGTTGCCTATGCTTTAAGGGGCGGCTTCTTCCGTCGCAAGGCCGCTCCTGACGAGGAACTGAACCGGAAGGGGGGACTTTGCGATGAAGAGGTGGAATGCGGTTACGCTCAGATATGTGGGCATGGGGTTTGCCTGTCTGATCATTGCCCTGGCAACGGTCCGGGCCTTCGATCTCCACGACATCGGCCCGGCCGTGGTCGGCGCGACGATGCTCTCCCTGCTGGTGGCCTCCACCGCCGAAACCCGAAAGGCTTGATTGCGCCGACGTGCATCCCATCGCGCTGCCAGGTGCGCGATGGCGACGCCTTCGAACGGTAGCGAATCCTCCCTGGCCCATGCCTCGCGGCCCCCGCATGACTTCGGCTGTCATATCAGGTCATCTCTCTTGTTTGGCGTTTTCGGTTTTCTCCCCACGCCCCTTGCGTTAGAATCGCCTCCGACCGCCCCAGGACGCTGTGCGGCGGACGCAACCTGATGGTTTCAACAGCAAGGAGAGATCGAATGCGACGAGTCTGGTTGAGCATGCTTCTGATGGGTGTGGTAGCGTTGGGTGTGTCCCTGGCAGCGGTGGCAGCCGAGAAGCCCGCACAGATCAAGGTCTTGTTGATTGCCGGCGACGATGTGGCGCCGTACCACGACTGGCGTGAGATCTCCGAGAAGACGCGCGAAGTGCTGGCCGGCTCGGACCGCTTCGACGTCAAGGTCTGCGAAGATCCGCTGATCCTCGAATCGGATGCGGCGCTGGCGAACTACGATGTGATCGTCCTGACGATGTTCCATCGCGGAACGCCCAAGATGACCGATCAGGCCAAGGAAAACCTCCTGAACTTCGTCAAAGGGGGTAAGGGCTTCTACACCCAGCATCTGGCCAGCGCCTCGTTTCCCGACTGGGCGGAGTTCCGCAAGCTGTGCGGCCGCGTGTGGGTGATGGGCACGAGCGGCCACGGCCCGCGAAGCGTCTTCGACGCGAAGATCGTCAAGAAGGACCACCCGATCACGCAGGGATTGAAGGATTTCCAGATCTTCGACGAGCTGTATTCGAAGTTGCAGGGCGACGGTCCGATCGATGTCCTGGTTTCGGCCTATTCCGACTGGAGCGAGAAGGAAGAACCGCTGGTCTTCACCACGCCGTACGGCAAGGGCCGCTGCGTGCAGAACGCGTTCGGCCATGACTTCAAGGCGATCCTCCACCCGAGCATGCAACAATTGATTCGACGCGGCGTCGAATGGGCCGCCACCGGAAAGGTGCAATAGCAGCGTCGTGATGCGTCGTGCGTGATGCGTATTGCGTAGTGCAGAATGCGCACGTAACAGGACTTGTTCTGCCCGCGTGTCTTTACCTTCTCTGTCACGTGGTTTGGAAGACGCCGTATTTGACGTAGTTGTGTGTTGTCCTGAGCAGACGGAGTACCGCGACTGCCGGGGCGGTCCATGTATGTTCCCTGTTGGCTGAGAGATGGTCGACGGGTCTGCGGGGCGACCAGCTCGAAGTGCATGACGACGGCACCGTCGCCACGGCCACAGACAGGCACAGCAGGACGGCTGTAGCGAATCGTTTCCGGGATTCCAACGGCGCAGTTTTTGCGTCTTGCATCATATCCTTTTTCTCATGGTTCTCCTGGCGACCGAGCGAATGCGTCCGCTCTATTGAATCCTGTCTTCGCCTGATACAACGGGAATCTCCCACAGTGCTTTGTTGGTGGGTGGCGCGTGTTTTGGTACGGGCATTGAAACCGGATGGCGTTTTCGGATAGGATTGGACGCGGAATGGGTGAACCGGAGGTGGTTACGGTTGTACAGTACTCCGGATTGTCCGGTTGAGATGGCAAGCCTGGGAGCATTTCCGGCGTATCAACGGCGGTGAGGACGTTATTGTGAAGATCGTATTGGCAGGACCGAAAGGGGCGGGCAAGAGCTCGGTGGCGGCCGAATTGGCGAAGCTGACCGGTTTGGAAGCGATCGAGACCGACCGCCTGATCGAAGAGTGTTTCGAGCGGGACACGGGCGAGAAGCACACGTGCCGCGAGATCTTCATCGAGCACGGCGAGCCGGCGTTTCGCGCCGTGGAGAAGAAGGTGGCGGTCCAGCTTGGCGAGGCGGACTGGAAGCTGATCGTTTGCGGCGGTTCCAGCCTGTTGGACCCGGCCAGCCGCCGGGCGTTGCGCCGCAACGCGATTCTGATTTATTTGACTGCCGATCCCGCCACCCTGTGGAGCCGCATCGCCGAGAAAGGGCTGCCGCCCTGGTTGCGCGGACCCGATGCGCGGGCGCAACTCGACGAGAACGTCGCCTATCGCGAGGAACTGCTCAGTCCATTCGCCGATGCGGTGATCGACACGACGGACAAGACGCCCGAGCAAATCGCCCAGATTGCGATGCAGCACATCGTCGAGGAATTGACGGTGCGCTGTCGCGCGGCCAATACCTACGGTGACGTCATTCGCGTCACCACCTTTGGCGAGAGCCACGGCCCGGCCATCGGCGCCGTACTGGACGGGGTGCGTCCGGGCATCGAGTTTTCGGCCGAGGAAATCCAGAGACAACTTACCCGGCGCCGGCCCGGCCAGAGCGAAGTCACCACGCCGCGCGACGAGAAGGACCAGGTGGAGGTGCTCTCCGGCGTGTTTGGCGGCAAGACGACCGGTGCGCCCATTGCGATGGCAATCATCAACCGCGACCACGATTCGTCCAGGTATGAGGGGATCAAGGACCTGTTCCGCCCCGGCCACGCCGACTTCACATATTACCGCAAGTACGGCATCCGCGACTATCGCGGCGGTGGCCGCTCCTCCGGCCGCGAGACGGCCGGCCGCGTTATGGGCGGCGCGTTCGCGTTGCAGGAGCTGGCGAAACGCGGCGTCAGGATCGTGGCGCACGCGGTCGAGATCGCAGGCATCGCCGCCGAGACGTGCGACTACGAGGCCATCGAAACCAATCCGGTCCGCTGCGCCGATCCCAAAGCGGCGCAGCGCATGGTCCAGGCGATCCTTGCGGCCAAGGACGACAACGATTCGGTCGGCGGTGTCATTCAACTCGATATTCACGGGCTGCCCGCCGGACTGGGTGATCCGGTGTTCCAAAAACTCGACGCCAAACTGACGGCGGCGATCATGACGATCGGCGCGATCAAGGGGATCGAGGTCGGCCTGGGCTTCGCGCTGACGCGGAGGCGCGGCAGCCAGTCCAACGACAACATGGCCGACGGCGGGTTCGTCACCAACCACGCCGGCGGCATCACCGGCGGCATCTCGACCGGGCAGACCATCACGCTGCGCCTGGCGGTCAAACCGACCTCCTCGATCGCCAAACCGCAGCGGACCCTGAACGAGCGGATGGAGAACCGGCCCATCGAGACCCACGGCCGGCACGATCCCTGTATCGTGCCTCGCGTGATTCCCGTCGTCGAGTCCATGGCGGCGCTGGCCCTGCTCGACGCGTGGGAGGTACAGGATCGACTGCGGCCCGGCTGGAACCGGCCTGCATAGCACGACGCTGCTTTTGGACCCTGGAGTGGCGGACCGAGCGCCGATTCGCTCGCGGTCAGACGCGGACCTTCGTTCGGATGGGCGTGCGTCGCAACCGGCAGTCTCGGGGCAGGAGCGTTCCCTGATTGTGCCAGCAAACGTAGCATTCGGTCGGCTTAACCTTCTGACCTTGGCGGACGCAAGGCAGAGCGTGCGGACAGCTCTTGCAGAGGTAGGCGCACCCTCTGCAGACGCGTAGTCGTCTCTTGATGGAACCGGTGTTCATCCGATACCTCCTCACGCGGCCGGGCATTTGCCCTGACAGACCTCCAGTCCCGATCCGTTCGTCCCGCCGGCAGTACACGATCCGTCACCTTGGTTTGTTCATCGGCCAATTCCCGCTCCTACTTAACGTCCGAGAATGATCGGCTCTGCGGCACCCCTGACAGCGAGGTCCGAACACACACCGCTGCCGGGGCGTGTGACAGGAAGGGGCCGAACGGTCTGGCGGATTCGAGCCGGATTTGTTAAAATGGTGAAGTAGCGCGCGGTGTTGGCGCAAGAGCCGCCAGCCCCGTTGTGGAAAAGCGAAACCTCCTTCAGGACAGGGGATGGCATGGGTGCAGCTCGGCCAACGCGCTTGCTTGCGGCGCTGTTTGCGGTACTGGGCGCAGCGGTCGCGACGGACGCACAGTCCGGGCGACCCGGCGCCGAGACGCGGGTCGTCATCAACGAGATCCTCGCTTCCAATCGCAGCACCAACCGCGACCCCCAGCGGCAGTACGATGACTGGATCGAGCTGTACAACCCCACGAATGTCAGCGCGGATGTGGCGGGGATGTACCTGACCGACGACTCCTCGACGCCCACGAAGTGGCAGTTTCCGGTCGGCTCTCCTTCAACGACGATTGCCCCGCACGGCTATCTGCTAATCTGGGCGGACGGCGATACGACCTCCACGGGCCTCCATGCGAGCTTCAGGCTGGAGGCGGCCGGCGAGGAAGTCGTCCTGGTGGCCAGCGACGGAACCACCGTGATCGACAACCTCTCGTTCGATCAGCAGCGGGCCGACGTCTCCTATGGTCGCTATCCGGACGGCGGTCCCGATTTGCGGTTCATGGCGGTCCCGACGCCCGGCGAGGCTAACGTCGATGCCTACGAGGGGATTGCCGAGACGCCGCAATTCAGCCGCCAGGGCTGCCTCCTAAGTGAACCTCTGACGGTTGCCCTGACGACCGATACGCCCGGCGCGACGATCTACTACACGACCGACGGAACCGACCCTTTCAGCGTGCCCCGGCAGAGGCCCGGCGGCAGCGTCTACACCGGGCCGATTCAAGTCTCCAGGACGATGACGATCCGGGCCGTCGCATGGCTGCCGGGCTGGCGGCAGAGCGACGTCAGCAGCGAGCGGTTCTCGTTCATTGGCGCCAGTCTGCGGAGTTTCCGTTCGCCTTTGCCTCTGATGGTCGTCGACACGATGGGCAAAGCCGTCAGCGGTACGCAGACGCCTGTGTATGGGTACGTGATCGACACGGACGAGCGGGGTACAGCCGCCGTGACGGGCCAGACCGATTTTGCCGGCCGGGCGGGTCTGAACGTGCGGGGCAAGAGCTCCGAGGGTTTCCCCAAGCAGCAATACCACTTCGAGGTCTGGGACGACGAGGATCGCGACCGGGCCGCCTCGATTCTGGGGCTGCCCGCCGATGCGGACTGGGTGCTCCAGGGACCCTATTCGGACAAGACGCTGATGCGCAATGTCCTGGTCTATCGCTGGAGCAACGAGATGGGCCGCTATGCGCCGCGCACACGGTTCATCGAGCTGTTTCTCAAGACCGACAACAGCGACCTGTCGATGAACGACTATGTCGGCGTTTACGTCTTCATGGAGAAGATCAAGATTGCTCCTGATCGCGTGGATATCGCGGTTCTCGATTCGGACGATAACGCCGAGCCCCAGATCACGGGCGGGTACATCGTCAAGAAGGACAAGCTCGACGGTGGCGATGTGACGTTCCGCACCAGCCGAGGCCAGGAACTGATTTATGACGATCCGATCGGGACCGATATGACGCAGGCGCAGAGGGACTGGATCAGGGATTTCCTCAACGCCTTCGAAGCGACCCTGTACGGCGGGAACTTCAAAGACCCAATCGACGGGTACGCCGCGTTCATCGACGTCGGCGCCTTCATCGACCATCACATTCTGGTGGAAACGGCCAAGAACATCGACGGCTTTCGTCTGAGCACGTACATGTTCAAGGACCGCGACGGCAAGCTCCACATGGGCCCGGTCTGGGACTACAACCTGTCGCTGGGCAACGCCGACTATCTCGACGGCTGGATTCCGAGCGGCTGGTACAACCGTTTGCTCGGCGATGGGGAGTATCCGTGGTGGCGTCGTCTGTTCGAGGACCCCGAATTCCAGTTGCACTATGCCGACCGCTGGTTCGAGCTGCGTCGAGGCCTGTTCGCCACCGAGCGGCTGCTCGGGATGATCGACGACTACGCGGCGCTGCTGAAAGAGCCTCAGGCGAGAAACTTCGCGCGCTGGCGCATTTTGGGCCAGTACGTTTGGCCCAATCCTGTGAACGTAGATCCAGCTTATGCTGCCATCACTACGTATGGCGGTGAGGTTGCCTGGATGAAGAACTGGCTGGAGGCCAGGCTCGCGTGGCTGGATGGGCAGATCGCCGGCGAGTTCGCATCGGCGCCGCCGGCCTTCAACCAGCAGGGTGGCCACGTCGAAAGCGGATTCGTCCTGGAGATGACGGCGTCGTCCGGGACCATCTACTACACGCTGGACGGGTCGGACCCGGGATCGCTCAATTCCTCCGGCGCCGTGCAACGGACCCTGCTGATCCCGGAGAATGCGCCCAAGCGCGTGCTCGTGCCGACGGGGCCTGTGGATGACGCCTGGCGGGGTGGTGCGACGTTCGACGATTCGGCCTGGACGCTGGCGACCGGAAGCCCCGGCGGGGTCGGCTTCGAGAGGAGCGTCGGTTACGAGGATTTCATTTCTCTCGACGTCGGAGCCTCGATGTATGGCCGGCAGAGCAGTTGCTGCATTCGCATTCCGTTCAACTTCACCGAAAAGGCCGATGCGTTCGACACGATGACGCTGCGGATTCGATACGACGACGGTTTCGTCGCCTACCTCAACGGGACCGAGATTGCCCGACGCAACGTCACGGGGACGCCGGCCTGGAACGCGAACGCCGCCGATCAGAATCCGGACCTGAATGCGATGGATTTTGAGGAGATCGAGATTTCCGGCTTCGCGCCTCTGTTGCGCCGGGTCGGCAACGTTCTGGCCATCCACGGCATGAATGTCTCGTCGACAAGCTCCGATTTTCTGATCTCCGCGGAGCTGGTGGCGACCACTGTCGAGCAGTCGGCGGAGGTCCCGACGGTCGAGCGATACGCCGGGCCGATCGGGCTGGCCGGAAGCACGCAGGTCAAGGCCAGGGCCCAGGTCGGCAACAAGTGGAGCGCGCTCAACAGTGCGATGTTTGCGGTCGGGCCGGTGGCCGAGAGCCTGCGAATCAGCGAGATCATGTACCATCCGCCCGAGACCGGAAGTCCCGACGATCCCAACCTCGAATACATCGAGCTGGTCAGCATCGGCGCCGAGTCGATCGACCTGAATCTTGTCAGGTTCACCGATGGTGTGGATTTCACCTTCGGTTCGGTTGTGCTGGCGCCGGGCGACCGCGTGCTGGTGGTCAAGGACATCGAGGCCTTCGAAACACGATATGGCCCGGGCTTGCCCATCGCAGGCGAGTACACCGGCAGCCTCAACAACGCCGGCGAGACCGTCGAGCTTCAGGACGCCGCCGGACAAATCATTCACAGTTTCGCCTTCGAGGATGACTGGTACGACGCAACCGACGGCAACGGCTTCTCACTGACGGTGGCGGACCTTGCCAACACCGATCCTCAAGCCTGGGGCGACAGACAGACGTGGCGCCCCAGCGCCGCGGTGGGCGGCTCTCCCGGCTACGACGATGCCGGCATCTGACCTTCCGTGGTGTTTTGTTCATGTGTGTGTGAAAATGTTCTGGCATGTGGGTGGCAGCCTCAAAGCGTAGTGCAACGGAGCTTTGGGGATGGTGGATGGGAGTGGCGCATACGTACGGAACGGCCTCTGCGATGCGGGCCATCCCCAAGTCCTGCGGATCTTTCGACGGCGCTCAAGACAGGCTCTGAGGCTGCCACCCCTGGCTATTTGCACCCTCAAGGGAGTGCTGCCCCATAATCTTGACAGACACTTGTTCATCGCCTTCCGAGAATCAGCGGGCGGAGAACCGGAGGATACGGTAGAATGCGCACGGGCGCGGCATGGGCCGGCGCCAGGGATCACCGGGGCAGGTTGAAAGGATCTTCATGTTCGAGCGTTTTACGGAGCACGCGAGGGCGGTCATGCTGCTGGCCAATCAGGAGGCCCAGCAGTTCGGGCACGAGTTCGTCGGGACCGAACACCTTCTCGGGGGCCTTGCCAAAGAGGTCCACGGCGTGGCTGCGGCTGTGCTCCAACACTTCAACGTCGACCTCAAGCCCCTTCGCAAAGCGGTCGAAATACTCCTGGCAGGCCACCCCCACGTCGAGGTGCCTGAGAAACTTGCCCAGACCGAGCACACCAAGAACGTCATTCGCTATGCCGTCGAAGAGGCGCGGTCCCTTCGTCATAACCACATCGGCACCGAGCACCTGCTGCTGGGCATGATGCGCGACAGCGAAGCCATGTCTGCCCAAATCCTGGCGAACCTCGGCCTGCGCCTCGACGCGGTGCGGGAAGAAGTGCGACGGCTTGCGCCGCCGAGTCACGAGATCTCGACCTACCGGGCGGAGTGATGCACCCTGCGATCGCGTTCCTTTGGGTCGCGCAGAGTTATGGGATGCGCCATTCGAGGATGCCGGCGGAGAAGTCCTCGCGGAGTTGCACCTCGATGCGCAGGCCCGCCGTCGTGATCTCGTCGAATGTCACGGTGTTGAAACGGTCCTTCTCCACGCCGTGCGCCGCCGCGTTCGCGACCCTCTTCCACTCGTCTCCGCTCTTGTACCGCAGCGTCCATGACTGGGGCACCCGGCAGCCACCGCCGCCGGGTTCGTCGTCGAACCAGTAGACTTGGACCTTGCGAATCGTGCGCGGTTCCTTGAAGTCATACTGAACCCACTCGGCTGTGCCTTTGTGCGGCCACCACGTGAAGCGCGGGATGTCGTGGTCGTTGGAATGGGCCGGCAGCTTCTCGTCGCTCAGGGCCGCGACGGTGTCGCCTTCGTGGCAGTGAGACGCCGTGGCCGGGATCTTGCCCACGCCCCCAACCGAGGGCAGTTGCCAGTCGGTTGCGTTCGCGCCTTCGCCGATCCACGGGAACGCGCTGAGGCGCAGCCTCGCGCAGCCCATCGGGATCAGCGTCACCGTCTCGGTCGGTTCGTCCGACCGGACAGGGCTCTGCTGGACCTCGTCGATCAGGCCGCGCGAATCGGCCTGCCAGTTCGGGATCTTACGGGCCCTGGCCATCATCTCGACCGGCGCAGCGCCGGCCTCGAAAGGCTGGTTGTCGCCGGGCCAGCTCCGCTGCGTCACCTTGAACTGGGCCGCGACGGGCCTGGTCGGGTCGATGACGAGACCATAGTTCCAGGCGGTCGTCGGGAAGACGTCGAAGGCGGGCCATTTGTCCGTGCCGCCGTAGCGAGCGTACTTCTCAGCGATCCTGAGCGAGTAGGTCAGCGGGCCGCGATCGACCGAGACGCAGTCGCCGTTTCTCGGCCAGTAGCGAAGGCCGATCGTCATGGGCAGCGTCAATTCGACCTTGTCCCCTTGCTTCCAGAGGCGGTCGAGCGCGATGTAAGCCTGCGGCCGGGCGTGGACCTCGACCCTTTGGCCGTTGACCTTCACGGCCGCGTCCTTGCACCAGCCGGGAACGCGCAGATAGAGCGGGAAGTGAACGGGCGTTTCCGTAGTGACGGTCAGTCGGATCGTGTCCTCGAACGGATAGCGCGTCCGGGCCTTCAGTGTCACCTCGCTGCCGTTGCCGACCCTGGCGGTGACTTCCGAAGCCGCGTACAGCACCGCAGCCAGGCCGTTGTCGGGCGTCGCCATCCACAGGTGTTCGGCGTAATAGGGCCAGCCGTGCGCGACGTTGTGCTGGCAGCAGCGGTAGCTGTGCGGATTGTACGAGAGCATCTCGCCGCCGTTCTGGATCCCCGGTGCCTTGTTCGTGTGGTCGAGCTGACAGGCGTTTGGGCTGGTCAGGTAGTGCAGGCCCTTCAGGTCGGCCGTCATCGACGGCGGGAACGTGTTGAACGCGACGTCTTCGCAGCGGTCTGCCCACTTCAGGTCGCCGGTGATCTTCAGCAGCATCTCGCAGGAGAGCATGAACTCGACCGAGGCGCAGGTCTCGATCGCCTGTCGCGGTCCGTGGTAGCCCTTGCGGCAGTTCTCGTCGCCTCCGAACATGCCGCCGGGGACCTCGCCGTACGTGCCCCAGATCATCGCGTAGTTCCGTTCGGCCGCCAGAAGGTGGTGGCGGTCGTGGGATTGCTGATAGAACGTGGCCGGAGCCCGGAAGCACTCGGCGATATTGACGTTGTGCCAACTGGCAACGGTTTCATCCCACCGCGCCATGTTGCGATGAATCTTCTCGCCCAGTTCCAGCAGGAACGCCTCGCCCGTGCGGTTGTACAGCCAATGGACGCTGGCGAGGTTGTCGCCGGCTCGCTGCTGTTGCCAGAAGGGCGGAAGGAACTGCTCGTCCGGGACAGCCAGCTCCCACTTGAAGTACTCCCGCATCAGGTCGATGACGCGGGCGTCCTGTGTGTACTCGTAGTAGCTCTGGAGGGCGTTGAGCATGACCATATTGGGCCACAGGTCGGGCATCCTGTTCTCGTCGCGGCCGCTGGCTTTGTTGGCGAGCGGTCCGAACCAGCCGTCGGGCTGCCGGCTGGCGATAGTGGCCTCGATCCAGACCTTGGCTTCGTCGATGATCCGCTGGTTGCCCAGGACATAACCCATGTCGCCGAAGCCCTTAAGCCAGTACGGCAGCTCCTCCCATGGGCTGTGGCCTTCGCTCGTCGGCGACAGCCAGGCGTTGCCGTCCTTGCGAAGGAACTGACTGATTTCGCCCAGATGGCCGACGAAGCCGTCGGCCTGGAGTTCGAGCTGCCGGCGGACCCAGCCTTCCGGCTTGATCGCCCCGATCGGCAGCTTGATCAGCGGCTCCGGCGTCAAGGGTGGCCGGTTGCTGACGTAGAAGTCGTTGGTCCGCACCGTCGGCGGCGTCGAGACAACCTGAACCGTCGTCGCCCCGTACAGGCTGGGCGTTAGAATCAGGGTAAGGATCGCTGCGATGGCGATTCGCGACATGTTCATTACGGCCTCCTGTGTCAATGTTTCGTAGGGCGGTCCTGGCCCGCCGTTCTTGCGTTGCCCGATGATACCATATCCGGGGCCGTCAGTCACAATCGGTGGGCAGGGCGGGATCGCGCAGGTGGTCGAACATCCGCGCGATCTGGAAGGGCAGGGTCCGGCTGATCGAAAGGGCCGGGATGGCGTCCTCGGCGAAGAACCCCACGCCCGTGGTCTCGTGGCTTTCCGTCGCCTGGCCTCCGGTGATCTCGCAGAGGAAGAACAGCTTGTAGATGTGGAACGGAATGTGAGGCAGGTGCGGGTGTTTGCTGCGGTCGTAGACCGCCGCCAGCTTGCAGACGCGGGCCTCGAAGCCCGACTCCTCGAATATCTCGCGGACGACCGCCTCCGACGGGCTCTGGCACGGGTCGGCCCACCCGCCGGGAAGCGTCCAGCCGCCGTCGAGGGCCTCGCGGACCAGCAGGATCTTGCCGTTGCGAAAGGCGGCGCCGCGCACGTCCACCTTGGGCGTGGCATAGCCCTCTTCCCGCGAGAGCAGATCGAAGACGCTCTTCTTGTCGAGGTCGAACCCGTCGGCCATCATTTCGGCCGCGATTTCCCGGAGCTGCTCGTACCGTTCGATATCGTACGGATTGTCGGAGAAGGTCAGGCCGTTCTGCGCCAGTGCGGCCACTTGCTTGGCCCATTTCAACCAGTTTGGTTCCATGCGCATCAACTTCGCATGAAAAGGGCAGAATGTAAAGATACCTTTGTACCGGGTATGGCGGATTCGACACGTCCGGATGGGTGTGAACCTCGCTGGGAGCTTGGCCGTACATACCTTCCGAGGGGCCGGTGGTGGTGTTGTATTTGCGTGCCGCGGTTTGAGGTGGCTTATTCGCCAATCGATGCGTCCATTCCAGGGGGTGCCAGATGAGCGCGCATGCAAGGAAATCACTGACGGCCGAGCAGGTCCGCACGCTCCTGGACCAGTTGGAACGGGCTGCCACGCGGGAGGCCTGTTGGTCGTGCCAATGCCTCCAAGGGTTCATCACGGAACTCGAGTTGGATGCGGCGGCGGATGCCAGGGGACTGCTGGAGGCATACGAAGTCCGGCCCGAGCGGCGGCACGGCAGCCTGGGCTGTCGGCCTTGCCCTCCGGCAGAGCTGTTTGCCCTGGCCATGAAGGCATAGCAGAGCCGGCCGGTGACCGCTGGCGTCATCCGCCTCGGCTTGGCGGTGCCACTCGGTCCCGTTGTACTGACGCGGCTGGATACCTCTCCGGGGCCCGTTTGGCTCCGGGCTCATTGACTTGGCCGTCATTTCGCGCGATTCGATCGATTCCTGCCCCTTCCACGCTCGTCACTGCCTCGCGGCCCCTCGTCCTCAGCAGAGCTTGTTTTTTTGCAGATATCTTTGCATGCGGGCAAGAATCCTGATAAACTACCGGGCTTACCTCATGGGGGTGGCTCCGCCTCGGTCGTGAGTCGGAGGCAAGTAGCGGATTTCAGGCAGGTTATGTATCTGAGGATTACGGTGTATGTACGCTGAGATGGTGCGTAACGTGGCGATCATCGCCCACGTGGACCATGGCAAGACAACGCTGGTGGACCAGCTTCTGTATCAGTCAGGGATGTTTCGCAACGAGGAATTGGCCAGGCTGGCCGGCGGCGAGCACGGCCTGATTATGGATTCCAATCCTATCGAGCGCGAGCGCGGCATCACCATCCTGAGCAAGAACTGCGCGATTCAGTACTTCGACACCGACGGAACCGAGTACAAGATCAACATCGTCGATACGCCGGGGCACGCCGATTTCGGCGGCGAGGTGGAGCGAGTCCTCAAGATGACCGACGGGGTTCTGCTGATCGTCGATGCCTTCGAGGGGCCCATGCCGCAGACGCGGTTCGTGCTGACCAAAGCCCTCCAGCATGGGCTCAAGCCCATCCTGGTGGTCAACAAGGCAGACCGGGCCGATGCGCGGCCCGACGATGTGGTCAATGAGGTCTTCGACCTGTTCGTCGATCTTGATGCCAGCGACGAGGCGCTGGATTTTCCCGTGCTGTTCGCCTCGGCCAAGGAGGGTTGGGCTACCAGCGATCTGGCCAAGCCGAACGACAACCTCAAGCCGGTCTACGATGCCATCATCCGGTCGGTGCCGGCCCCGAAGGTCGATCCCGACCGCCCTCTGCAGATGCTGGTGACCACGCTGGAGTACTCCGATTACGTTGGACGGGTGGCGATCGGCAAGGTCTTCGCCGGGCGGCTGGAACAGGCCCAGCCGGTCACGGTGATCGACAAGGCGGGACGCCACACCCAGCAGAAGGTGGTGCAGTTGTACGAGTTCGAGGGCTTGGGCAAGAAGCGGGCGCTGGAGGTGCAGGCCGGCGACATCTGCGCCGTGGCGGGCCTGGACCCGGTTGACATCGGCGATACCATCGCGTGCCCGGATGAGCCGAGCGCGCTGCCGGTCGTGGCGATCGACGAGCCGACGATGAGCATGACGTTCCACGTCAACAACGGTCCGTTCGCCGGAAGAGAGGGCAAGTACGTCACCTCGCTGCATCTGCGGGATCGCCTGTACAAGGAGCTTCAGACGAACGTGGCCCTGCGGGTCGAGCCCGGCGAGAGCGCCGATGCGTATGTCGTCTCCGGTCGGGGCCTGATGCACCTCGGGATTCTGCTGGAGAACATGCGGCGCGAGGGCTACGAGGTCTGCGTGGGCAAGCCGGAGGTCATCATCAAGATGGTCAACGGATACCGGCAGGAGCCGATCGAGCGGCTGGTGATCGAATGCCCGGCCGAGTGCCAGAGCGCCGTCATGAGCCTGATCGGCAACCGGCGCAGCGAGATGACCAAGATGGACTCCAAGAGCGGCGTCAATGATTACGTTCACATGGAGTTCATGATTCCGTCGCGCGGGCTGTTCGGCCTCAACGCGCGCATCCTCACCGCCACGCAGGGTCGCGCGGTGATGCACCATACGTTCGAGCAGTATGAGCCGATGCGCGGTTCGATCCCGCAACGGCAGGCGGGGGTGATGATCGCCACCGAGACCGGCACGGTGACCGCGTACGCGCTCGATGCGCTCTACGATCGCGGCGTGTTCTTCGTCCGGCCGGGCGACGAGGTATACGAGGGCCAGGTCGTCGGCGAGCACTGTAAGGAGAACGACATCCCTGTCAATCCGACCAAGACCAAACAGCTCACAAACATGCGCACGTCATCGAAAGACGATGCGGCCCGCGTGCGTCCGGCGCGCTTGATGAGCCTCGAAGTGTGCCTGGAGTACATCCAGCAGGATGAACTGGTAGAGGTTTGTCCCAAATCGATCCGGATTCGCAAACGCTTCCTCAAAGAAGCCGACCGTCGCCGTGCGGCAAGGCGCGAAGGCTGAACCACCGATTCGGATCTATCGACGCCGGCCTCCCACGGCGCTGACAACGCCCGGCAGTCCGGACGCGGAATTGTAGCCTCCATACCCGGCGCCGAGGCCTTGGCCGAAGCCTCCCATCGGACTGCCATAGCCCTGGCCGTAGCCACCGCCCATCATTCCGCCACCCATCATCATTCGCATCATTCCGGGGCTCGGTGCGTACGATGGTTCGGCCACCAGATCGGTGACATCATAGACGCGCGGCACGCTCTTGCGGACGGGCAGGGCGTCGATCGTCGCGATGATAATCACACCGCTGTCTACGGTGTATCCAAGCCGGACAGCGCTGCCCGCCGAGACCGACAGCAACAGCGTGTCCAGGTACTGACCCAGACGCAGGCCCGGAATGCTGTCGAACCCGATCGGGGTTTCGCGGTAGATGTCCGCGTTGTCGCCGATCTGTCGCCAGAGCACGATGATGTTCAGTGGAGGGCTGGTCGCGTTCCGCAAAATGTCGATCGCTTCGCCGAATGCCGTATCGCGCGTCAGTGTTGCCGGGCTGGCCGTCGGCTTGGGTGTTTGCCTACGGGCGGATGGCGCCAGCGGCGTGGCCGCCTGGCCGGCAGCGCAGAAGAGCATTGCTGCCACCGGGGCAAGCCACCTTGCCCCGGCGGTTTTCAGTCGCGTTGTCATGGGCATTCTGTCCATACCAGCCTCTGGCCCGTCAAAGGCGTCGTCAATCTCCGCCGAACGACTCTCCCATTCGTACCAACAACAGAATGCAGCCGCAAGGCCGGCGTTTCACCGTAAACCGGAAAAATCCTCGCTTGCCGGCTGCGGGCGACGTCGGCTCTTGGCCGGTGCGTTCGCTACCCCGGCTGCGCGGCCAGGGGGGCGAGCTTCTCCAGGAGGCCTTGGAGCAGCTCCTGCCTCTTTCGCAACGCCCCTCGGAAGTCCCTGTCGTCCGTGTGAGAAATCTCGGTGTGCAGGTCCGACAGGTAGTTCTCGACCACATCTCGGAGGGTGGTGGTCTCCTGTTCCGTCAAGTCGATCGTGTTCATGGCCGATCTCCTGTACTCGTTGCGTCAACCGCCGGCCCGCCCATTCGTCGGGTCTCGTCCGCAGCGTGCCTACCTTAACTGACTGGACAGTCTGTATTTACGCGTCGATGTGATTGATACGCCCCCATGTTCTCCCAGTTCGTGGAGACGCCGGTGCAGTATGCGACAGTCGCGAACACGGGGAATTATCAATTCCGGCGCAGAATTCAGCGGGTTCGGGAGTCTGCGGGAACGGTAGGAGGTTTGTGAGTGTGCGTGCGGCACGTACGCAATTCGGCCGAGCGCAGGAACGCGAAGAAAGACGTGCGGAGATGGTCGTTGAGAGTGCTTTCAATCCTTGCCTCAAACCTGTACAATCGAGTAGGTGGCCGACGCGAACGAGGGCAACAACACGGCTAACAGAGGGGAGACCCCATGCGATATGTACAGGTTCTACTGGTGATTTGGGGCGCCGGCATCTGCTTGCCGTGGGCGTCGGCTGCGAAGGTCGACTACGTGGCGAAGCTCAATGAGCTCATGACCAAAGAGACCGGCGAATCTCTCAATGCGGCGCCCATCTACGAGCAGGCGTTCGAGTCCTACGTGGCAGCGCCGATTCCAGTAGATGGAAAGGACATTGGTCGCTGGCCGACCGAATTGCCGGCCGACAAACAACGGGCCTTGGCCGCCTGGGTCCGATCGAACGCCGAAGCGCTGGATCGATTGCGGCAGGGTACCCGGAGGCCGGGCTATTGGCTCCAGTATCAGGGGGATATGGTGTTCTGGGACATCGGAGGGGACGACCGTCCCACTGAGACGCGCGAGTTGTTCTGGGCACTGATCTTCGGGGCGAAATTGAAGGCGGTCGAGGGGGACACGACCGGCGCAGTTGAAGATGTACTGGCGGGCTACCGTCTTGCCTCCGACATGAGACAGAAGCTGTTTTTTCATGAACAGATGGTCGGAATCAGTTTTCTCGGTTCTGCTTTGGAGGCGGCATTTCAGATTCTCGAAAGAACTGATGTGAAGGTGCCCTTGCTGGAGTCGCTGCAGGACGGCATCGCGCAGATTTCGAAGCGTTACAACGATCGGATCGATCTGCAAGCCGAGGAACTGGCAGCCCTGGATGTGGTCCAGCATGTTCTGGGCGGACTCACGGAGGCCGCGTCATTCTCTCGGACGGATGAGTTCGACCAGGCAGCGGCCCGTGTCTCCGCCGCGCTGGGTGTTGAGATGTCGGCAGAGGAGTTGTACAGATCGCTCTTCACGCATTACCCTGCCGGATTGAAAGACCTTGTCATCAAAGGATACGCCCACTACAGCGAGATCATTCGTAAGACACCGATCGAGTGGAAACGTCAGGGGATCGACTTTGATCTGGAGGCCGAGGAATGGACCGGAGGAAACCTATTGCTTGTTTCTCTGGTTCCTGCCGTGGATTTGGGCTCAACGGTCTCTTTCCGCTGCCAGGTCACGCGGGATGCCTTGGCTACGACCGTGGCCCTGTTGCGCCACGAGAACGAGAAGGGGCAGTTCCCAGCCAGCCTCTCGGACCTCGTCTCTGCGGGCTACCTCAGCGGATTGCCGATGGACCCCTACAGCGATGGGCCTTTGGGCTATCGCCGTACGGCGGACAACTTCGTGCTCTTCAGTCTTGGTGCCGACTTCGACGACGATAGTGGCACCCCCAGTCGGTGGGGTCAGGACGAACAGGGGGGTGATCAGGTCTTCTGGCCCGTCTCGCGAGACTGACCGCCCCGGCCGTTTCGTGTTGGAATTCCCCTGTTTCTCACAGGAAATGTGTTGCCATCGCCGTAGCGCCGGGTATAATGGAGGTAATAAAGAAAGGCGGGCCAGGGAACGCTTTTATAGTCTGTCTGCCATCATAGTTTTCGTACTTCATTTCATAGCGGCCCGGCCTTCGAACAGCAATGTGGTTCGAGCATGAGGAGACCGCCAGTATCGCTTTCATCCTGATCGTCCGACCGGCCCTCGCTATGCGCTGAGGGGCCCGAATCGGGCGGCTCTCCGACGGGTATTCCAAGGCACACCGTGTGCCTCGTTATCATTACGATCATTTGCTGTAGGAGGAAACTGACATGGTACGACCTGAAATCGCGGCCATGGGGGGAGGCGGACGTGCCGGGGGGCAGAGGCGGGGCGCGGACAGCATAGTCTGGGCGTTGTGGTGCATGGCCCTCATCACGTGCCTGCTTGGTGCACGCGGGGGCGCCGGCGAACTGGGCTTCGGGCAGTACTATGAGCCTTATGTGGTCGAGGTCGAGCCGAACGCGCCGGGCTACACGCTGCCTCTGGACCTCGAACGGATCGTCAACTTCGAAGGCATGTCCGGTATCGCCAATGTGACGGCGCTGTCGGACCTCATCCGGCAGAATGGCTTTGCCATCGCGCCGCCCGAGGCGACGACGTGGTGGAGCGAGTCCTACGATGACATGGTCGATGCCTGCCGGCACATCACCTCCAGGAACGTCCCTCTCTTCGTCACGACGGATACCGTCCTGCACTTATACCATATCCAGTTCGACGAGACGCTCAAGGACGTGGAGGAGCGTGAATTCATCGGCGACATCGAGGCCATGACCGAGGCGATGCTGGCGACGATGGAAAGCCTGTACAACCAGCTTGGGGGCGAGTTGCAGGAGGCGGCTCGCCGCAACATCGCGTTTCTCTCGGTCGCCAAAAAGCTCCTCGTTCCCGACGCCGGGGTTTCAGAGATAGTCTCCGGGACGGTCGAGAAGGAACTCGCCAGGATCGAGGCGCACGAGGGCTTTGCGCCGAGCGACCTGTTCATCTACCAGGAGGACTATTCGCAGTATGTCCCTCGCGGCCACTACACCCGCAGCGAAGCCCTGGAACGCTACTTCAAGGCCCTGATGTGGTATGGGCGGATGAGCTTTCTGTTGAAAGGCTCCGAGTCGTGGGGCCCGCTGGGCGAGGCCCTGGTCAGCGTGGAAGACGCCCGGATTCAGACGCTTCAGGCGGTCCTGCTGGTTCAGGCTCTGCACAGCGAAGTCGGCGCGCGGACGGCGATGGAGATTTGGGATCGCCTCTACGCCGTCACCGCGTTCTACGTGGGGCTGGCCGACGATCTGACGCCCTACGACTACATGGGCGCGCTGGAAGCGGTGGTGGGGACCGACTGGATGCAGCGATTGTCCGAGCTGACCGATGACGCGACGTATCTGGCATTCAAGGCGGAACTGGCCCTGCTGCCGTCGCCCCGGATCTTCGGCGGGACGGGCAACATCATGGTGGTCGAGCCGATCACCGACGAGACGCTCAACGAGGTGTTGGACAAGACCAAGGGCATGCGGCTGATGGGCCAGCGGTTCATTCCCGACTCCTACATGTTCCAGAATCTGGTCTATCCGGCGGTCGGTCAGCACACCGGCGGTTCGGCCGGCTGGCCCTTTACCAAGTCGGTTGATGGCGTCCGTGGTTACCCGCGCGGGCTCGATGTCATGGCGTTGCTGGGGTCCAGGCAGGCTCTGCACATCCTGATCGACGAAGGCGATACCGACTACGTCAATTACTGGCGCCGCTTCGGGGAGCTGAAGGATGAGTTCGATGCCCTCAGCGCCGCCGACTGGAACGCCAACCTCTACTGGTCGTGGCTCTACAGCCTGCGTTCGTTGCTTGAGGACCTGCCCGAGGGCTATCCGAACTTCATGCGTACCGACGCCTGGCGGCGGCGCAGTCTGAGCGCGGCCCTGGCCTCGTGGGCGGAATTGCGGCACGACACCATCCTCTACGCCAAGCAGAGCTACACCGTCGGTCGTTCCGGGCCGACCGCGCCGCCGCCCGGATATGTCGAGCCGGTCCCCGAGTTTTACGCTCGGCTCCTGACGCTGGCCCGCATGACACGGGCCGGACTGGGTGACACGCAGGTCCTGAGCGAGCAGGCGACAACGCGGCTGACAGGGCTTGAAAACCTGCTGGAGCGTCTGATCGAGATTTCTGCGAAAGAGTTGGTGAACGAGCCGCTGTCGGACATCGACAACTCGTACATCAAAGCCCTGCCGAATTCACTCCAGTCGCTGGTGACCGGGGTCGACATGCTTGGCGTCAAGACCACGCTGGTGGCCGACGTTCACACCGAAGGCTACGAGGGCATGGTGCTGGAAGAGGGCGTTGGGAAGGTGGACATCATCGTCGTCGCTTGTCCGGCAGCCGATGGCTCGGTCTTCCTGGCCGCCGGACCGGTGTTGAGCTACTACGAGTTCAAGCATCCCATGAGCGACCGGCTCACCGACGAGGCCTGGCGCATCCTGCTCGATTCGCCCAAGCGGCCCGGCCGGCCAAAGTGGTATCAGCCGCTCCTGTCTTCGGCGGTAGAGCCCGCGGATTCCGAGGG
>CAZNSM010000082.1:11062-21456 GCA_964575615.1 uncultured Pirellulales bacterium | reverse complement strand
TGGCCCTCTCAACGCCGTTCGCACTCTGGCACATCTGGGCCTGGATGTGTTGTGCATCTGTTCGACGTGCATGCCGGAGACGAAGAAGGAACTCGACGCAGCCGGGATATCCGTGGAGCAGGTGTGTCCGGGGGACCCTCGCCCAAACACCCTTCTCGCCAAAGCCAGGCACTACCACCAATTCGGCAGACGGGCCTGGCAACTCATCGAAAAGGAAGGGCCCGACAGCCTGCTTTGGGTTGCCAAAATCGATACGGCTATGGCGCTGGGCAGACGGCTCTCGGATCGACGATACATTCTGACCCTTCAGGAATTGCATGACAGGAACTTCCTGTATCAGAAGGCCATCGGGTGGTACGCATCCCGTGCCGGCGCCGTCGTGGTGCCCGAGTTCTGCCGGGCCAACATCCTGCGATGCTGGCACGGATTGAGCCAGACCCCCTTTGTGCTGCCCAACAAACCACGGGTACAGTCGGGAGAAAAACGGCTTGCCGTTTCCGATGCAAGTGCGGCGGCCATTCTGGCCTCGATCCCGGATCGGCAGCACATTCTCCTGTACCAAGGTGTTGTTGGCCCCGATCGTGATCTCGGTGCCGTGGCCGGAGGTGTCCAGGAACTTGGGGAGGGATACCGCTTTGTGATCATGGGGCCGGATCGGACCGGAGACGTAGCGCGTTTGCGTGCTATGTGCCCATCTCTTATTCACATCCCCTGGGTCCGGCCTCCCGCCCATCTGGAGATCACCAGCCATGCATACATTGGAATTGCCTTCTACAAGTTTGACTCGTTGAACTCTATCTTCTGCGCCCCGAATAAGATTTGGGAGTACAGCGCGTTCGGCGTACCGATGCTCTGTCAGGACATTCCTGGCCTGCGCTACAGTGTGGGGACTGCCGGAGCGGGTGTCTGCGTGGATTCCGACAGTGTCCAGGCTGTCATTGAGGGTGTCGAGAAGATTGGAGACAACTATGAATACTACAGCCAGAACGCAACGGATCTCTCCGAATCCGTTGACACAGACGCGATCGTGGCTCGGATCGTAAAGCATGTCCATCCCAACGCATGGCGCCCATAACGGGCAGTTGGCATACCGGAATTCACCAGAACAGAGCCTGTTCACCGAAACGTCTGGAGTTGGTGCAGGGCAATGGGCGGCCTGCAGCAGCCACTCGGAGATGTGATTGATGCTCAAGTCTCTCCCAGGCAGTCAGGTTACTGCTTTCGATTCGTCCCAGTGGGAACACGGACGGTTTGAACGATGGATGCACATCGATGAAATGGACGGTCTTCTTGCCCCGTATCTTTCCGTCTACAGCGTGCCTCGTCTACTGGATCTTGGCGGCGGGCCGGGCCGGTTTGCCGATGCCCTCCTCGTTCGCCATCCGTTGTGTCAGGTGGTGGTTGCTGACTCTTCCGAACTGTTACTGTCTCGGAATCAGCCGCATCCTCAGAAAAGCGTCTTGTGCGTTGATGCCTTGCGCCTCACGGAGTCATTCCGGCCCCACTCGTTTGAGATGATCTTCCTTCATCGCCTGCTGCACCATCTCGTCGGCGATAGTTACACCGAGACCGTCCGCTTGATCCAGGAGGTGCTGTGTCAGTGTGCCGCCGTTCTCAAGCCGGACGGGCGCCTGTCGATTATCGAGAACATATGGGACGGCCGATTCTCCGATCAGCTTTCCGGCCGGTTGTTGTACTACGCCACATCGTCGCGGATTCTTGCACCTCTGACTCGTCGTATGGGGGCGAACACCGCCGGAACGGGGGTATGCTACGTCTCAGATCGCCTGTTGACCTGTCTTCTGGAGCGCGCAGGCTTCTGCGTTGAGGCTCGGCAGGTCTTTGGCAACCTTCGTTTCCCATGGTATGTCCGCTATCCGATGCTACTGAAATCCTCCCGTTCCGTTCACTACTGGTGCAGAACGGCATGAGTCTGGCGATCCGCACGCACCAGGGAGAGGCAGATTCTGCCTCGGTGGAAGAATCGCAGTCCACCTTGGGAGTCCTTGTCTTTGGGCATCTCGGACAAGGAAACGTCGGCGACGAACTGATGTTCCGGCCGATTGTCGCGGCTCTGAAGCAGCGGTTTCCCAAGGCGCATCTTGCGGTCATGGCGGGAAAGCTGTACGACCACACGTTCTGCACAGCGGAGCAGATACGTCGGATTCCCCGTACCTTTGGACACCTTCTCAGGGCGCTGACGCAGTATGATCTGCTTGTGATCGCCGGCGGCACGCATCTGCATACTCGCCGTACCACCAGCAGGTACTCCAAAGGCGTTCTCCGGCATCTGGTGGTCTACACTTTGGCTCGTGTCGCCGGTCTGAGAGTGTGGCTGATCGGGGTTGGTGTTGGCCCATTCGAGACCAGGATCGGTCGTCTCTTGGGCCGAGGGGCTGTGAGAGCGGCCGACTTTGTCTCCGTGCGCGATCGGGATTCGCTCGAATGGCTCAAGCGATTGGGCGTCCGTGATGGGCGATTCCACATGTGTCTGGACCCCGCCTGTTATCTGCCTTTGCCGGTCCGGCGTTGCACCGTGGCGCATCTCGGAATCTCCGTCATGAGCTACTTTCGCCTGTACTCGAAGGCAGGCAAAGGAGACGAGATTCTGGTCCGCCGGTTCCACGATCTCATGCAGGAGTGGTTTCGCGCATTTCCGAATTCAAGAGTTTCTCTCGTCGCGTTCTATTCAGGTGACGACTCGGCGAGTGACGTGCTGTTTGCGCAGCGCATAAAGGCGATGTGGGCAGAAGATCCCCGTGTGCTTGTGATTGATCCTCACGGCTCGATAGATTACTGCATCGAGTGCTTTCGTCATTTCACCCATTGCGTCGCCATGCGCTATCACTCACAGGTTCTCGCAGCCCGTTACGGCATTCCGCAGATTGTGATTGCCTATCACAGAAAGAACCTCAGTTTCGCCACCGCTTGCGGAACGCGACCCGAGGATGTCATAAGTGTGGAAGACTTTGCAGATGGCTGCGCCTGCACGGCGATGGTCCGCCTTTTCAGGGGTGGGGTTGTCCCTCCCCCCGTTCCAGTGAGTGGGCGGTTGGACGAGCTTCTGCCTCTCGGCAGACCGAGCGGATGAAGGTTCTCGAAGTTATTCAGGACAATCGCTTGGGTGGGATTGCCGTTCGTGCCGTTGCCGTGGCCTCAGCTCTGCGTCAGCATGGTGTGGAGTCCGTATTCGTGCTTCCGACCGATGACGGTGACGTGAGTCGGCGATGCCGGAGCCTTGGTTTCGGCGTCATCCGGTTGACGCTGCGAAAGCCCAATCTTCATCGACCCGTTCAGACCCTGCTGTGGTTTCTCAGCTTTCCCCTTTCTGTCCGGCAACTCTCGGGTGTCATTCGACGGGAGAACCCTGACGCAATTCATGCAAATGGGATGATTTGTTTGCAGGCCGTCATGGCCGGTCTCCTGACAGAAGTACCCGTTCTCTGGCATCTGGCCGGGACAACGATCTACCCAAAGACCCTTAGCAGGATCGTCCTGAAGATACTCGGACGAAAGGCGTACAAGGTATTCATCGCGGACGGGGTCCGGAAGTACTTCATGGGAGACGCTCCTTTTTCGGCGCGTGAGATGATTCTGCATGAGCCGATCGACATAGACCAGGTCGAACGGGCGAAGGCGTGTCACATCAGAGGCCATTTCAGACGCCAGATAGGGATTCCGGAAGATGCAATCTTGGTTTGTACCGTGGCCAATGTCACCTCTCTGAAGGGCATTGATGTTCTATTAGAGGCGGCTGTGCAAGTCCGACGGAAGCACCCTGGTGTCCATTTCGTTGTGGTAGGCAAGAAGCTCTCGACGCAACAACGATTCATCCGGAGACTGGAACGCGCCATTATGGCTTCGGAGATGTCCTCCCGTTTCATCCTTGTAGGCTATCGAGACGATATCCATTCTCTGTTGCTGGATTGTGATCTCTTCGTTCTACCGTCTTTGAGTGAGGGGACACCGTTGTCGATACTCGAAGCGATGGCGGCCGGCGTGCCGGTCATTGCGACGCGCGTAGGAGGGATTCCCGAACAGATTGAGCACGCGAAGTCCGGGATACTGGTTCATCCCGGCGATGCAGACAACCTGGCAGCAGCGATTGAGAACCTGGTCGCTCAATCAGAATTGCGTGTTCACCTGGCACATCGCGCTCAGAGTAGAGTGCGAGAAGAGTTTTCCCTGGGTGCCTTTGTCCCGAAGTTCCTCGATTTGCTACGCCGATGCAGGATCACCAGGCAGAACGGGGGTGCCCGTGCCATCTCTTGAGGATTCCCATGCCCCTTCTCACTACTCCGCATGAGGAGATTCGACGGCCGATTCGTCAAGGCACTGGCAGGCGCACAGAAGTCCTGCTGCTTTGCCAGCTTTTCTATCCAGAGCTGGTTTCCACGGGCCAGACGTTGACGGAGTTGGCTGAGCAACTCGTGGCCTGCGGCGTCGATGTCGAGGTGCTGTGTGGTCCTCCTACAGTGGTGTCTACTCCTCGGCAACTACCGAAGCGGATGATTCATCGTGGCATTCGCATCAATCGTGTCTGGGGGACACGGTTGCCGAAACTGACACTTGTCGGTCGCATCGTCAATCAACTGACCTTTGCATGCTCAGCCTTTCTGTATCTGCTTCGACACCGCCCCACAAGGCCCGTTCTCGTACTGACAAATCCTCCCTTTCTGGCAGCCTCCTGCGCACTCCTGCGATTTCTCGGCATTGGAGCCCCTTACATCTTCCTGATTTTCGATGTCTACCCCGATACGGCAGTGCATCTGGGAGTTCTGAGGCCGCACGGACTCGTAGCTTGGCTATGGGACCGAGTGAACGGATTTGTCTTTCGTCACAGTTCTGCGACTGTGGTGATCGGGCGGTGCATGTACGAGGTAGTCACTTCGAAGGCGTTGCGCCTGGGCCATGCGTTGAATGGAAAGCTCCATACGATTCATGTCTGGTCAGATGATAAGAACATCGCCGGCGCCAGGGGGAAGGCCAACCCTCTCATCGACAGATTCGGCGTGAGGGGGAAGTTCGTCGTGGAATACTCGGGGAACATGGGCCGCTTCCATGACATGGAGTCCATCATGGAGGCCGCAGAACTGTTGAAGGACATGAACGACATCACCTTTCTGTTCGTGGGAGAAGGGCACAAGAAGCGATGGATGATGGACTTCGCCAGGGAGAGACATCTGTCGAATTGCCAGTTCCGCACCTATGTCCCACGTGAAGAACTGGGCCTGCTACTTTCGCTGGCAGATGTGGGTTTGGTTTCCCTGGTCGAAGGGCAGGAGGGCTTATCCGTCCCCTCCAAGACGTTTGGCATGATGGCTGCAGGCGTTCCTGTCATAGCAGTGCTGTCCGCACAATCTGAGATCGCCAGAATCATTGAAGAGGAGGAATGCGGTACCGTGGTCAAACCGGGCGAGAGCCAATCGCTAGCCGATGCTATCCTTGCATTCTATCATGACAGGGGCAAGCGTGCAATGGCCGGACAACGCTCGGAGCGCGCTATCAGGGACAGATACAATCTATGGGAGGCCGCAAAGGCATACCGAGCCCTTCTTGACGAGATCCGCCATTGAGACGAAACGTGGCAGAAGCAGGAAGGAGTCTCACACAATGGGCAGGTCTGTTCACATCATCTGCGTTCCACGCGCGCAGGTATGACGATGCTCAGCGACGCACCCGGCTATCCCAGCCGGCCCATCGGGTGGGTTGCCGGACTTCCGCCGCACAAACCACTGGCGAAGCTGCGCCAGTGGGCCAGACGTCCGGTGCAGGCTGAACTGCTCAGAATGCCTGCAGCCTTTCGTCGTATAATGTGCATGCCATCTTACCTTCCATGAGATACTGTCATTGGCCTGTGTTATTTTGTGAAAACGCCCCATATTGCGTATCTTGCCGTTGGGAACTTGGTGTGATGTAACTTCTGGTTGTATAATGGCTTAGGTTTGAATAGCCCGTTCCTGATGGAAATCTGCTGGCCGGTGGATCGTGAAACGCCTTGACTTTTTCAGGGCAAAGGCGTATACTACGTGTCAATGCTGGGTCGCCGGGAAGGACTTCATGTGAGTTCATTGTCTGGCTGGTCTGGCAGGTGTACCCAAGGATGGGTAGGCGGGTATGCGTGAGGAGGAGAAGACAAACGGCAGGTTTAGGAGTGGGATGATTTCCCAGAGAGGGTGGTCGAAATGAAAAGAGCAATAGCAGTTTTGGTAATCAACGTGCTTTTGGCTGCAGTGAGTCTGGCGGGGCCAACGCTTGTTATCGGTCCGAGTTCTGGCACCAGCTTTCAGAATGAAGGTACATCCTCAGCAGACCACACGTCCCTTGTTCAGACGCAAGACGGCGTTTGGGCCCCTGCCTTGGCCGGGACTGTCGTGAAGGACTACTACGCCACGGGAACGAGCACCCTCTGGTGGGACGCTATCTCGCTGCATTTTGAAGGGATTCCAGATGGTGCCACCGAGTTGGAGCTGGGCTTCTATGTCAAGCAAGGTGCCTATACCAATGCCACGTGGCACCATTATGCTGTGCTGGAAGGCGCCTTCAATCCCGCAGATCAGGATGTCAATCCGTTCGATGCAACGGGTCCCGTCAAAAGCTTCGATCCGGGCGTCGTGGACAACGACGGAGGCCAGTGGATCTATGAGTCGGTTCCGTTGGCTTGGATCAGCGGTGGCGATCTGGATGTCACACTGCGGCTGTGGAACGCGGGACTTGATGCGGTTAAGTTGACGGTCAGTACTCCGGCGATTCCGGCTCCGGGTGCAGTGCTGCTGGGCAGCCTCGGGGCGGGTCTGGTTGGCTGGCTGCGACGGCGCAGGGCCCTGTAATCCGGGCATGAAGGAGCAGCCCAGACGCGGTTGAATACCGGCCTCGGCCGGAGAATAGAGAAGATGTATAAACCGGCGGGTCCGTATCGGAGCCGCCGGTTTTCTTGTTTGGGGGCGGTTCCTTTTGTCGTTCCGTCATGTGTATCGGGGGGCTACATTTTGATCCCTTGGCGTTGACAGCGGCGGCTGATTTCGCGGGATATTGGACTAATGCTTTTGTCTTGTTCCGGCCGATGTAATCCGTAGAATTCTTGGACTTTCTGACCGATATGGGGTCCGTACGGTCGTGCTGGCAGCCGACGGGAAGCCTCCGAACGAGCGTGGGCTGCGAAAGGACGCAAAGGGGACCGCCTAGCTTTCGTGGCGGCCAGCTTGGGGAAACAATGGAGCAAGGATTGCATCTTCGCGAGGTGAATCTCCGCGACGTGGGTAGAAGGACGCGGACCAACGACGAGTCGGCTCAGGTGGGCGTGATCGAGTTGCGTCCCCATTCGCGGGCCGCGTATTTGTACGAGGAAGCCCCGGCTTTCGATTCCTCGACCGTCTCGATCGCGCAGCCGGCCAAGAGCGTGGAATTGCTGATCCGGCTGCTGGATCTTGCCGGTTCCCTGTTCATTCTCCTGTGCGCTCTGCCGTTGATGCTCGTCGCGGCCCTGGCGATCAAGCTGACCTCACGGGGCCCGATCCTCTACAGCCAGGAGCGAGTGGGCAAGGGCGGCAGACTCTTCAATCTGTACAAGTTCCGGACGATGATCGACGGCGCCGAAAAGCACCTTGGTCCGGTCCTGGCCTCGAAGGACGACCACCGGGTGACGGCGGTCGGGCGCATCCTGCGTCGGACAAGAATGGATGAGTTGCCCCAGTTGTACAACATCCTGCGGGGCGACATGAGTCTCGTCGGACCCCGGCCGGAGCGGCCCTTCTTCGTTCAGAGGCACAGGGCCTTGCAGGGTGTGCGTCTCGTCGTCAAGCCCGGCCTGACGGGCCTCGCCCAGGTGCGCAGCTTCTACGACCTCAAGCCCGCCCACAAGGTCAAATACGACTATATCTACATCCAGAACCGCTCCCTCCTCCTGAACATCTACATCCTCCTCCAGACGATCCCCGTCCTCTTCGCCAAAAAGGGCTGGTAGTCCCGCCAGTCTGCCGCCGGTTCTTGTCCACCTGCCGCTTCTCGCGCGCACACCCACACGGATTGCCGTCGCGTTCCTACGTGACGCATGCGGATTCCGGCGACGTTCAAGCCTTTGGATAGACCCAGGGGGCTCGGTAATCGCGGCGGAGCAGTCTGTTGGCGTCGGGATCGCCGACGCAGTTTTCCTTTTCCCCGTCCCAGGTGACGCTGCGTCCGAGCTTGTACGACAGCATCCCCAACAGGCTCAGGTTCGTCGAGTAGTGAATGGCCTCGATGTCGCACACCGGCCGGCTGCCCGTTTCGATCGCACTGAGAAAATCGGTCCACAGTCCCTTGATGTTCTGCTGGTCGGGCAGGTTCAGTTGCGGCTCCTCGTGGACCTCCTGCTCGCCCCGGCCGCTCGGATAGAACGTCCAGCCTCTCTGCCAGCCCATGTGGAACGTCCCTTTGGTGCCGTAGAAGTAGCAGCCGACACTCTCCGTCCTGTCCGTCGGGTTGCCGGCAAACTGCCGGTGCTCCCACGTCAGCGTGAAGTCCTCGAACTGGTACGTCGCCACCTGATGATCGGGCGCATCGGTAGTCTGGAGTTCGTCGGTGAGGATCGGCCGGCCCTTGATCGGCCGCCCGCCGGTGGAATGGACGGTCTTGGGCCACTTCTCGTCCATGATCCACAGGACTTGGTCGAGCCAGTGGACGCCCCAGTCGCCGAGCGTCCCGTTGGCGTAGTCGAGGTAGCTGCGGAACCCGCGCGGATGTGCGCCGCCGTTGAACGGCCGTAGGGGGGCGGGGCCGCACCACAAGTCCCAGTTCAACTCCTTCGGCGGCTTGATGTTCTTGCGGGGCTGCTCCGGCCCGCCACCGCCGTACAGCACGAAGCACTTGACCATCCCGATCTGGCCGGCGCGGCCTTCACGCAGGAACTGCCTGCCCGAGACGTTGTGCGGCGAGACCCGCCGGTGCGTGCCTACCTGCACGACACGGCCGGCGGCGCGGGCGGCGTTGACCATCGCGCGGCCCTCCATGACCGTGTGGCCGATGGGCTTTTCCACGTAGACGTGGGCCCCGGCCGCGACGGCGGCGATCGTCGGCAGGGCGTGCCAGTGGTCCGGCGTCGCGACGATGGCGATGTCGGGCTTCTCGGCTGCCAGCATTTCGCGATAGTCCTCATAGTGCTTCGGTGTGTCGTTGGTCCATTTGGCGACCTCTTCGGCGCATTTGGCGAGCTGGCGGCGATCCACGTCCACCAACGCGGCGATCCTGCAGCGTCCTGAAGCGGCGGCTTCCCGCAAAATGTTGGTGCCCCACCAGCCGGAGCCGATCAGAGCGGTGCGATACGTTCTGCCTTGTTGAGCGGCCACCACGTGAGGAAAGCTGACGGCCAGCCCGGTGGCCAGCGAACTCTTCAGGAAGGTGCGTCGATTCATGGACATGGCGAGGCCTCCATCTTCGTAGCTGCGTCGATCTGAGAATTGGATTTCTTCGCGAATCCGGTCGGCCGGAGCCGCCTTTGACGACCTCAGTCTCCGGCATACTCAGCTCCCAGTCAAGCCGAAAACCCGGGCGGTCCCTTGGGGACAGGCGCTGACGTTTCGTCTCGCTCATGGTATCATAGTTCCTGAAGAGATCGCTCTCCGAAGGAATCCGCCCATGATCGTGATGAAACGACGATTGCTCTTGCTTCTTCTGGTCTTCGCGTCCAGTCCGCTGTGCCTGGCGAAGACGTATCCGCACCGCTGGGTCTTCGTGTCAGGATTATTGCGAACGGACCAGGATGTGGCCGACATCGAGCGGATCGTGAAGACGGCCTCGGCCCATGGTCTCAATGGCATGGTGTTTTCCTCGGGTCTGGATCGGCTCGACAGGCAGCCTGCCGACAACCTCGACCGGCTTGCGAGCGTCAGAGACATCTGCCAACAACATGGCGTCGAAATCGTCCCCAACATCTTCAGCGTCGGCTATGGCGGCTCGGTTCTTGCATACGACCGCAACCTCGCGGCCGGGATTCCCGTCATCGATGCTCCGTTTGTCGTGAAGGATGGCGAGGCGCGTCTCGAATCCGACCGGGCGGTGCGAATCGCCAACGGCGGGTTCGAGGAGTACGATGGGGACCGCCTCAAGGGATATGGGTTCCACGACCGGCCGGGAGAGGTTTCGTTCGTGGATCGGGAGGTCTTCAGGGAGGGCAAAGCATCGCTTCGTTTTCAGGATTTCGGCCGGTACGAACACGGTCATGCCCGTGTGATGCAGGAGGTGGCGGTCCGGCCGCACCGGTGCTACCGACTCAGTTGCCAGGTCAAGACCGAAGGTCTCGATTCGGCCGGTGGGTTTCGCATACAGGTGTTGACGACGGATGGTCGAAGCCTGGCGCCGTTCGATCCGCGCGTCCCATCCACAACCGATTGGCGTCACGTCGTGATGGGCTTCAACAG
>CAZNSM010000082.1:0-10962 GCA_964575615.1 uncultured Pirellulales bacterium | reverse complement strand
ATCGCGATCAACGACGGCCAGGTCACGATCTGCATGTCCGAGCCGAAGCCCTACGAAATCTGGGCCAAGCAGGCGGAGCTGATCCATCGGCACTTGGGCCCTTCGAAGTACCTGCTCAGCATGGACGAGATTCGGGCCGGAGGAAGCTGTCGGGCGTGCAAGGACCGCGGTCTGAGCATGGCCCGGATTCTGGGCGATTGCATCACCAGACAGGTCGGCATTATCAGGAGCGTCAATCCGAAGGCCGAGGTGCTCATCTGGTCGGACATGCTCGATCCGCATCACAACGCCCACGGCGACTACTATCTCGTCGAGGGCGACTTTGCCGGCTCGTGGAAACATGTCCCCAAGGACCTGATCATCGTCTGCTGGTATTACGAGAAGCGAGGCGAGAGCCTGCCGTTCTTCTCGTCGCTGGGCTTCCGCACGCTGGCGGGCGCCTACTACGACGGCGACACGCTGGAGAACCCCCAAGGTTGGCTCGACGTGTTGGACAAGACCCCCGACGCGATCGGCATCATGTACACCACCTGGCAAGACAAGTACGACCTGCTCGCCGCGTTCGGGGATATGCTGGATCGATGATAGACGCGCGCGATGCCAGCAGGGTTCGGATCATCTGCGCGGTGCTCTAAGGCTGCGGACTGCCGTTGGCAGATGCGGGGCGACGTTCCTTGAGCTGTCCAATCCTCCTGGCGATGCGCTGGGCCAGGGCCTGGTTGCCTGCGGAACCGGCGACCTGGAGCGCTTCGTCCAGGCGGAGCAGGGCCTCATCGAGCCGGCCGGTTTCGACGCAACTGTCGGCCAGGCAAAGAAGCGCGTCGAGGTTGCGAGGGTCGGATTGCAGGATCTGACGCAGGTGCGCGATGGCCTGGTCGTATTGCCTGACTCGGACCAGCGTAATGGCGAGATTGTAGCGGACGGCGACGTCGTTGGGCTCGAGGGCAACCGCTTGCGATAGATGCCTCAGACCCTCCCCAACAGCCCCCTTGACGCAAAGAGCGGTGCCCAGACGGGCCTGCGTCTCGAAATGATCGGGTTTGAGTTCCACGGCCTTGCGATAGTATTCGATGGCCCGGTCGGTGTCGCCTTGTTCCTCCAGCGTTGTGGCCAGGTTGTAGTGGACCTCATGATCCCTGGGCTTGAGTTCAGCCGCACGCAGCCAGCACCTGATGGCCTCCTGCGTCTGCCCTTGATTGAGCGACACAGCGCCGAGATTGAAGTACGCCTCGGCGTTGTTCGGGTCGAGTTCCAGCGCCCTGCGCAGGTGGCGGACGCCCTCGTCCAGCCTCCCTCTGGCGACCAGGACGACTCCCAACTCGGTCTGTATCTCAGCGGCGTCAGGCTGTAACCTCGCGGCTTCCGACAGATGCCGGATGGCCTCGTCGTGTTGCCTGGCTCCAAACAAAGCCAATCCAAGAAAATGGTGGCCGTCGGCGCTCTGCGGATTCAATTCCAGGGCCTTGCGGGCCTGTCGTTCGGCGCCTTGATAATCGTTCGATTTCAGGAACTCCCACGCGGCTCGGGCATAGGACAGGTCATCGACGAACTGCTCGCGTATACGCCGGATCGCGGTTGGGCTGGCGTTGACGAACTCCGGTATGTTGGCAGCGCGGTCGGGCGCGGTCAGGCGATCCAGAACGACCGGCGGTGTGCTCTCACCCTGCTCGTCGATGTGGGTCAGGTACAGCCGCGTGTACGCCGAATCGGGTTTGCCCGAGAAGACGAGCCACTTGCCGTTCGGAGAGAAGCTGTGCCAGGAGTTCATGCGTCTGGTGTTGGCGCGCAGCCTCCTGGGCTGGCCGCCCTCGGCGGGCATGATATACATTTCGCTGTCCGGCTGGAGGAGCATGTAGTTCTCCGCCTGACAGAAGACGATCCACTTGCCGTCCGGAGAGAACCGCGGAAAGAAGTTGCTCCTGCCGTTGAAGGACGCGCCCACCACAGGTTCCGGTTTGCCGCCTTGGCCCTCGTTGAACGGAATGCGATAGAGGTCGAACTTGAACGGCTTGCCCTCCTCCAGGAACTCGCGACAGTCCTCAGGACCCAGCAGCACCTTTCGCTCGCTGCCGGCCTTTCGTAGCTTGTAGGCCTCTGTCGCCGCAAAGACGATTTCCTTTCCATCCGGGCTCCAGGTCGGGTTGCTCTGCACCAGGTTGGGATCATCGGCCCCCGGCAGCGCGCGGAACTCGCCGGTCCTGCGATCGTAGATGCACAGAATTCCCTTGACCGGGAAGAACAACTGAGAGAACTCCAGGCCCGGTTTGGGCACGAAAACGGATTCGTCCTTGACCGTGCTGACCACGTACCGCCCGTCCGGCGACACCTGCGAGAGCAGGCCGAAGGTCGGATCGCCCTCGTCTCGTTTGTAGTCGCTCCAGGTGATGATCGTGTCTGCGTCGAGAACCATGGACTGGCGGACCGGGGCGATGGCATACGAGCCTTTGTTGTTGGCGTAGTCGACGTCCATTCCCAGTACGGTCGCATCGGCGGAGAACGAGTGGCAGTTGCCGCACACCGGCAGTTTCTCCAGGACGATCGGCGGAGGCTCGGTCGACGAGATCGCCCCGAAACGCCAGCGAATGTTCGACGGGTCCTTGACGGCCTCGACAAAGGGAAGATTCACCTCGCGGTAGAACAGCGGCGCCCCGACGGCGTCCGAGGAGGTGCAGATCGTCACGCGGCCTGCGGACAAGACCGCCGATGGGGTCCGGCGATGGAGTCCGGCGATTGTCACCACCGCCAGCGCGTCGAGGGACCGGCGCTTGATTTCCTCCCAGGCCGCGGCATTGGGTTGCCATTCAGGTTGTCGCACGACGCTGGTCATGCGGCCCTGGCCATCGGGAAACTCGACCGAGACGAGCCATGTGTCCGAGCGAGCGTCCTCGTCCTTCCACCGAAAGACAGGGGCGCCAATCTCGGGCGGGAACAGGGTTTCGTCGAGAGGGTATTCGACGATCACCTGATGGAGCGGCGTCGTCTGGGCGAGAGACTCCAATATCGCCTGCGCGTCCGGCCTCGCCTGACGAATCGCAAGAACAGTCAGGTAAGCCGCGAAGCCGGCCGCGACGGCGCCTGCTGCCCACCAGAGGTTTCGAGCGGACTTTGACACTGGTTCTTGACTCCCGTTGGTCTGTCAAGATGGCCGAATCTGCCCACATTATAGCGGGTTTCTCCCGTTCCGCGAACGCCAAACCTCCAGTTCTGAGCGAGGATGCACCGAGACGAAGTCAGAGGCCGGAGGATGTCTTCGCAGCGCGTGAAAAAAGGGAGCCCGGCGTTCGGACTCCCCTCAGTTTCTGTCTGTGGGATATGATGGTTCAGCGTTTGGCGGTGAGGGCCTTATAGGCGTTCTCGCCGCCGTTGACGAGGTGAACCAGCGGACTGGGCCGGTCGACGCCCTCGACGAACGCGGGCCGGGCCGCCCACGGTGTGACGCTCAGCACGCCGGTCAGGTCCATCCAGTGTTGCAGGCGCGCCACCGGCAGGTTCCACGTCATGTGGAAGTGGTTGGCCGGCGGGTACTGCTTGTACTCGACCATGCTGGCGTACTTGGGCACGACGAAGGTATGCGGCCAAGTCGGCGTGGTCAGGTCGCACATGGCCTTGCCCAGCTCTTCCGGCACGTCGGTCGTATGCGCCTCGTCCCAGATCATGCTGAACAGCCCCGTGAGGTTGCTGTACGCCATGCGGGCGGCGATGCCATCGATGCCGGCCGGGGTCATGAACGTCACCGAGTTGCCGCCGCCGGGGAAGTAGAACGGATCGGCCAGCGGCATGGAGACCCGGTCCATGATCTGCTTGACCGTCGCGCCGGGCGCGGCGGCCCAATCGAACGACGCGCTGCCGGAGTTGTCGCCGTCGACGAGACCCTTGGTGTACCAGTCGGCGTTCTTGTCGAGCTTCTTGACGCCGAGCTTGGCCGCCAGATCCTGGATCTCCCACGCCTCCCAGACCTTGCGGAAATCCATGAACAGCGGGGGATTGCCGCCGCTCAGATAGGTCAACACGAGCATCGTCAGCAGCGCCTGGACGTCGGCTTCGGTCGCGTAGGGCATTGGGGCCTTGCTGCCGGTGTGGTCGAACGTGCTGTTGAAGAACGACTCCATCACATCGGCCACCGGCAGGGGCAGACCGCGCCGGTCGCTGCCCCATTCGAGCTGACTCATGAACCCGCCGCCGACGGCGTTCAGGTCGTTCAGCAGGTCGCGGACGATCAGGTACATCGCCAGAGACATGTTGAATCGCTCGCTGGCCGTCTCATCGGGCAGTTCAAGTCGCTTGCCGACGTAGCGGTCGATCCAGCCTCGCAGGTCCTTGAGCTCTTTCTCCTTGTAGGCTTTCTTGTTGAGCATGTCGGCCAGGAGCTTCATGTCCAGCCGGGTGACTTCGATGCCGAACGTCTTTCGCGTCGGCAGGATGTGAGCGAGCGCCGTTTCCATGCCCATCGAGTCGTGTCCAAAGACGACGACGCGCCGGCCTCGCATCGCGACCGCAGCCACCGCCGCATAGCACCAATCGATAAGGCTCTTCGCGGTCTGCTCGGTCATCTGCGGATTGAGGCCGGTGTCGGGCCAGGTGCCGACGTTCAGCGCGACCATTCTTCCGTACTGGGCGAAGGCCCCATTGGCGGCGTGGGCGTAGACGACGCCCGGCCGAGGACCGCTGTTGCCGCAGGTGATGTTGAACGGCGTATCCGAAGGAAACTGCTGGAGCAGCGAGATCGTCGTCAACTGGGGGAAGGCCCATGTGTCGGGCACGCAGACGATGACGTCGACGCCGGCCCGGCGGAACTGCTCGGCGACGATGTCCGCCTGGGCCTCGCCGTCGACCAGAACTGTCGAGTACACGACCGGCACCGGCGTCTTGTCCGGCAGCAGGACGTTGCCGCTGATGGCCTCGGCGGCCATCCTCACGATATTCTGACCCCGCGTCCGGCTGTCTTCGTCGATGCGCGGATCGCTGGTGGCAAACACGCCGATCACCGGCGCCTTCGGCGTGGCCTTCTTCATCGTAGGCAGTTGACTGGCTTCGCTCTTCTTCGCCATGGGGCGCTCCTTTCAATGTATGATGGCTGTCTGGGATCGAGGACCTGGGACCGGCGAGAGTCCACATGTCAAGTCGTTGGTCTCAGACGGCAAATCCCTTGGGGTCCTCCAGCAGGGTTCGCACGAAATCGAGGAACTGGGCGGCGTAGGCGCCGTTGGCCACCTTGTGGTCCACCGACAGCGTCAGGTTCATCAGCTTTCGCACGAGAATGTTGCCGTTGTCGGGCACGCACGTGTCCGTGATCCTGCCGACGCCGAGAATGGTGCACTGGCCCGGCACGACGATCGGGATGAACGACTCGATCCCGAAGGCGCCGAGATTGCTCACGGTGGTGCAGCCGCCTTCGAGGTCCGACAGGTCCAGTTTGTCGTTGCGGGCCCGCTCGACGAGCGCCTGGCTGTCGCAGGCGATTTGCCTGAGGCTTTTCTTGTTCACCTCCTTGACCAGCGGAGCGACCAGACCGTCGGGGACGGAGATGGCCAACCCGACGTGGATCGCATCGGCCAGCTTGATGGCGTTGCCGGCGAGCTGGCCCGTCATGATCGGGTACTTCTCCAGGGCCGTCCCAACCGCCTTTATGATGAAGTCGTTGAAGGAGACTTTCACGTCGCCGGCGGCGTTGATCTCGGCTCGCCTGGCGACGAGGTTCGTGACATCGGCCTTGACGGTCAGATAGAAGCAGGGGATTTCCTGCGTGGATTTGAGCATGCGCTCGGCAGTGATCCGCTGGAGCCGGTTGAGGGCTATGGCGGCGCCAAGTCTGGCTTCGCCAGCCGTAGCAGTCGGCGCCGGTGCGGCCTTGGCGGCCGGCGCCGGCTTGGCGCGCTTGGCCTCGGCGGCCTTCTGGATGTCCATCTCGGTGATCTTGCCGGCCGGACCTGTCCCTTTCAGGGTGGCCAGGTCCACGCCCAGTTCCTCTGCCAGCTTCTTGGCGCGGGGCGACGCCATGATCTTGCCCGCCGGCCTGGCCGGTTCCGGTGCGGCTTTGGCCGGCTCGGCGGACGGGGCGGCTGTCGCCGTCGCGGGACTGCCGCCAGCGGACTTGACGCCCAGCAGAGAATCCACGTAGCTCTGCGGCACGTTCTCGTCCTTCTCGCCCAGGATCATCATCGGCGCGCCGACCAACAGCGTCTGATCGACCTTTGCCAGGATGTGCTTGACGAAGCCGCCGAACGGCGACTCCATCTCCAGCGTGGCCTTGTCCGTCTCGATCTCGAAGATCACGTCGCCTTTCTTGATCTCATCACCGATCTTGACCAGACAGTTGACAACGGTGCCTTCTTCCATCGTCTGGCCGAGCTGTGGCAGCTTGATTTCTTTCGCCATCAAATCGTCCCCGTTCCTGTGCTTGATAACGTCCTGTCTCTGCGCCGGCGTCGTCACTGACCGACAGACTGCTTGACGGCCTCGACGATTCGCTCGACGCTGGGAATGCTCGCGTTCTCCAGCGGCTCGCTCATCGGCGGCGGCACGTCCAGAGCGGCCAAGTTGATCGGCCGGCAGTCGAGGTAGTCGAAGCCGCGGGAGCCGTCGCCGAAGTCGTATTCCATGAACTGTCCGGCGATCTCTCTTCCGGCGCCGCACCAGCCGAAGCCTTCGCTGACCGTAATCAGTCGTCCGGTCTTCTTCACCGACTCGGCGATGGTCTTCGTGTCGAGCGGTTTGAGCGTGCGAACGTCGATCACCTCCGCATCGATTCCGTGCTGGTCGGCCAGGACCTTGGCGGCTTCGAGCGAGAGCATCGCCATGCGGCTGTAGCTGACGATCGTCGCGTCGTTGCCGGGCCGCTTGACGTCCGCGACGCCCAACGGAATGATGTAATCGTCCGTTGGCACCGGGCCAACCTGGCCGTAGGTGGCTTTGTGTTCGATGAAGACCACCGGGTTCTCGCTACGAATGGCGGCCTTGAGCAGCCCCTTGGCATCATACGGTGTCGAGGGCATCACGACGTACAGGCCCGGCGTGTGCATGAGCCAGGCTTCCAGGGACTCGGAATGGTGCGCGGCGATGCATCGCCCGACGCCCCCTTCGGTTCGCAGGACCATGGGCACCTTCGCCTTGCCGCCGAACATATAGCGATTGTAGGCCCCCACGTGAACCAACTGGTCCATCGCGATGGTGACGAAATCGACGTACATGATCTCGGCGATGGGACGCATCCCGCGCAACGCCGCTCCGACCGCGGCGCCGGCAATCGCCGCCTCGGAGATCGCTGTGTCGATCACACGCTCGGTCCCGAATTCCGCCAGCAGGCCGCGCGTCGCCTGGTAGGCGCCGCCATAGAGACCGACGTCTTCGCCGAAAAGGAACACGCGCTGGTCGCGCCTCATCTCCTCCGCCTGGGCGGCCGCGACGGCCTGCCCGATCGTCATCACCTCCATGCCAAACTGCGACTTGACCGTGCCGCTGGCCTCTTCGGTTCGCTCCTTCTTGGTCTTGGCAGTAGACGATGCCAGCGCTGCTTCGAAGACTCGCGAGGCATCCGTGACTCTGGCGCTGGTCGCCTTTTCCTTTTCGATCAGATCGGCCGGATAGGTCTCCTCGACGTAGACGTCCTTGGCGACGTCCGCCCCATTCGGCCAGGGACTGTCAATCGCGAACTGCGTGGCGGTCTCGATGGCGTTGAAAGCAGCGTCTTTGATGGTGTCCAGCTCCGCCTCGGTGCAAAGCCCCTCAGAGGTGAGCTTGTTCCGCCAGACGGTGATCGGGTCGCGCTCGTGCCAGGCCTTCTCCTCGGCCTTGGTTCGATACGCCCTCGGGTCGCTTCGACTGTGGCCGTACCAACGGTAGGTCTTGGCCTCGATCATTGTCATCAGGTTCTCTTTGCGGGCCCGCTCGACCGCTTTTCGCACCGCGAGGAAGATCGCGGCCGGGTCCTGACCGTCGACGATCATTCCCGGCACGTTGTACGCCTTCGCCCGGACGGCGATGTCCTCAATGTTGCTGGCGCACAGCGTCCCCTCGACCTCGCTGCCGGAGAACGGCACGCTCATTCCGTAGAGATTGTTCTCGATGATCGCGACCAGCGGGACCTTCAGTGTCGAGGCCATGTTCATGGACTCGTGGAACGTGCCGGTGTTGGTCGATCCATCGCCGAAAAAGGACAGAACGACCCGGCCGGACTTCTTGCACTTCTCCGCCAGGGCCGCACCGACGGCCGGAGGTTGATTGCCGCCGACGATGCCGGTCGAGCCGAGGTTGTTCTGATGCTCGACCTCTGCGATGTGCATGGAGCCGCCGCGACCTTTGCAGTAACCGGTCTCCTTGCCCATCAGTTCGGCCATCATCGCGTTCCAGTGGTTCTGGCGGGCGGCGTCCCCGTCGGCGTACTTGTTGCCGATCGCCCCGCAATGGCCATGGCCCCGGTGGGTCGAGCCGATCACGTCGCCGCGTTCGATGGCCGCGATGGCGCCGGTGGCCACCGCTTCCTCGCCCGCGTACAGGTGGGATGCCCCCTTGATGATGTTCTGGCCCAGCAGATCGAAGACTTTTTCCTCGAAGAACCGGATCTCATACATGGTTCTGAGCCAGTCCCTGGCCGTTTCCAGCGTAATGAGGCCCTTGCCAATCAGGTCCTTTACCTTGGGTACGGGCTGTTTGCGCGTATCCTCGATAGCGTATTCCATACCAACGACTCCTGTACTGGACGTCTTTCGCGGCCGCAGCCCCGCCGCAGGCGGCGGAGGCCTCCTCTTGGCAGCGTAAAAGACGCATAATATAGCAGGTTTCAGTGCTTGCGACAACATCACACGTGTGATTCGCGGTTTTTTTCGACCGTCCGATTGCCGCGTCCGGGACGTTGTTTCGTTACACGAGGAGCCTCCATTCGCGCCGCGGGACCCGCATTTGGCGCGATCTCTGAAGACGGTTACAATCGAGGGCCATGGTCTGGAAGAGCCCGGGCCGGAATTGAATCCCTGTAAAGGAGTAGGAAATGGGCCATTCGAACATTGATTCGTGCGGGAACCGGTGCATTCGCAGGTTCTTATGGCTTGCTGCCTGCATGGTGTGCGGCCTGTGTTCATCAACTGTTGTCAGGGCCTCTGCGGATTTCCGACACGGGCCTTTGAAGATCTCCGAGAACAAGCGGTTTCTGGTCCATGCCGACGGGACGCCGTTCTTCTATCTGGGCGACACCGCCTGGGAGCTGTTCCACCGGCTCAATCGCGAGGAGGCGGGCAAGTACCTGGAGAACCGCTCCGCCAAAGGCTTCACGGTCATCCAGGCGGTCGCCCTGGCTGAAGTCGACGGACACCGCGACCCCAATCCCTACGGACACCTGCCGCTGGTAGACCTCGATCCCGCCCGGCCGGCCGTCCAGGACGGTCCCAACAACGACTACTGGGACCACGTGGACTACATCGTGGACAAGGCCAACTCACTGGGTCTGTACATCGGCTTTCTGCCGACATGGGGCCGCTACTGGCACGACAACGTCAAGGACGGCAAGCCGCTGTTCACCGTCCAGAACGCCGAGACGTACGGCCGGTGGCTCGGGCAGCGGTATCGGGACAAGCATCTGATCTGGATTCTCGGCGGCGACCGGACCGTCGATAACGACGAACAGAAGGAAATCATTCGTGCCATGGCGCGCGGGCTTCGGGCCGGTGACGGCGGCGCCCATCTGATCACGTTCCATCCTCGCGGCGGGGGCGGTTCGGCAGACTACTTCCACAACGACGACTGGCTCGATTTCAACATGCGTCAGAACGGCCACAACGTCAAATTCAACGAGGGTTTTCAAAACACGCGTGCCGACTACGACCGCACGCCGATCAAGCCGGTTATCGATGGCGAGCCGATCTACGAGGATCATCCAGTTTCGTTTCGGGCTCGGGACCTGGGCCACTCGATCTCGTCCGACGTCCGCCGGCCGCTCTACTGGGACCTCTTCACCGGGGCCTTCGGCCACACGTACGGCCACCATTCCGTCTGGCAGATGTGGCAGCCGGGCCGTGGGCCGATCAACAACCCGCTGATGCCCTGGTATGAGGCCATCGACCAGCCCGGCGCCGGCCAGATGCAGTATGGTCGCCGGCTCATCGAATCGCGTCCGTTCCTGACGCGAGTGCCGGATGACTCGATCCTTGTCGCCCACCGTCCGGATGGAAGCTCCGCGCAGGCGAGCCGCGATATGGTCGTCGATGCGAAGAGAACGCACGTTGCCTATACGCGCGACGCGAACGGCAAAGCCTCGCTCTACGTCAACGGCGCCGTCGTCGAGACCGGGACCGTGCGCGGCAGCCTATCCGACTGGGATCTGGGGTTCCGCCTGGCGCTGGGCAACGAATTGACCGATGATCGCCCATGGTTGGGCGATCTGTATCGGGTGGCTTTGTATGCGCGGGCTCTCGATAAGGCCCAGATTGTCCGCTCAGCCCAGGCAGCGCAAGACCACGAGCCCATCGATCCGGTGGTGCTCTACGACTTCCGCGAAGGGTCGGGCCGGACCGTCAAGGACCGCGCGGGTCACGGCGCTCCGCTGAATCTGGAGATCGAGGATGCCTCCGCCGTCCGATGGCTCGATGGTGGCGGCCTGCGGATTACCCGGCCGACATCGATCTGTTCACCAAGCCCGGCTGCAAAGCTGACTGAAGCGGTGAAACAGTCGGGGGCCTTCACAATCGAAGCGTGGATCAAGCCCGCCAACAGAACGCAGGCGGGTCCGGCGCGGATTGTCACGCTCTCGAAGGACACGGGGGTGCGCAACTTCACGCTGGGGCAGAACGCCGGCGCGTACGAGGTGCGCTTCCGCACCACGACAACTTCGCCCAACGGCGAGCCGGCTCTGGCGACGTCGGGCGCCGACGATGGGCCCACGGTGCCGACCGCGGTGCCGGGGGAGGGGCGTTATCGATTCGTAGCCACACGTGATGTCGGCCGGACCTATGCGATGGTTTATGCACCGGTGGG
>CAZNSM010000081.1:17697-21482 GCA_964575615.1 uncultured Pirellulales bacterium | reverse complement strand
CGCATATTATGCGGCTACAATGGACTATTCCCGGCTGACCGGCAGCATTGAGGAAGCATCAAAGGGGGTCTTTGATGAACAGACAATACGTATCCCCCTGCGAACTCTCACACCTGAAGAGGCACGTGACGCCTTGCAGCCGTGGATGAACGGTGAGAAGGAGGGGTACCAGGCACTTGATCTGTTTGGAGCTCGTGCTCCAGAATCATGGACTGCTGCCATTATGTCCAAGCTCAAGAAGATGGGCAAACAGATCAAGATCGGCAGGCTGAAATGGGTGTTGAGAACAGCCATGCCGCAACAGAGTGATTTCAGTCTCTTCCTCGATGGTGATAGGATATCCCCACCGGATATGGAGAAACCACTGGCTCGCCTTGTCATAGGTAAGGATGTGGTCCAGATGCCGAAGCCCTGCCCAGAGGGGCTGATCGAGAGGGAAGACATCAGCGAACCTCAGGACTCCGTACATCGATATGGTGTGTATCACGATGAAGTGCTCGGCAGAATAACAGGATACATAGAGGTATTTGCAGATGAATTAGATGCGGGCAAGCCTAAGTTCGAGCAGAGCAGTGGGTTCTTCGTCTATGTGCACGGGCGAAGAGTCAACGTAGATGATCCAGGTTTCGGAATAGAAAGAAATGTCCTGCGTCATGGCACCTTCTCGCGGTTCAGGATGGTCGTACATATTGACAGCCTGGATGCCGCGTTGAGATCGTCACGCGAGTCGTTCCAACAGGGTGAGTTGTATGAGGAGGTCCAGAACTTCCTGCGTGCCGGTTTCAATCTCGCGCGCAACCGTCTTGTTGAGCACGACCGATCTCAGTCGCCTATTGCCTTGATCTCTGCACGCGTGTCGTCTGCCCCTGGCAGTATGACGCGCAGGCCCATAGTGTCGCTTGCCCAATTAGTGGCAGAAAACAAGGCGACGCCGTTCTACTACCGTTTTCCTTCTGGGCTCCGTCCCAAGGAACAGGCCAAGTTCCTGGAGGAACTGCGCGACCGGGCAGAGGGAACAGATGGATTGCTTCGCTCAATAGAGATGGTTGTCTTGGACTCAAAAGAGGCACTTGCGGTCTTTGACATATGCGACGGGAAGGTGCTGATTAACTCGTCCCATCCATTTATCGCTGCTTTTCAGGAGTTCTTTACTGATATCCGAAGAAGTCTTCCGCTCGAGATGTTCGTGATGAGTGAGATCCTAATGGAAGCTCATCTATACCATATGGGATTGGAGGAGAGTATCATTCGTGACGTTCTCGGCAGACGAGACGAACTGCTGAGGCAATTTGTGAGATCGTCTGCCCGGCGGACGGCGGGGATGATTGCTCTTTCGCTCATCGAAGCGCGCGATGACGAGAACAAACTTGAAGAGGAGATGCGAGCTGCTTTTGAAGCGCTGGGGTTCGCGAACGTCATTCGCATAGGAGGAAAAGGCAAGCCAGATGGCACAGCCGAGGCTCATCTTGCAGCGGCTGAAGATGGGAGAGTTCAGCGCTATAAGGTCGGACTTGAAGCGAAGAGCGGCCAGCCTGTTTCCGCTCATCGCCTGGGAGTGTCTGGCATAGCCAGACATATGGAAGACTACGGTTGTGATCATCACCTGGTGATCGCCAATGGTTTCGCCACCTCCACGGGAGAGGATTCGGCGTCAGTCCGTGAGATCAAGTCACACAAAGAGACCACAGGCAAGACGATCACCCTTATGCACATTGACGATCTCGCGAGATTGATTCGTATTGTCTCCTCCAGGCGAGTGGGTGGCCTCAGCCGCCTTCGGGGACTGTTCAGAGATTGCATAACTCCAGAAGAAAGCAAGGCATGGGTTGAGGGACTCGCATCCGAGATACCAAAGAACTGGCCGTATAAAGAGATTCTCGAGACGATATGGCATTTGGCACAAGAACAACCTTACGAAGCCGTGGAATATGCGGCGGTAGAAACGGAACTCCGTCATCGCAAGCCGCCCATTAGAATGGACAAGAAAGACCTGATTGAATGCTGTAGGGCCATGCAGGTGATGGCACGCGGCGTTGTCTTCGCCCGCGAGAAGTCCGTGGAAATAGACAGGCGTCCAGACCTAATACTGAACGACATCCAGGCGGCAGTTGGGGAGTATCTAGACCAGGAGAAAAGAACGATCGACATATGACATCCGCCGCTCAGAAAGCCCATATCCGACCCGTTCATCCATTTCCGGCACGGATGGCTCCGTCCATTGTGTGGGATTCACTGCCCGATGCGCCACAGCCATTGAGGATTCTTGATCCGATGTCGGGGTCGGGAACAACGCTTGTATGCGCCAGGGCAAAGGGCCATTATGCCGTCGGGTGCGACACTGACCCTTTGGCGCTGGTCATCGCGCGCGCCTGGTGCTCTGATATTGCCCCCGAACGACTGAAGCATCGCGCCAGTATTGTCTTGGACAGAGCACGGCACTTGGCAAACGCGTTGAACCATAGAGAGGCCTATCCTAGAGGGACAGATGAGGAAACACGGCAGTTTATCGACTTCTGGTTCGATCACACAAATCGCTGTCAACTAGTCGCCCTAGCCACTTGTATTGCACGAATGAAGTGTGACGTTGAGAAGACATTACTGTGGTGCGCTTTCTCTCGCCTCATCATCACGAAGACCAGTGGGGCTTCTCTCGCGATGGATGTCTCGCACAGCCGTCCACACAAAGCCTACAAAAGAGCACCTATTCGCTGTTTCGATAGGTTCCTGGATGCGGTACGGCAGGTCGCGCAGAACTCTCCATTCCAAGTCAGGGACAAGGCCGAAGGGACTTGTCCCCCTGCTGATATTCGCTTTGGCGACGCACGGCGTCTTCCAGTCGAGTCGAATAGCGTGGACATGATTATCACGTCCCCTCCCTATCTGAACGCCATTGACTATCTGCGAGGCCACAAGCTCTCTCTTGTGTGGATGGGCTACCGCATCAAGGATATTAGACGGTTGCGATCCGAGAACATAGGATCTGAAATCTCGCATGACTCACGGTCCGAGGGTGCAATTGCCGCAGCGATCAATGCTATGGGGGCACATGGTTTGGATGGCCGCCAGATGGGGATGATGCGACGTTACGCACATGATATGGATGACGTACTACGAGAATGCGCTAGAGTCCTCAAGAAGAACGGAGAAGCGATCTTCGTTGTGGGGGATTCCTCTGTTCGTGGGGCGTTCATAAGGAACTCTGACGCCCTGACTGAACTCGCCACCAATCACGGGTTCTCTTTCGTCTCGCGAGTCGTGAGGGCGATCGCAGAAAGCCGGCGGTATCTTCCCCCTCCTACGTCGCAGCAATCTGGGAAGCAGCTTCAAAACCGCATGCGTGAGGAAGTCATCCTACGGTTCGTGTCGGGGGGCTCCGAGAGGTAGCTAGTCCTGCCTCCCGGAAATTGACGGAGCTTCTTCAGGATTGTGGACTTGCACCATGCGGAATAAGGCATTATATGGCACGGAGCGATGAGGGTCCGCCCTTGTTCCGAGCTATAGCGAGGCATGGGAGGCAGCGGCCAGAGGGCGCGTATCTCGAATCTCGTGGTTCGAATCTCGTGGTGTGGCAGGTTGCAGGCCGGAGGCGGGGACGAGGGGAGTGTTAAGTTCTGAGTCATAACGGGGGCGGGTGGAGGGCGGAGCACATCAGGATGGCGGAGGCGGTGCCGTCCATGGTGGGCTCGTTGGTGCTGTAGTCGGCGAGGTCGTCGTGGTAGACGGCGCGCGGGTCCTGGAAGTCGGCCAGCGGGTCGGGCTCGGTGATGCCGACGCCCTTGAGAGAC
>CAZNSM010000081.1:9175-17597 GCA_964575615.1 uncultured Pirellulales bacterium | reverse complement strand
GCGTCCGCGACGCCGTGCAGGCGGAAATGGCCGGCGTTGAAGAACGGGTAGAACTCGTAGTGGCCGGTCTGCTCGCGGCCCATCCACGATTCCGAGCCGGCCAGGTGCGCGTAGCGTTTGGCGTCGTCGAGGTAGCGCGAGTCGCCCGTCGCCCGAAACAGCTCGGCAGCGCCCCACTCCATGTCGTCGGCCCAAGTGGTTTCGGCGTAGCGATAGGGCGCGCCGTAGGAGTTGCCCTGCTGGACGCCTTCGCGGGCGCGACCGAGGCGGTAGACTTCTTCGCCCGCCGTCAGGCAGCGTCGCGCGAACACGGCCTCGTTCGGGTCGTCCTTCCAGACCTGGAAGGCCAGGGCCATCGCGGCGGCGTAGCGTCCGGCGAGGTTGGCCAGGCCCGTCGATTCGCTCGCGTAGCGTCCGAGTCCCTGCGGCCGGCCGTCGGCGGCATACACCACGCGGGCACCGCCCTTGCCCCAGCCGTAGTCAGCGGGGTCGTCGGGCGGCAGTCGCCAGCCGCAATGGTCGCGATCGTCCGCCACCTGATGATACAGCACCTCGGGCGACGGATGCAGCTTCAGCATCCAGTCGAGACCCCAGCGGGCCTCGTCGAGAAGATCGGCCAAGCCGTTGCCGCCGGGGCGGCCGAGGGCGTCGAACCGATCGCCGAAAATCGCCGATCGCGGTTGCTCCGCCGCCGCATCGTGCAATTCCCAGGCGAGCAGCATCTGCGCGGTGGCGTTGCTCGACGTGAGCAGGTACTTCAGGAGGTCGGCGGCGTCGTGCCAACCGCCGCGAGCGTCGATGGCCGTTCCGGCCGGAAGCGGCCCGTAGGCGGTCCGGCCGTCGAGCTGGTGACAGTGGGCGTTCAGCCACGGATTGAAGCCGCAACGCTGCTGCCGCATGAACTCCAGCAGCAGATCCGGCAGCGGCTGAAAGACCGCGTCGTCTATGACGACAGGCTCGCAGACGGCGCCGCCAAGGCGAAGGCGGTATCGCCCGGGCCGGCGCAGCGCCGAGAAGTCCAGTTCCACCACATGGTTGAATCGGCCCCAGCTCATTCCCGCCGCCGGACGCGTGACGCCCTGGAACACCGATCCGCCCGAGTCCAAATCGATGACGTCGAATCGTGCCGGGAGAGGCTCGTAAGCAAGGGCAACGGCGAGTTTCGGGCCTTGCACCGTGTAGCCAATCTGGCTGGCGCGAACGTGACGCGCCAGCAGGCGGTCGATGCGCTCGAACGCGTAACCTCCCTCTTTGAGCCGGTCGAGCAGTTCCGGCAGGCGCGCGTGCATCTTGTCCACGCGTTCGGGGCCGGCTCCCAGGTGCATCAGCAGCACAGAGCCATTGAGCCCGTTCGAGTCCTTCCGCTCGCGTTGGAGGATGCTGTCGAGGATCGCCTGTGACGACACGAAGTTGCCGTCCTTCTCGGAGGTGTAGTCGGCGGCCGAGCGCGTGCCGGGCGAGAGGTTGACCAGTGTCAGACCCATCGCGTTCGTCCAGTCGCTGATGTCACGGTTGTGGTGCTCGTAGGCGGGCAGGAAGAACCGGGCCTGACGGCGCGTGACGCCAAATCGCTCCAGCTCGCGCAGGTTGGCGTCCAGGTCCGCATGAAACTCGTCGCGTGTCAGCAGCGTCCGTCGGTCCGGCGTCCAATCGCAATAGAGCCGGTGCCGGTCGGAATGCGGGCCCACGTAATGGCCCTCGGCCAGCATCCGCTGGACCAGCGGCGCGAAGTGCCCATTGCGGAGGAAGTCGCCGGTCAAAAAGAAGGATGCCTTGGCGTCGTGCAGGGCCAGCGCATCGAGGATCGCTTCGGCCCCTTCGGCAAACTCATGCCCGGTGAACACCAACGCCAAACGCGGCGTCGACTGCGAACCGCGCACGACCACGCCGTGCTGATACGTGAACGGGTCCTCGGCCGGCTCCTCGCCGGCGGCGGGCCGCAAGGATGGCGGAACGCAGATCGCCAGCCATGCGGCCAATACAACGAACAGGTATCGCCCTGGACCCATAGGCATTCCCCATCAGCGCGTTCGCACCAGCGCTCCTCCGCCGGGCGGCAGGGTCAGCTCGACGGCGGACTTGTTCGCAGAGGTCCACTGGGCGGTCCCGGCGTCGAACCGCTCCAGCGTGTCCGGGCCGACGAGCGTAGCACTCGCTCCGGCGGTGTAGTCCAGGTTCACCAGAACCGCGTGCGTCGGCTTCTCCGCAGCTCCGAAGAAGCCGAGCAAGAAGCCTCGCGGCGAGGCGGGCGACGCCGAGGAGTCGATGCGGAAGACGGCGTCCGGCGGCAGCGGCTCGCAGCCACGTTCGCGCATCGAAGTGTGATACACGCCGAGCGAGCGCAAGGGCTGGAGCTCCCTGGCGATGGCGACGAACTCGCGATTGTAGGATTTGACCGCGTGGTAGAGAGGTCCCGGCGTCCCGTCGAGGCCGACGAGACTGCCGTGGTGGTTCGGGTGGGCATAGACATAGTAGCTGATGCCCTGCGCGCCGTAGGCCGCCGTGGAATAGACCAGGTAGCGCAGCTCGTCGGCGTTCGGGATGCGCATCGCGTCGGGCGCCCAAGTGCAGGCCTGGACGATGTTGAGGAACGGCACGCCCGCCTGCTGCGCGGCCCGGCGGATCATCGCCAGGTTCAGGAAGTACTGGTCGCTGTCGCCCTTGAGCCGGAACTGATAGTGGTCGTAGCTGACCAGCGAGGGCCTCACCTGCTCGACGTAGAGGCGCAGGTGCTCGGCGTAGGCGGTGACCGTGTCGCCTTTGGTGCCGAGCTGCTGATTGTTGGCGTACGTGGGAAACAGGTTGATGTAGGCCAGATGCAGAGGATCGCGATGGCGCAAATACGCGACCAGCTTGCCGAGCGCCGGGAACTGCGCAGCGCTGGGCTCGTCGATCAGGTGATACGAATACAGCGCGGGGTGCCTGCTGACTCGGGCGATCAGGGCATCCAACTGCTGGCGGCGGTCGGGATCGTCGAGCGAGGCGAGCGTGAACAGGCCGCTGGTGAGCTGGCCGCGAAGGCCGTGACGGTGCGCCACGTCGAGTTCCGTTTCGCTGCCGCACCAGACGAGGTTGAAACCACCTTCAACCATCTGTTGCGCCACGGCGTCGGTCATCGCAGGCCCCGCCCAGTACGTGGTAATCGGTGTGCCCACCTGCCACGAGGAGCCAGGCTCCGCCTTCGCCTCGCCAATCCACGGAGTGCCCAGGAGTAGAAACAGGCAAAGAATAAACGCCGTCTTCGCCGCGCCCGAGTGTTCAATCCGATTTCTCATAGACGTGATCTCCCAGGAATAACTTCCGTATGTCACGCGTCCTGTCGGGATAGTCGAGACAACCACCGACCAGGGACACAGTGAATCAATCGTTGTTGCCAGTTGTCACGAGACGGCCCGCAGGGCGACTTTGTTGGCGCCGTCGATGAAGATGATTTTGACATCGGGCTGCTCGGCGAGCCAGTCATCCACCACCGCCTGCGGGTCGTGCGCGGGATGCATGTGGGCCGCCTCGACGAGGGCGGCGGCAATCTGCGTGTGCATCCAGACGCGTCGCAGCCGGCGGATCAGCACGGCGAACTTGTACGGCTTGTGACTGTAGAGGACGTAGTCCTGGCGGATCGACCGAATGACGTCCTCCAGCGGGGCCGTCAGGCGGTCGTAGAAGTTCGCCAGGGTCTGTGGCTCGCCGATGCCGTTGGGACAGGCGGCCAGGAACAGGATCTCTCCGCCATCCATCACGGCGGCCCGGTTCAGCTCCAGGGCCCGCTGGGCGATGTACAGGTCTTCGTCGTTGGAAAGGCCTCCCGGCGAGACAACCAGTCGCGACGCCGGAGTGACCGTCTGGATATTCCGCTCGTCGGTCACGAGAAACGATTCGGCGCTCACGTCCTGGATCGGCCCGAACCGCGCCCAGAGCAGCCGCGTACCGGCGCTGAGCATCACGAGCGCATAGATCGGCCTGCCTTTGGCGATCAACTCCATGCCCTCCACCATATCGGCGGCCAGCGGGTTGTTTCTCTGCTCGGCCCTGGGGTGCCACGGGTGCGCCGCGTGCGTGGATTCATCGAGCAGGGCCAGGCTGTGATTCTGCTCGACCGTGCGAAAGGCGCTGATGCCGGGCACGAAGTTCTTGACAGGATTCGAGTATCCCGCGAAGTAATGGACCTTCACATCGGAGACCGCGAGAAAGACGTCCGCCTCTTCGGCAAACGCGTTGACCAGCACCTGCGTCCCGTGCGACGTGCGGCCGAGGTCGAGGAACCGGTCGGTCTGGCAGTCGTGGGCGTGGATTCGTGTCACGTTCAGGCCCGCATTGCGTCGGGCCTTTTCGATCTCGTGTCCGATCTGGCGGTTCTTCGGCGTATCAGCCGTGTGGGTCCCCGTGCAGATCAGGAACTGGACCGACGCGGCCCGCCGCAGCGCGTCGCACACGTGCGGCAGCACCTCCGCCAGGGGCTCGTCGCGCGTACCGTCGTCGACGAGCACGCACACGCGCTTGCCGGCGACCTCATCGCGAAACGCGCCGGCCTGGACGCCCATGATGTCCCGCAGGCCCGCCGCCGCATCCCCGCCCTGCGGCCCCTGCCACGGCCGGATGACCTCCTGCACATTCCGATCCGGCACCCGAAGAGTGACAACGCCTGTTCCATAATGCAGGTCTACGTTCATGATCACTCCTAAGACCTCGTATGTCCTTGTACCTCCGTCCTCGTTAACAGAGTATCCTATCAACTGCCCACAAGAAGCAGTAGACCAAAAATGAATCGCACACCCTACAGTCGCCTTTTTGCTTGGCTCTCCTCCGTGCGTCTGGCATAATAGTCACCCTGTGGAACATGCGTAGCGAAAGTGTAATGATTCAGTTGGCACCCGATTGGGGCTGGACGTGAGCCATGAACGCCAAATTGTTGGATAGCCTCCAGTTGCAGGGTTTTCTGTCCTTTGCACCGCAGAGCGAACCTGTGAAACTCACGAACCTGAATGTGCTAATTGGCCCCAACGGCGTGGGCAAATCGAACTTCATTGAGGCAATCGAATTGCTCCACGCAACGCCGGCGGATTTCAGTGGAGTGATCCGCCTCGGCGGCACGCCTACCGACTGGATTTGGCATGGACGCCAGGGGGCAACGGTAGCTCGGATCGAGGCCCTCCTGTCACCTGTGGATAGCACACCACAGTTGCGCTACGCTATCGAGTTTGCGGAAAGTGCCGGGCGGCTGGAGATCACTGATGAGGTGCTGGAGGAGGCGAACAAGGCTGACCCCCGTGCCAACGATGTGCGGTTTTACTATCGGTTTCAGCGAGGACACCCGGCGATCAACATCAGCGAAACTCACGATAACAAGACAGGCAAACCGAGGCCTAAGGAACGCAAGCTAAGACGCGAAAGCATTGACCCGCAGCAATCGATCCTCTCGCAGCGGAAAGACCCGGACCTGTACCCGGAGGTGACGGCAACTGCGAAGCGATTCGGCGGCATCCAGGTGTTCCGCGAATGGAGCTTCGGGCGTTCCGCTGCCTTGCGCGCGGCGCAACCTGCCAACCTGCCCACCGATGTGCTGTTGCCGCAGCTTGTCAATCTGGGACTGGTGCTAAACGATTTGGAGCATCGTGGCAGTGAGTGGACCCGATTCAACAATCTGATGCACGACTTCCTGCCGCGGTTCACACGCCTAAGCACCAAGATTTCCGCGGGATCGGTGCAGGTCTATCTGCACGAGGATGGCTTGAGTGTTCCGGTGCCGGCAACCCGGCTCTCCGACGGGACCTTGCGATTCCTGGCAATTCTGGCGATCTTGCTGAACCCCCGGTCGGCCCCGTTGATCTGCATCGAAGAGCCGGAACTGGGCCTGCATCCGGACGCGATGTCCCTGCTTGCCGATTTGTTGGTTGAGGCATCGGAGAAGACACAGTTGGTCGTGACAACGCACTCGGATTTGCTGGTTTCGGCGTTGACGGAGCAAACCGAGACCGTATTGGTCTGTGACTACCTGGAGAACGGTACCGAACTGCGACGACTGGAGAGGGCGAAATTGGCGCACTGGTTGGAGAGATACCGGTTGGGCGAGGTCTGGCGCCTCGGAAAAGTCGGAGGCAACCTGTGGTAAAGGCTATTGCCATCTACATCGAAGGCGGTGGAGACACAGCCCAGACGCTCGATCCGCTCCGCCGTGGCATGTCGGTTTTTCTGAAGTCGGTGGTCGATGAGGTGCGTCGGCGTCGCATCCGTTGGCGTCTGATTCCCTGTGGCCCACGCGGGGCGGCTTACGACGCATTCGTCGATGCTCTTCGCAACGAGCCAGAAGTGTTCAACGTGCTGCTCGTCGATTCGGAAGACCCTGTGGCAATCACGGTCGCGCCGTGGGATCACCTTAAGAACCGCGATGGCGACAAGTGGGACACCCCGTCAGGCGCGGACAACAGACAATGCCAGATGATGGTGGCCTGCATGGAAGCATGGTTTCTGGCTGACCCCAAGGGACTGAAGAAGCACTTCGGCGGCAACTTTGACAGTGGCAAACTGCCCCCGCCGAACCAGGCCGAGACTCGTACCAAAGCCGATATCAACGAGGCACTGGAGAAAGCCACCAGGCAGACGCCAGCCAGAGAGTACCGCAAGATTCGCGACGGAGCAAGATTGCTGGAGAAGGTGGACTGCGCGGAGGTGCGAAGACATTGCAGGTGGTGTGAGCGATTCTTCCAGACATTGGGCGAGGCGATCGGGGCGAACGTATGAGGGGCGTCTGAAACCGGGTGCCCCTGTCCTCATTGCTTGCCTGGCCATATCTGGCCGTAGCTGACCAGTTGGATGCTTCGCTCCTTGATGACCTCTTTGACCCGCTCGCTGGTGAAGGACCGCGTGACGCCGTCACGATGGGCCGCGACGTTCCCGTAGCCCTCGTGCCCGATCGCCCGCATCTCGTCGGTGTCGAGGCCCGGATGCTCGACGAGGACCCAGATGCCCGGCTTCAGTTCTTCGAGCGCCTTGACCAGCGCCGCCTCGCGCTGTTCGGCGGCCGTGTTGTTGTCGGCGGGCCAGCGGAACCACTGGGCGCCGGGCGTCTCGATCGGCAGCTTGTATTCGGCCGCGAGCCTTCGCACCAGCGTCTGAAGCTCCGGCGTGCTGGTCGGCGTGCCCATGTGGCTGCTCAGGTGCGTCACCTGCGCGATGTGCTTTTTGGCCAGCTCGATCTGGGCCCGCAACTCCTTCTCGACCTCGTGGATGTCCCACTTGGCGGCGAGGAAGTCGCGGTTCGTCGCAAAGAAATACCCGCTCGAATCGACCAGGCTCGGCGATTGCGTGATCGGGCCCCACTTATAGTTGGCCCACTCGCTGGTCAGCGTCAGGTGCACGCCGACGTCGTAGCCGGGCGTCTCGCGCAGCATCGCCACCGCCTCGTTGAACCACGGACACGGCGCCATCACCTCGACGCTCCGCGCGATCCCGTCGCGGAAGCTGCGGATGCACGCGACGTTGGCCGCATGGCACGAACCGATGTCGTCGGCCCGCACGATCAGTCTGATCGGCTCAGCTCCCTGCCCTGCCTGAGCCAAGCCGACGTTCGCCAGCGGCATCGCCGCCAGCACCCCCGCCGTCCGCCAACAAAACTGTCTTCTGTCCATCGCACACCCGCCTTAAGAAGAACCTCGGAAGACCGTTGATTATTGCCTCTACAAACGCATTACAGCTCCACTCCCTCGCCAGATGAGCATTCCGCCTCTTCGCCTCACGAAGGTGCGGCTACCTCCTCAAGAGCCGAGCGACCTGGTCGCGTAGTTTGGGAACGTCCGCCTGGACGATTCCCCAGATGGTCTCGTTCTCGATGACGGTGTAACCATGAACGATGACGTTGCGCAGGTTGACGATCTCGCGGGCATCGTCGATCTGGTCAGCCAATTCCTCATCCATCCGCGTGGCTTGACTCATCGCCTCGCCGACGATCATCAACTGCCGTTCCACCGCCGACCGGAGCAGGAGATCGCTGTCGTAGTCGGCAAACCGCTTGCCTTCGATAAAGTGGCCGATGGCTTCACAAGCCCTGAGGATATCGTAGAGGTATTTCCTGCTCTCAGACCGCATAGATCTGCCGTCGCTGTTTCTCGATGGACTCCAGGAGATAGGGGTTGGTCACCGCCCTGATTTCGAGCAGATCAACCCCCCGGGCGAAAAGGTCCTGCAATGCGGCGAGAAGGCCAAAATAGGCCTTCGCATGGCGGACCGGGTCCATCGGCTCGAACTCCACAAGCAGGTCGATGTCGCTCCGATCGGGGTCGAAGCGATTGGACCCTGCCGCCGAGCCAAACGCATCCAGGCGCTTGACGCGAAAATCCCGGCAAAGCTGCGTCAACTCTTCTCTGCGATCTTCAAGTGGTCCGACCATGTTCCTTCTGTCCGCCCGCGCCATTTCAAGGCAAATCGCTAC
>CAZNSM010000081.1:0-9075 GCA_964575615.1 uncultured Pirellulales bacterium | reverse complement strand
TGAGCGGATATGGTATAGTAAGAACAGTTGCGTGGCGATGGATCGATGCGGGCAGGATGCGGGATCGAATTCGTAGTGGGGATTGCGTGGGGAGAACATCGATGGATTTGCGTGGCTTGTCACGCACAGCCTGGTTGGGTGCGTTCTTCCTCGTGCTGAGCGTTTCGGTCGTTTCGGGCGATCGGTTTGCGGGGGGAGACGGTACGGCGGTCAGTCCCTATCAGATCGCTTCGGCGGAGCAGTTGGTTGTTCTCGGCTCCGACCCGAACCTGTGGGACAAGCATTTCGTGCTCATCCGCGATCTTGACATGGCGAGAATCGAGCCGAATACGATCCGACCCATCGGCGATTCGCAAGTAGAAGCATTCACAGGTGTGTTCGACGGACAGGGGCATGTCATTTCGCATCTGCGTATCGTCCGGCCCGACGCGTCGTGGGTCGGGTTGTTCGGACTGGTCGGCAGACCTTTCGAAGGGCCTTCGCAAGACGCCGCAGGGCACATCCGAAACCTGAGGTTAACCGATGTCCTTATCCAGGGCAACTATGCCGTGGGCGGTCTGGCCGGAGCGCTCGGCTCGGGCAGCATTCGTAACTGCTCTCTCACAGGCACCGTGGCGGGCAAAGACACGGTCGGCGGCCTTGTGGGATGGGGCGATGGTTTGATCGATTCCTGTTCGGCCGCTGTACAGGTACACGGCGTCGAAAGAGTCGCTGGCCTTGTTGCTGAGCTGGGCCTTGGCCAGACCGTCTTGCACTGTTCGACTTCCGGCCGCGTTCGTGGCGAGCGCTGGGTCGGAGGCTTGGTCGGGATGTGCAGCGGCACGGTCATGGCCTACGGCCTGCACGATTTCTCTTCCCCGACTGAACAGATTGGGTTGTGTCGAATCATCCAGTGCCGATCGGATTGTTCCGTCCATGGAACCGAAGCGGTGGGAGGACTCATCGGTTTCGCGCACGCACTGGGCGAGATTCAGGACTGCTATGCGCTTGGCCCGGTGGCTGGTTCGTCCAACGTCGGTGGCCTGGTCGGCCTACGCACAGGGTGTGGCCTCGTACGCTGTTTCTCCGCCGGACGGGTCACAGGCAACGAGGACGCGGGCGGTCTGATCGGCGAGACCGAACCGCTCATCGACGACGATGAACTGCAAGACTACCCTCCATGCCAGTACATCGTTGAGCAGGTGCAGGAGTCAGAGCAAGACGGCGCAACCTCTTGGCTATCCATCTACCGTCCCGGTGTGCTCGCGTGTTTCTGGGATTCGCAGGCATCGGGCATGATGCGACCTCAGGGCGCAGGGTCCGGCTGCGAGGACGCCACGGCTCTGACCACCGATCAGATGAAACAGAGTGCTTCCTTCTGCGATCAGGGCTGGGACTTCGCAGACGTCTGGACGATGCACTCGGGCCGGCCCTACCCGCGCCTGCGCTGGGAGCAGACCCCTTAGCGCCGACTACCGCCGGACACACCGCGCCCGAGGGCGACGTCAAACACCGCTTTCTCTTTGCGTTCCAATTCGACGGCACTACAATTCGCGGGCGGGTAAAGTGTGACCTCTTTGGAAGGACGGACGGTATGCGTCGAGAATGCGTGAGGGCGTTGGGAAGGTTGGTGGTGGCGGCGGTATGTGTGGTGGGGATGTGCGGGTCGATCTGTGGAGGGCCGGCTGGAGGGGCGGAGGATCGCGCGTTGGGGGCTGCGGCGAGCAATCGGCCGATGCGAAGCGTGCGGACGCTGGTTCTGACGGTCGGGCAGACGGAGGGCGATCTGCGCGGCACGGATGACAAGGCCATACAGGCGGGGGTGGACTACCTGCACCGGCTGGGCGGCGGGACGCTGCGCATCCTGCCGGGGGTGTATGATCTGAAGAACGCCATCTATCTGCATCCCCGCATCACCCTGAGCGGCTCGGGCGAGCGGACCATTCTGCGAAAGAGCGGCAGCGTGGTGACGACGCTGGTCCGCGATTCGGACTGGTACGAGTACGGCGTCGCGGTGAACGATCCGGCGGGCTTTGCGCCCGGCGGCGGCATCATGCTGCGATCGAGCACCGGTCCCGGCCAGTGGCAATACGACGTGCTGCGAGCGACAGTCACGGCGGTCGAAGGCAAGGTCCTGTTTCTGGACCGGATGACCCAGAAGAATTTCTGGACTCAGGACGACGCCACCGCGGCGACCCTTTTCCCGATCCTCACCGCCGAAGGCGTCGACGACGTGCGAATCGAGAACCTCGTGCTCGACGGCAACCGCGACCACAACGAGAACATCAACGGCAACTTCGCCGGAGCGGTGTTCATCCAGAGCTGCAACCGCTGGCGGTTTGCGAACGTGGTGGCCCGCAACTACAACGGCGACGGCTTCAGCTTCCAGGTCTGCGACGACATCCACTTCGAGAACTGCCAGTCGCTGAACAACGCCGATCTCGGGTTCCATCCGGGCAGCGGCTCGCAGCGTCCGGTCTTTCGCGGCTGCACGGCCAGGGGAAACAGCCAGGGCATCTTCTTCTGCTGGGCGGTCTCGGACGGGCTGGTGGAAGACTGCACCCTGTCGGAGAACAGCCGCTTCGGGATCAGCATCGGGCACCGCGACACCGACAACATCGTGCGGAACTGCACCATCGAGCGAAGCGGCGAGGTGGGCATCCTCTTCCGGGCGGAGGTCGGCGAGTTCCGCTGCGGCCACCGCAACCGGATCGAGGGCTGCACGATCCGCGACAACGGCAGCCAGGAGCCGGGGGTCGGGATCGACATCCGGGGCCAGACCCACGACATCACGGTCCGCGACAGCCGGCTGGAGAACACGGCAGCCGGAAACCAGCGAACGGGCGTCCGCATCGGCAGCCAGGCGGGGCAGGTTTGCCTGCAAGGCAACACGTACGGAGGCTGCCCCGCGGCCGTCGAGGACCTGCGATCGCAGGAGAACAGCCCACGGTAGCCATGCAAAACCTCGCCCCCCAAGTCCAAGGTCCCTGAAGACGTCCTGGCAGGCGGGTGGCAGCCTCAAGGCGCAGCCTTGGGGATGGCGGGCATGATTCGGGCATGATTAGGCCTCGTATGCCCAGAGACGCTGACACTTTCGGCCATCCCCAAGTCCTGCGGACTTGAGGCTGCCACCCGGAGACTTCACTGGCTCAAGAATCCCGGTGCCCCAAACCTGCATACACACATGGGCAATTGCGTCAGAATATGGTGATTGACGGCAGGCGGGGTAGGATATAGAATAGTCTTGTCATTTGTCACCCAGAAAGACGTGGTCCGGAGGCTGGAGAAACGACAATGGCGGTTCTTGGCGCCCTGAAAGGGGCCGGAGACTGGAGTGAGGAGTCCCGCCCAAGCGGCATTCGCGCCCATGCCACTGGTTCATTCAGAAGCTTGCTGGCGGTGGCGCTGCGCCGTCTCCGTGCCCTCCGGACGATGTAGCGACCTGCGGAAGTCTTTTCCCGATCTGTGATACGAATACCGATGGAGGCAGAGGGATCTGCGGAGGTTGACGAGCTCCCGGTGGCAGCGAGGCGATGCGCGCACCGCCGCGCAGACACAACGCGCTTCAGAATCGGAAAGGAGGTGTTGCCCCGACACAGCGTTGGTGAACAGAATCGGTCATTGCACGGTTTGGTCCTGTCGTGATTCTGCCAAACCCTTTCCACACCATTTTTTGGACGAGGAGATGAGGTATGTTTAGCAGACGAATGATGACTGTAGCATGGGCCCTGCTGGTGTCTCTGGCGTTGGTCTGCCAGGCGCAGGACCCCGGTGCGGCCAGTGCGCCGAGTCCCGCCGACGGCGGCCAGGGGGTCCCGACGGACGGGATCGTCCTGAGCTGGACCATCGGCGCCGACGCGGTCCTGCACAACGTCTACTTCAGTACGGACGCGGCGGCAGTAGAGGCCAGGGACGCGAGCACCGCCATCCGCTCGATGTCGCTGGCGACGGAGATCGAGCTCGATGCCCTGGAGCCGATGACCACGTACTACTGGGCGGTGGATGAGTGGTCCGCGACCGGGGCCACGTTCGCCGGAGCGGTCTGGAGCTTCACCACGTTCGATCCCGCCGACGCGGGCATCCTGGCGGAGTATTGGGCGAACATGGGCCTCGAGGGTGAGCCGGCCGTGGTGACGGTGGTCAACGAGATCAACAAGGACTGGGGCAGCGGCACGGTCCCCGGCGAAAACTCGCCCGACCCGGCGATCCCGGTGGACAAGTTCTCCTGCCGCTGGAGCGCCGAGCTGGTCGTCCTGAAGAGCGGCACTTACAGGTTCTTTAGCGCCTCGGACGACGGGGCCCGGCTGTTCCTCAACGGTGTACAAATTACCGACGGTTGGTATGATCGCGGCACGACCGAGGACGCTTCCGCACCGCAAGAGCTGGTGGCTGGCGAAACGTACTTGCTGGTCATGGAAATGTATGAGAACGGCGGCGGCGCCAGCGCATTCCTGCGTTGGGAAGGCCCCGGCATCGCCAAGCAGGTCCTGACGGCGGGCGCTTTGCAGATCCCGAAGATGGCGATCTCCCCCAGCCCGGCCGTCGGCGCGACCGCAGTGAAGAATACACCGAATCTGAGCTGGCGGGCCAGCGACGCGGCAGTGGCCCACGATGTCTACCTGGGCACCGACCGGGACCTGGTCGCGGCGGGCGACGCCAGTGTCTACCTGGGCCGCGTGGAGGCCACCAGCTTCCAGATCGGCGACGCCCTCGAAGGTGAGACGGAGTACTTCTGGAAGGTGGATGAAGTGGCTGCGGACGAGACGATCGTTCCGGGCCTGGTCTGGAGCTTCACGGTCGTTGCCGACGTGCTCACCTCGCCGGAGGCTTGGGCGAACGCGGTAGCATTGGCCGGACCGGACTTCTTCGCCACCGACGTAGCCGACGGCGTTTACGACATCGGCGCCTTCGGCGGCGAGATGACCTATGAGTTCATCGTCAAGAGCAACCCGCTGGAGACCCAGGCGAGCATGTGCCTGATCGGCCGTCGCAACTTCGGCGACACCAAGTCGGGACTGAAGTACGAGCAGTGGAACAACACCGGCACCTACGGGGCGACCGTCTTCGGCGTGCTCGACTACGACTACGGCGTGGCGACCAATCCGGGCGTGCCCACGCATCTGGTCTTCGTCGCCAGTGAAGCCGCCGGAACGACGGCCCTCTATGTGGACGGTGTCTATCAGGCGAGCGTCGATGCGGCCATCCTTCTGTCCGGCGTGGTCGGCATCGGTTTCGGCGCCCAGGCCGAAGACGGCAGCGACTTCTTCGATGACTTTGACGGCGAGATCTTCGGCGTCGCCATCTACGACGGCGCCCTGACCTATGGGCAGATCCGGACACACGCAAACGCCTACTTCATGCTCGGAGCGGCCGACGTCACCGCCCCCGGCGACGAGGTCGTAGGCGTGCCGAACGACGGCGATTGGCCCGGCGCCGAGACACCGCCGTTGGCGATCGACGACAGCGTCACGACGAAGTATCTGCACTTCAAGGGCGAAACGCAGCCCACGGGCTTCCAGGTGGCGCCGGCCGTCGGTCCGACCGTGGTCACGGCTCTGACATTCACCACCGCCAACGACGCCGTCGAGCGCGACCCGGTCTCCTTCGAGCTCTATGGCTCGAATGAGAGCATCGAGGGCCCGTACGAACTGATCGCTGCCGGTGACATCGTGGATTTTGCCGGCGAAGTCGCCTGGCCGCGGTTCACCAAGAACACCACGCCGATCGAGTTCGAGAACGCGGTCGCGTACACGTACTATCAGATCCTGTTCCCGGCCGTCCGCAATCCGGGTTCGGCCAACAGCATGCAGATCGCCGAAGTCGAGCTGATCGGCGTGCCCGCGGCGAATGTGCTGTTCGCAGAAGACTTCGAAGGGCTGCCTCTGGGCCCGAACGTGGATGAAGCCAACGCCGGCGATGCCGTCTGGACGAAGACCGCCCCGGAGGGCTGGGTGATCGACGACAGCGGGATGCCCGGCGTCGGCGATCCGGCGACGGACGGCGTGACCGAATGGGCGGGATGGAGCTTTGCCGACAAGGACTGGTGGGTGCAGACCGCCGGCGATCAGGATCGGTCAAAGTTCACCCTCGGAACCGGCATCGTAGCGATTGCCGACCCGGACGAATGGGACGACCAGGATCACGCGGAAGGCTGGTTCGACAGCTTCCTCAGCACGCCGATCATCGATGTGTCCGGCGTCGAGGCGGGTACGCTGCAACTGCGGTTCGACTCGAGCTGGCGTCCGGAGTTCGACGACGACTATCACCAGACCGCGAAGATCATGGTCTCCTTCGATGGAGGCGATCCGGTGGAAGTGCTCCTGTGGGAATCGGATGAGAGCAGTCCGAACTACAAGCCCTACGCCACGAACGAATCGGTGGCCGTCGCGATCCGCAAGCCGGCGGGCGCCCAGAACATGGTCGTGACCTTCGGCCTGGTCGAGGCCGGAAACGACTGGTGGTGGGCGGTCGACAACGTGGAGATCACCTACTACTAAGCCGAGTTGTCCATCGTAGAGAAGTGTCCGAACGGGGGTCTGCGGCACAAGCGCAGACTCCCGTCTTTTGTTGGGGTTCCGAACGCCCTGAGTCCGTCCGCACCATCCTCCTGGTCGAACTGCGTTGCCCGTCACGGTGGACATCTTCGACGAGAAATTCCTCCAAGAGCCGCCGGACCTGCACGCCGGAGAGTACTCGTTTGCCATCGCGATTGTCGGTGAACACTCAACCGATCCGATAGTGAGACTCGCCATCAAAGGCCGAGATCAGGATGGATGGTATCCCTTGAGCGAGATCGTCGTCCGGCAGTAGCCTCATCCGCGAGGGTCAAGAACAGAGCATATCCGTCAGGGCGGCGCCGGGTGTGGCTAATGTCTCTGGTACGGTGGAGCTGCATTTGCAGCAAGACACTGGACCGACTCTGTCATCCTGAGTGCAGCGAAGAGCCTGCCCTGAGCCTGCCGAAGGGATCGGGGCCGCGGCCGCGAGAAACCTGCCGTTCGGTGCCCAGATGCTTCGGCTTCGCCTCAGCACGACAAGGCAACAGGCCCTGCCAGATCACACGGGCGACGCACCACTCGCCGGCACGGAGTTGCCGCCGTCCAAACGCTCCGATACAATGCCGGGCGAGACTTCGGCCGCTGCCGAATCGAACGACAACGGCAGATCCGTCAAGGTGGAGATATCCCTATGCCTACGAGAGACGTTGCCCCGCTACGTTGGGTCCTTATCAGTCTGATCGCAGCCGGTTGTGCCGGCCTCTGGGCCACAAGGGCGACCGCCCAGGCGACGCACCGCTTCGCCATCGGTGATGAGGACTTCCTGCTGGATGGCCGGCCCCTGCAAATCCGCTGCGGGGAGATCCATTTCGCGCGCATCCCGCGGGAGTACTGGGTCCACCGTCTGCGGCTGTGCAAAGCGATGGGCCTGAACACGGTGTGCGCGTACCTGTTCTGGAACTTCCACCAGTGGGACCCGGGCCGGTTCGACTGGTCGGGCCAGGCGGACGCGGGCCAGTTCTGTCGCCTGGCGCAGCAGGAGGGTCTCTGGGTGATCCTGCGGCCCGGCCCGTACGCCTGCGCCGAATGGGAGGGCGGCGGCCTGCCCTGGTGGCTGCTCAAGAAGGAGAACATCCGAATGCGAAGCCGCGATCCGGACTTCCTGGCAGCCGGCCGCAACTGGCTCAAGGAGGTAGGGCGCGTGCTGGGCCCGATGCAGATCACGCGGGGTGGTCCCATCCTTATGGTTCAGGTCGAGAACGAGTACGGCTTCTACGGAGACGACGTCCAGTACATGGGCGAGATGCGCCAGGCCCTGCTCGACGCCGGATTCGATGTCCCCCTGTTCGCGTGCAATCCGCCGTACGCCCTTCGCAAGGGCCTGCGGGACGACCTGTTCAACGTGGTCAACTTCGGCAAGGACCCTGCCGACGGGTTCAAGGCCCTGCGCGAAATCCAGCCCAAGGGTCCCTTGATGTGTGGAGAATTCTATCCGGGCTGGTTCGACACCTGGGGCTTCCCGCACCACCTGGGCAACACGCCGCAATATCTGGCGGACCTGGAGTACATGCTCAAGAACAACGCGTCGTTCAGCATCTACATGGCGCACGGGGGCACTACCTTCGGCCTGTGGTCCGGGGCAGACCGGCCGTTCAAGCCCGACACGTCCAGCTACGACTACGATGCGCCGATCAGCGAGGCCGGCTGGATTGGTGAGAAGTTCCGGCTCACGCGCGACCTGATGGCCAGATATCTTCTGCCGGGCGAGACGATCCCCGAGCCGCCGGCCGCCAATCCGGTGACGGCGGTCGCCCGTTTCGAGCTGAATGAGTCAGCCGCGATCTTCGACAACCTGCCCGTGCCCATCGAGGACAAGGCGCCGCGCAACATGGAGGCATACGACCAGGGTCGTGGCTGCATTCTCTACCGCACGACGCTGCCCGCCGGACCGGCGGGTGAGCTTTCCGCGAAGGAGGCTCGTGACTTCGCCTGGGTCTTTCTGGACGGCAAGCTTCTCGGAACGATGGACCGGCGCTCGCAGCAGTACCGCGTGCAGGTCCCAGAACGCCAGACAGCAGCCCGCCTGGACATCCTGATCGAGGCGATGGGCCACGTCAACTTCGGGCCCGAGGTGCACGACCGCAAAGGCCTTCACGGGCCGGTGACGATCAAGACTGCCGCCGGCGACACGCTGGAGCCGAAGGCGTGGCAGGTGTACCGCCTGCCCCTGGATGAGCCGATGCTCGCGAGCCTGCAATGGAAGCCCGGCAAGGCCGGCGGACCGGCTTTCTGGCGGGGTGGATTCGATGTCGCCGAGCCGGCGGACACGTTCCTCGACGTGAGCACGTGGGGCAAAGGCGTGCTGTGGGTCAACGGCCGGTGCATGGGGCGGTTCTGGAACATCGGACCGACGCAGACCATGTACGTGCCGGGTCCGTCGCTGGAGCGAGGTCGCAACGAGGTGATCGTGCTGGATCTGCTCGGGCCACAGGAGCCGGCCCTGGCGGGCCTGGAGAAGCCGATCCTGGACCAAGTCCGGCCGCAGCTCGATTTCAGCAGGAAAGTCCAGCAGGCGGTCCTGGCCATCGAGGGCGTACGG
>CAZNSM010000080.1:15700-21592 GCA_964575615.1 uncultured Pirellulales bacterium | reverse complement strand
GGGGCACGGGCTTACGACTCAATCGTCGTCGGCGGCGCTGGAGATGTATCCCTGCTGGCCTTCACTGGCATAGGCGCGAGCGGGTTCCTGGTCCTCCTCTTCCTCGGCGAGATCGGCGTAGCCGGCCTCGGCGTCGTCGGTCATCTGGCTGCGGATCGCCTCGTATTCCTCCAGCGTCATCAGCACCTCGCGGGCCTGGCTGCCCTTGTATTCGCCGAGGATGCCGGCGGCCGCCATCATCTCGATCATGCGCGAGGCGCGGGCGTACCCGACGCTGAGTTTGCGCTGGAGCAACGACACGCTGCCTCGCTTGCTTTCGAGGACCACGCGCACGGCCTGGTCGAACAGCTCGTCGCGCGGCATCTCGCCGGCGTCGACGCGCTTGAGCTGCGTCAGTTCCGGATGGAACTGCGGCTCGGCGATGTCCTTGAGGTGCTTGATGATGCCGCGAATCTCGGCCTCGTCGAGGAACGTGCCCTGGGCGCGAATCAGGTCGCTGGTGCCGGGCTTGAGGAAGAGCATGTCGCCTTCGCCCAGGAGCGTCTCGGCGCCGTTCTGGTCGAGGATGATGCGGCTGTCCATCCGGGCGGCCACGCGGAAGCCGATGCGGCACGGCATGTTCGACTTGATCAGACCGGTGACGACCGTTGCCTGCGGACGTTGTGTCGCCAGCACGATGTGGATGCCGACGGCGCGGCTCTTCTGGGCCAGGCGGACGATGTAGCCTTCGATCTCCTTCGAGGCGGTCATCATCAGGTCGGCCAGCTCGTCGATCACGATCATGATGTAGGGGAGCTTCTTGGGGATCTGGGCCTCTTCGTCCGCCGTGCTCGGCGCGAACCGCGCGACGACCTCTTCGGCGCCCAGCTTGTTGAACTCGGCGATGTTCTTGACCCGCGCCTCGGCCAGCAGGGCATAGCGCTCGTCCATCTTCACCGTCGCCCATTCGAGGATCTGCACCGCCATCTGCGTCTCGGTCACGATCGGGCACATCAGGTGCGGGACCGTGCTGAAGGCGGTCATCTCGACCATCTTCGGGTCGATCAGGATCATCTGCACATCGTCGGGGCGCTTCGTCAGCAGGATGCTGACGATGATGCTGTTGATGCAGACGCTCTTGCCCGATCCGGTGGTGCCCGCGATCAGCAGGTGCGGCATGCGGGTCAGGTCGGAGACCAGCGCCTCGCCGGCAGAGTCCTTGCCGAGGAACAGCGGGATTTCCATCTTGCTCGCCCGCGTGCCCCCGAGGTCCATCAGGCTCTTGATGCGGACTTTCTCCTTGGCGCTGTTGGGCACCTCGATGCCGATGGTGTGCTTGCCGGGCAAGGGGGCGACGACGCGGACGGCGCCGGCGCTCAGCGCCCGGGCGATGTCGTTGGACAGGTTGGTGATCCGGCTGACCTTGATGCCCGCGGCCAGCTCCAGCTCGAACATCGTCACGACCGGCCCGGTATCGGCGGCCACGACCCGCGCGTTGATGTTGAATTCGCTCAGCAGCTTCTCCAGCGCGCTGGCCTTGGCCTTGACGACCTTCTCCTGGATGGCGGCGTAGCCATACTCGGGCTCGGCCAGCAGCTCCATCGGAGGCAGGGTGTAGTCGTCGTAGGAGGGCTGGACGAAGGGCGGCGGCGGGCGTTTCTCGACACGCTGCCGCACCTCCATCGGCAGCGGACGCTTCACCGCACGCGCGGCCGGAGCCTCAAGGGCTTCCTCGACTTCTTCGTCCTCTTCCGGGCTTCCCGCCTGGTCTTCGTATTCGTCCTGCTCGGCCTCGGCCTCGTCGTCGGCATAGTCCTCTACTTCCTCACGGGCCTTGGCCGTCCCGCCGCCGGCCGTGGCCAGCGATTTCTGCCTGGCGCTGAGCCGCTGCCAGATCTCGCTGAGCGCTTCGGAGTGTTCCCTGGCGACCGACCAGGCGGGCACGACGAAACCGATGACCCGGCGTACGGCGATCCCGCAGGCGGCCAGCACGCCGATGATGATGCTGTCGGCCAGCAGGGCCAGGCCGACCGCCCAGGTCGCGGAGACCAGAATGAACGTGCCCAGGACCGCGAAGCGGCTCCGCAAAAACGTGGCGGCCGAGACCCCGAGCACCCCGCCCGAGCCGAGCGGGAAGGCGTAGACCTTGTGCGGCCAGAAGAAGTAGAACGTTGTCGAGACCGCGATCGTCAGCAGCACCATCCCGACGAAGCGGAAGACGACCTGACTGACGGTGCGATCCGCGATCCGCGCCAGCAGGTAGCACAGCAGCGATCCGAGCAAAACGAAGACGCCGGGGCCGACGTAGTACAGAAGATAGAACGCCGCGAAGGCGCCCATCGAGCCGCACCAGTTCGTCGCCGGCTCGTTCGGCGGATAGGAATACGTGCTCGGCCGGTCTGCAATGTCGAAGCTCAGGCAACTGAACAGAAGCACCAGACAGACGACGACCCCGATGCACAGAAGCGCCAGGCGAACCCCCGCCCCGATGATCTTGTGCCTGTTCCTCTTCGCTCGTGACTTCCTGTTCGTGGCCACCGTACCGCACCCCTTCAACGGGTCCTATAAAATCCAACGCCACGGAAGCGCACACCCTCCGGGCTTTTGTCCAACCTGTGTTTATATCGGCACCACGCAGGTCTTTTCTCCAGTATTGTCGGGTCGGGGATCCCGACGGCCGTCGGGACCGTCGGCGAGTGCTCTGGAAACGCGCGTCAGGGCTTGGGGATCGTGGTGGCGTAGCGGTTGGTGATGGGCAATCGGCGGTCTTTGCCGAAGGCTTTGGGGGTGATGCGGACGCCGGGCGGGGACTGGCGGCGTTTGTACTCGTTGCGGTCGATCATCCGGATCACGCGTTCGACGTCCGTGGCGGGCAGGCCGGAAGCGACCAGCTCGCGGGCGGACAGGTCTTTCTCGACGTAGCCCTTGATGATCTCGTCGAGCAGATCGTAATCCGGCAGCGAGTCCGCGTCCTTCTGGTCGGGCCGCAGCTCGGCGCTGGGCGGGCGCGTGATGACGGCAGACGGAATCAGCTCGCGGCCGGCCTTCTCATTCATGTAGGCCGCGAGACGATAGACCACCGTCTTGAGCACATCCTTGATGACCGCGAAACCGCCGGCGGTGTCGCCATAGAGCGTGCTGTAACCGACGGAAGTCTCGCTCTTGTTGCCGGTGGTCAGCACGAGCGCTCCGGCCTGGTTGCTCAGCGACATCAGGATCGTGCCGCGTATCCGCGCCTGGAGGTTCTCGTAGGCCAGGCCCTTGTCGTTCCAGGTCGGGTCCGCCTGGAGCGCCTTGTTGAACGGCGTCAGGATCGGCTCGATAGGGATCGTCAGCAGTTGGAAGCCGAGGTTGTCGGCCACCTTGGCCGAGTCGGCGATGGTCTCGGGGCTGTTGAACCGCGAGGGCATGGTGATGCCCAGCACGTTCTCGGCGCCGAGCGCGGCCACGGCGATGGCGGCGGTGACCGCCGAATCGATCCCCCCGCTGATGCCCAGCAGCGCCTTGCGAAACCCGTTCTTGCGTGCGTAGTCCCGCGTGCCCAGGACGAGGGCCTGATAGACCTCGTCCAGCAGTTCCTCGGACCCTGTCGCCGGCGGCCGGACCGGGGCGATGGTGACGGGGCCGGCGGACCGCGTGACGTCGGCGATCAGCAGGTCCTCGTCGAAGGCTTTGGCCCTGGCGGCGATCCGGCCGTCGGAGTCGGCCAGGATGCTCCGGCCGTCGAAGACCAGCTCGTCCTGTCCGCCGATGAGATTGCAGTAGGCCACGCCGCAGCCGAAGGCTTTCGTGCATCGTGCGATGATGGCGCCCCGCTCGTCGAGCTTGCCCATGTGGAAGGGCGAGGCGGAGACGTTGACCAGCAGATCGAAGGGATCGACGTCGGCGAAAAACCGCCGGAGAGTCTCGGTTTCCCAGAGGTCCTCGCAGATGGTCAGAGCGACTCTCAGCCCGCCAATCTCGATGAGAACGGGACGGTTGCCGGGCTTGAAGTAGCGACGCTCGTCGAAGACGCCGTAATTGGGCAGCTCGCGTTTCTGGTAGGTCTCGGCGATGCGGCCCTCCTGGATCACGACCGCGGCGTTGAACGCCGTGCCGTTGACGCTCTCGACGAAACCGGCCACGACAGTCTTCCGGGGACAGGCGCCCGCCAGGGCCTCGATCGCGGTCCAGTTGTCTTCCAGAAACTGCCTCTTGTACACCAGGTCTTCGGGAGGGTAGCCGCAGACCGCCAGTTCGGGGAAGACCACCAGGTCCGCTCCGGCCTCGATGGCCTGTGCCCACATCGTCTTCATCTTCTCGACATTGCCCGACAGATCGCCGACGGTGGCGTTGAATTGGCCCAGAGCGACTCGCACTTCTACTCCAACTCCAAAGAACCCGATGCACCGTTCGTAGTGTGCCCGTAAGGGCATACCGTTCGTAGTGACGCCGTGAGGCGTTATGTATGCCCTTACGGGCACACTACAAACGGTCACTGCAACCGATTCTACCCGTCGGGCCATCGCCGGCAACTCTTTTTGTCGCCGGATCGTCCCGGCGCGCCGGGATTGACCGCCGGCCGGGCGGGTCTATAATGGCCGCCGGTTGCGGCTCGCGCTGTACGCTTCGCTGTGTCCGAAAGCCGAAAGGAGACGGGGACGATGCCCACGAAACGATGCGTCCGGTGCCTGCTGCCCGGGAATTATCCCGGCGTCCAGTTCAACGAAGGCCGCGTGTGCAGCTACTGTCTCGGCCGGCAGCACTTCGGCGTCGAGGCCGATCCGCAGATACGTTCCCTGATGGCCCAAAAGGAGACGCTGCGTGCGGATTTTGAACGGGCGGTGGAGCAGGCCCGTGGCCGGGCCGAGTACGACTGCCTTGTCCCGCTCAGCGGCGGCAAGGACAGCACGTATCTGGCCCACCTGCTGAAGAACGAGTATGGGCTCAAGGTCCTGACGATGACGATCGACACGGGACTGCTGAGCCCGCTGGCCAGGCCGAACGCCGCGCGCGTTTCCGCCCGGTTGAACGTCGATCATCTCCTGTACACGCCGAGGCCGGAGTTCTTCAAGAAGCTTTATCGCCACTATCTGACGCACCCGAGTTTCGAAAAGAAGAGATACGAGGAGATTGGCTATGTCAGCACGGTCTGCCAGGTCTGCTGCAAGGCGATTCACAGCATGGTCATGCAGGCGGCGGCCCTGCGCCGGATTCCTTTCGTGGCCCTGGCCTACTCGCCCGACCAGATCGAGCACCACTTCTACGAGGCCTCGTACAGCGAGGTGTACGAGCAGAACTGGGCGCCGCCGCCCCTGTATGGAGCGCCGTTCGACGAGGAGGATCGCCGCCAGTTCTGGGACCCGGAGGCGTTCGCCGACCGGCGCCCGCTGCCGCGATTGCTGCTGCCCTTCCACGTGATCGAATATCCCGGTGCCGAGGAGGTGACGCGAAGGACGATCGAACTGGGCCTGCTGGAGAAGCGCAAGGCCAGCCTGTTCGTGACGAACTGCCGGCTCAACTGGCTCCTGATGCATCTGGACATGCACAAGCTCGGCTACGATCCCTACGTGGCATCGATCAGCCACCAGATTCGTGAGGGCCGCATTAGCCGGAGGCGATGGCTAGTGCTGCTGGAGCTGGAGCAGATGGCGACCCGGTGGGGGCTTTATCGGAGGTTCTGGAAGAGAAGAGAGGTCATGGAAGTCCTCTCTCATCTCGAGTTGAACATGGACGACCTGCTGTCGCAGACTGCGTAGCGGCGTGTGATCCGGAATGACAAATCCAAGCGAGGCTCGATATGAAGACACCGATTGCGATTCTGTGCTGTGTGCTGGTGACGGGGGGTGTTCTTGTCGCAAAGGAAGCCGCAAGAACGTATCACGACGAGCCCTTCAGCCAGGACCACAGCGAGAAAGTCCCTCTGGCGTCTGA
>CAZNSM010000080.1:13942-15600 GCA_964575615.1 uncultured Pirellulales bacterium | reverse complement strand
GTGCGAAAGCAGTTCCTCATGCTCACAGAGACCGCGTTATGGCGCGTGACATTGGCTGGGGAGCAAGCCGCTGTTCTTCGACACAGGCAAATGAACTGCCTTGCCCTGACGGACGAGGATTTGTGGATCGGCACATCACACGGCTACCTGCGTCTGGACCCGATGTCGTTTGCGCAGCGCTCGGACATCGAGGCGAAGGTGCCCTGCATGGATATCCGCTGCATCCGGCCCATCCGCGACAAGACGTGGTTCGGGACGCCGCGAGGCGCATTCGCCGTGAATCGCGACGGCACGATCGACTGCTATGCGTCGAATCGCTGGCTGGTGGACGATGCGGTGATCGACATCGCGCCGGGGCCCGACGGCTCGGTGCTGATCCTCTCGAAGACCGGCCTGAGCATCATTCACTTCGAACCGATGACGCTGGCCGACAAGGCCGAACACTTCGATAAGCTCACGCGCCAGCGGCACATCCGCTACGGCTTCAACAGCGCGTTCGTCATGAGCGAGCCGGGCAATCTGTCCACCGGGACGCTGATCGACCAGGACAACGATGGGCTCTGGACGTCGATGTACCTGGCGGGCGAGCTGTTCCGTTACGCCGTCACCCGATCGGACGAGGCGCTGGGTAACTGTTACGAATCGTTCGAAGCCATGGAACGGCTCACCGAGATCACACCGATGGAAGGTTTTCCCGCCCGCTCGTTCGACCGCGCCGGCTATCAGGTGGCCGACAAGCCGCGCTGGCAACCGGCGGCGGACGCGCACTGGGTCTGGAAAGCGACCACCAGCAGCGACGAGATCGTCGGGCATTTCTTCGTGTACGCGATCTTCGCCGAGATCGTGCCGGACAAGTCCTGGCGCGACCGGGCCGTGGCGCTGATCGACGCCATCATGGACCACATCGTGCGAAACGACTGGTACCTGGTGGACTACGACGGCAAGCCCACGCAGTGGGGTCGCTGGCATCCCGAATACGTGAACCGGTTCCCGCCTCAGGTGGGCGACCGCCGGCTGAACTCGGTCGAGATCATCGCGTTCCTCCAGACCGCCTGGCATTTCACAGGCAAGGACATCTACCGGCAGAAGGCCTTCGAGCTGTTCGAGAAGCACGGCTACCTCGACAACATCATGATCCCGATCTCGCAGATCGGCCGCGTGCCCGGGATCGATCTGACGACGGAATGGAACCACTCCGACGATGAGCTGGCCTTCCTGAGCTACTGGAATCTCTACCGCTACGCCTTCAACGAGGATCTTCGCGAGCAGTACCGCCGGACCATCAAAGAACACTGGCAGATCGAGCGGCCCGAGAAGAACCCGCTATGGAACTTCATCTACGCCGACACGGGGGCCGAGCAGTTCGACCTGGCCGAGTCGATCTGGAGCCTGCGGCAGTTTCCTCTCGATACGATCGGCTGGGACATCCGCAACAGCGACCGGCGGGACTTGGTGTTTCTGGAGCCGAACTTCCGGGAGCAGTCGACGGCCGAGGTTCTGCCGCCCGACGAACGCCCGATGAGCAAGTACAACGGCAACGCCTTTCGCCTGGACGGCGGGGAGGGCGGCCGGCGTGAATTCAGCGGAGACATCTACCTGTTGCCCTACTGGATGGGCCGCTATCTCGGCGTCATCCGGTAGCACCCATTTCCTGCCAC
>CAZNSM010000080.1:8463-13842 GCA_964575615.1 uncultured Pirellulales bacterium | reverse complement strand
CTGCCACACAGGGTTCTCTCCGCGTGAAATGGGCCTTGCCCTAAACCCGCACGGACACGCCCCAGGCGCGGCGCGGGAATGGGCGTAGTCTATCGTGACCGAAAGTGGTAGGATGCGGCGAGATCGGACTATCGTCGCGGCCGTCCGTGACGGAAGTTTCGCAGAGAAGGAGAATCCATCAACATGAGCTTTGATTTCGAGACCGTGCCCGACCGGCGGAACACCGACAGCCTCAAGTGGCGCCGCTACCAAGGCCGGGACATCATCCCGATGTGGGTGGCGGATATGGACTTTCGGGCGCCGGCGTGCGTGCTGGAGGCGCTGCACGCGCGGGTCGAGCATGGGGTGTTCGGCTACGCGGTGCCGCCGGAGGGGCTGGTGGAGGCGGTGGTCGAGCGGGTGGAGCGGCGATATCAGTGGAGGATTGAGCCTTCGTGGATCGTGTGGTTGCCCGGGCTGGTGCCGGCGCTGAACCTGGCGAGCCGGGCCTACGGCGACGACGGCGATGAGGTGCTGACTTTCACGCCGGCGTATCCGCCTTTTCTCGCGGCGCCGGGGCACGTGCGCCGCGAAATGAAGGTGGTCCCGTTGCGGCGGGAGGGCGACCGCTGGACCTTCGACCTCGAACGGTTCGAGCGCGAGCTGTCGAATCGCTCCAGGGTCCTGCTGTTGTGCAATCCGCACAACCCCGTCGGCCGGCGGTACGAGCCGGACGAGCTGCGGGGCGTCGCCGAGATTTGCCTGCGCCGCAACGTGGTCATCTGCTCGGATGAGATTCATTGCGACCTCGTCCTCGACGGCGGCCGGCACGTGCCGATCGCCACGCTCGGCGGGGAGGTTGCGGCCAGCACCATCACGCTGATGGCGCCGAGCAAGACGTTCAACGTCCCGGGACTCAACTGCGCCTTCGCGATCATCCCGAACGTGGATCTGCGAAAGCCCTTCAAGAAGGCCCGCGAGGGAATCGTCCCTGGCACCAACGCCCTGGGTTACGCCGCCTGTCTGGCCGCGTATCGCGACGGCGAGCCGTGGAGGGCGGCTCTGATCGATATCCTGCGTCGCAACAGGGACATCGTCCACCGGACTGTCAACGAGGAGATTCCAGGGCTGTCGATGGACCAGGTCCAGGCGACGTACCTGGCGTGGATCGACACGACGGAACTGGGTCTGTCCGAGCCGGCTAAGTTTTTCGAGGAGGCGGGTGTGGGACTCTCGGACGGCGCGGACTTCCTGGGGCCCGGTTACGTCCGGCTGAATTTCGGATGTCCCGAGAAGACTCTGCGCAAGGGTCTCGACCGCATGAAACGTGCCGTCGCGCAACTTGCGCGCCATCGATAGACCAATCCTGCAACGCGATTGATTTCGGAGATTCCGCTTATGAGGCCATCCTGTTTGATTCTAAGTCTGGTCCTGTCTTTCGTGTCACTGGCCTGGGCCGTTGAAGCGACGCAGGACGACTACGGTGCGCCCGCGGTCGAGGTCCGACAGGAGGACGGGCGATGGGTCGTGCAGGGGCGCAGAAGCTGCGTCGAGATCAATCCGGCCGATCTGCAGATGATCCTCAGCGCGGGCGGTCGCACCTGGTCCACCGTCGCCTCGGCCGCAGGCGATCTGATTGTCGAAGCGGATGGAAAGACGTACACACTGCGCCTGGCCGATGCGAAGAGAAGGGAAGTGTCCCCCTACCAGACCGGATTCAAGACCGGCGTGAAGATCGCGCTGCGCGGTTTCGCTCACGAAGGAACCGAGATCGATCTGTCGATCGCCCTGTCCGCCTGTCTGGAAGGTCCGCAGGAAGACCTTGTCTGTGAGCTGATTGCCGACGAGAGCCGTTGTCAGGTGCTGGAGTGCCTCTGGCCGCCGGCCGTGGCCGACAGCTCGTTCGATACGACGATCGTTCCGTTCATGCAGGGGATGCTCCTGCCCAAGGACTGGCCCCAGAAGGTCTACCTGTACGACACGCTGAGTTACGGGCGCGGTCTGTACATGCCATGGTGGGGACATCAGCAGGCCGACGCGGCTTTACTCGTGGTGCTGGAGACGCCGGACGATGGCGGCTGTCACTTCGATCACCCGGCGGGCGGGCCGACCCGGATGCAACTGCGATGGGTCCACTCCCTCGGCCGGTTCCGCTACCCGCGACGCGTCCGCCTGTGCCTTTTCGATAAGGGCAACTACGTGGACATGGCCAAACGCTATCGCGCCTACGTTCGCCGGATCGGCCACTTCGTCTCACTCCCGGAGAAGATCGCGCGCACGCCGCTCGTGGCCAAGCTCGTCGGCGGCCCCGTCATCCACGCGGGCATCCTGGTTCATATCCAGCCCGAGTCGCAATACTACAACAAGGACGACCCCTCCAAAAATCACATCCTCACGACGTTCGACCAGATGGCCGCGCACCTGCGGGCCGTGGCCGGCAAGGGCGTGCCGCGCGCGTACGTCCATCTCGACGGATGGGGCTTCCGTGGCTACGACAATCTGCACCCCGATGTGTTGCCGCCGAGCCCGGAGGCAGGAGGCTGGGAAGGGATGAAGCGGCTGGCGCAGACGTGCGAAGACTTGAACTACGTGTTCGCGATCCACGATCAGTACCGCGACTACTATTGCGACGCGAAATCGTACGATGCTCGGCACACCATCATCGACCGCAGCGGCGAGCGGCCCTTGTATGGCCTGTGGTATGGCGGCCGGCAGTCCATTCTCTGCCCGCGACTGGCGCCCGGGCACGTGCAGAAGAACTACAGTGCCCTGCTGGACCACGGCATCAAGGTGCGCGGCGCCTATCTGGACGTCTTTGCCGTGGTGCCTCCCGACGAATGCTACAGTCCCGAGCATCCGGCGACGCGCACCGACTGCCTGACGTACCGGGGGATGTGCTTCGACTTCATCCGCTCGACCGGGGGCGTGGTCAGTTCCGAGGAGCCGGCCGACTGGGCGATTCCGCACCTCGACCTGGTTCATCACGGCCCGTACGCTCTGACACCGGGTCCGGGCTCCGGTCCGGCCATGGGTGTCCCGATCCCCTTGTTCAACCTCGTCTATCACGATGCGCTGCTGATGCCCTGGTCGATGAGCAAGGGCGCCTGGGGCATTCCTGAGACCGATCTGGGTTATCTGCACGGTCTGGCCAACGCGGGTCTTCCCTATCTGTCGCTCGATCCGGGCGAGGCGGAGCTGGAGCAAGTTCGCACCATGTGCGCCCTGCACCAGCGCGTGGGGCTTCTGGAGATGACGAAGCACGAGTTCCTCGACGCGTCCCGCCGCAGGCAGCGCACGACCTTCGCCGACGGCACCACCGTCACGATCGATCTGAGCGACGACAGCTTCCACATCACGCCGGAGCTGCCGTCGGCCGCCAGCCCCGCCAAATACATCGACGGCAGGCGGAACTACCACTTCGATGGTGCGATCTCCCGCGCCGTGCTGGAGAACTACCTGTCGCGCGCGATCACCATGAGCGAAGTCCTGCACGGCCAGGGCAACGTGGACGACAACCTGCGTATGCTCGAGAACATCGGCGCCAAGTTTATTGGCCGGGCCATCTACCGCTGGGGTGGGGAAGCCGACCTGGAGAACCTGCTCGCGACAGCAAGACCGATTGCCGAGCGGATGCACAAGATCGATCCGAACATTATCCTCCAGGCCGCCGCGTTCGAGATCGTCAGCGAGCAGGTCAACCGGATTCCCATTCCGGCTGCTCTCTTCGCAGAGTTCGGCCTCGAACCCGAGGAGCGCAACTTCCGCTATGAGGCGATGCTCTATCCGGATGGGCATCGAGTCGACCAGTGGCGGCGCGGGTCGTCTGTGCCGGACATGAGCCAGTTGGAAACGCGGATGTGGTTCACCTACCTCTGCCAACGCTACATCGACATCGGCGTCGAGGCGATTCACTTCGGCCAGGTCGAGATCATGGACGACCGCGATCGGGACCACGCTTGCTGGCGTGACATGATGCGCCGAGTCCGGCAATACGCCCGTCGGCACGCCCGCCGGCACATGGTCATCTGCGACGCGCATGTGCCCAGCGGAGGCATCGTCCACGAGGGCGAGCTGATGTTCGACCTGCACTCGTTCCCGCTGCGGATCGACGAGGTCGTGGAACATCCGGAGCAGGGCGTCCTGAAGGTCGGTTATCTCGACAGCCTCTTCGGCCGCAGCAGAGGCGGCGTGACGCCGAGCGGATGGTCGTGCGAGAGCCTGCCGTATCTGGTCGAGCTGGACAACTTTGGACGGAGCGGACGCGAAGGGCAGAACATCGGCGCTCACTGGATCTGGGGCTACGACGAGATCTGCTGGTTCGCCCACCAGAGTCCAGAATACCGCAACCAGTGGCTTCGCTATGCCTGGGACTGGATCTGCCGGCACGACCGCAACGGCTATCTTCAGATGCCCGGCAGCCGCACGCTCGCCGCCCCCGCCGGCGAGGTTCACTGGTACTGGGCCAACACCCCAAGCGACGCGGTGCCGACCGGCTTCGGCCAGGAAGAAACCATCAAGGCCATCTGGGGCGATGAACCGTAGCGCCGATCAGTTCTGAAGCACGCGGCAGTGGGTTCGCAGCAGCTCGCGGATGTCCACCAGGCCGGCTTCGGAGCCGAGGTAGCCCCGCAGGGCGGCCAGCCGCTTCTCCGTGTCGGAATTGCTCTTCGGGTAGGCGAACAGATATTTGATCGAGGCATCGGCGGCGCCGGCGGTGTCACCGGCGGCTTCGGCCCGCTGGGCCTGCAGGGCGAATCGCTGTCCGTGTCTGCCGCACGCTGTTTCCAGAGCCTTCTTGAGCTTGCCGACCGCCGCATTGGCCGCGGCTTCGAGCAGCCTCGCCTCGTCGGGCAATACCAGCGGGTCTTCCGGCACGTTGTGCGCCGCATCGGGCGAAACGAACTGATCCGACTGGGCGTGCTGGCCCTCCACCCGCTCGGCCAACAGCACCTCGCCCGTCGCGCTGTCGAGCATCTTCAGCATGCAGCCGACCTTGGCTGTCCAGGTCGCCGTCTGGATCGGATACTGGAACGTGACCATGTGCGGCACGAGCACCTCCCTCGGCGTCGTTGCCGCGAGCATCTGGGCGGCGCCGAAGTCGGTCGCCGCATTCACCAGACGCTGCTTGGCCTCATCCACCTCGGCGCGGGCCCTGCGTTTGGCCGCCTGCGCGGCGGCATCGTGTGGGTCGGCGTGGTCGTACCGCGCCAGTCTTGCCTCGGCCTCGGCCAGTCTCTGCCGCGCCCTTTCGAGTTCTCTCTGTGCGTGCTCGAGAGTCTTGACGGCCTCGCCATACTCCGGATTGGGCTGGGACACGAACCCATCCTGGTAAGTCGATTCGCCGTGGCCGGTCTGTTTGGTCTGGCTCGTCACGTTGCCTTCGAGCACCTGGCCGACGAG
>CAZNSM010000080.1:3840-8363 GCA_964575615.1 uncultured Pirellulales bacterium | reverse complement strand
CCGAGCTGACGCCGGGCGTCGAAGTTGTCAGGCTCGTATCCTAACGCCACGACCGCATGGAACAGGCCGCAGCCGTCGGCGCCATCGCGCGCACATTGCTGGGAGGCCTGCACATGTTGCTGGGCCAACGTCGCTCGCGCTTCGGCCGCAAGAGTCGCCGCACCGCCGTAGCCGCCGAGCAGGTCCTGGCTCTTCAGAAACAGCCGCAACGCTGTGGCGTAGTCGCCGCCGGCCATGGCCTGGCGGCCCTGCCCGATCCAACGGTCGCACACCGCCTGCCTGGCCTGCTCCAGCAGACCGGAAAGCTCCGGATGGAGTGGGTACAATTGCTGCGCCTGCTCCAGAACGCGAAGCGCCTCTTCGCTGTCCCCTTGTCCCAGAAGCGTTCGCCCGCGCGCAACCAGTCCCGTCGCTTCGCGCCGGTTCTGTACGGTTTGCAGGATGTCCTTCGCCTCCCGTCCACCGTCGCGGTAGTTCAGCGCGGTCTGGGCCTCGGTCACCGCCGCCTCCAGGTCGTTCGCATACAGGCGGTCTTTGGCCCGCGCCAGGTAATACTGATACGCCCGCTCCTGAATCTGCTTGAGGTCACCCTGCCCGCCGGGCATCGTCCGATTGAGGCGCAGCGCCTCGGTCATTCGCCCGACCGCAGCGTTCCACTGTCCCTGCTCGGCCAGCGACAGCGCTTCGCCGCGCATCCGTTCGGCGTCGGCCGCAGCGCCGGTGATGCGCTGGCTCATCGAGCGATACAACGGCTCGGCCGGACAATAGCGGATGCAGCGTTCGATGAACTTCTGCGCGCCCGCCAGATCGGCCTGTCCGAAGCAGAGTTCGGCCTCGCGATAGTAGAACTGGCCCGCCTGCTGTTTGGTCTGTTCGAGCTTCTCGCGATAGCGATCGGCGGCTTTGTTGTTGTTGCCCTTCTCGGCCAGGGCGACCGCCTCTTCCAGCTCCTCGATCGCCTTCTCGTACTGGCCCTCCTGCGAGAGCCGGGCGCCCTTCTTGTATGCCTTCTGATGCGCGCATCCCGTCGCGACCAGAAGGACCGACAACGCCATCACCGCGGGCAACAGCCTGCCCATCCATTGGCCTCGATTCTCACGTGTTGTCCGCATCATTAGGCCCCGGCTTTCTTGCCAGCTTCATTCGACGTGGTCATTTGCCGGCCCATTCTATCGCGTCCCATTTCTTCGGCAACCGCCATGTCCCGGGCGCGCCATGTCAGGACACATGATTCTGCGCCTCTGCCTCTTTAAGGCCACGGCGCCTCCGCCCGTCACGCCGGTGACCGACTTGAACGCCGGAAAGCCGTCCCCGCAGCGGCCAAATCCTTTCAAGCGAAGACCGGGAAATGCCGAAATATACTGCGACAGATTATCATATATGATAAGATAATGCAATGAAATGGCACGAGCTGCTCAAGATGGTGGCCGATGTGCCGGTCTTCCGCACCGGTTTTCTGGCGGCAGGTGGCGAAAGCCTGCCCGCTCTGCGACTTCAACTGAGCCGTTGGGTCAAAGCCGGCAAGCTGGTCCAGCCTGCCAAGGGACTCTATACGCTGGCCGAGCCTTACCGCAAGATCAGCATCCATCCGTTCGTCCTTGCCAACGCGATGAAGAAGGCCTCGTACGTGAGTCTCCAGTCGGCGCTGGCGCACTTCGGGATGATTCCCGAGCACGTTCCCACGGTCACGAGTGTCACGACACAGCGACCCCAACGGGTCGAAACCCCCTTGGGGGTGTTCGTATTTCGGTGCATCAAGACAGGCTGGTTCCACGGCTACAGGCAGGTTGATCTGGGGAATCGTCAGCAGGCGTTCATCGCCACACCCGAAAAGGCGCTGCTCGATCTGGTGCATTTGACTGCCGGCGCCGACAGCCTTGACTTCTTGTCTGAGCTTCGCCTCCAGAATCTCGATACGCTCGACATTGACGCCCTGACCGCTCTGGCAGAGACATCGCAAAGTCCGAAGCTGTGTCGCGCCGCGCGACGGATTGCCGGACTGGTCGCGGAAGAAACTGGGGAGAGACTATGAAGGACTATCTCAGGCAGATGCTCGCTGGTGCGGCCGACGCAAACGTGGCCCGACGTCTGGCGACGGAGTATCTCCAGGCCCGGCTTCTCCAGTCGCTCCAGGACCAGGGCACGTACGCTACGTGGGCGTTTCAGGGTGGGACGGCCCTGCGATTCCTCTACGCGATGCCGCGCTTCTCAGAGGATCTCGACTTCGCCCTGGTCGAGCCGGGAACGGACGTTCGTTTCCACGAGAACCTGGCGGGCTGCCGGCGCGCTCTGGAAGCGGAGGGATACGAGGTCGACGTTCGCATCACGGAGACCAAGGCGGTCAAGTCCGCCTTCGTGCGTTTCCGGGGTCTGCCATATGAATTAGGGCTCTCGCCCAACCGGTCCGAGACGCTCTCGGTCAAGGTGGAAGTGGACTCGCACCCGCCCGCCGGGGCGCGCATCGTTTCGTCTCTCGTCAGGCGACACGTCATCCTCAACCTGCGGCACTACGACAAGGGGTCGCTGCTGGCGGGCAAGCTGCACGCGATCCTGGCGCGTCCCTACACCAAGGGTCGTGACATCTACGATCTGATCTGGTATCTGTCGGACCGGACCTGGCCTGCCCCGAACTTCGAGCTGCTCCACAACGCCCTGGCGCAGACGGGTCGGGAGGAGCCTGAAGTCACCCCGGAGAACTGGCGCCGCCTCATCCGCCGGCGCATCGAAACCCTCCAGTGGCAGCAAGTGGTCGATGACGTCAAGCCCTTCCTTGAACGTCCTGCGGATGTCAATCTACTGACCCCGGAGAACCTCTTGTCTGTCCTGGAGCAACCGCCGGGGGCGTAAGCGCCCTGCTCGACGGGCCTTATGCGGCGTTCAACTGGAAAACTTGAAATCGCGTCGGATCCCATGCATAATCAGCCTGTTGATGCCCAGCCGTTTGGCAAGGGGAGATACGATAGATGCCGACGATGCCCACACGACGAACGTTCTTGAAGGCGGCGGCACTGTCCGTCGCGACGATGGGGTGGCCCGGCATGGGCAAGGGGCGGGAGTCCGCCACAGGCGGGCCGAACTTCGTCATTGTCTTCCTCGATGACTCAGGATGGGCGGATTTCCGGCCGTTTGCCGCGCAGGACTACCCGACGCCCAACGTCGAGCGATTGGCGAAAGAGGGTTGCTGCTATCGGAATTTCTACGTGCCCCAGGCAGTGTGCTCGGCCTCGCGGGCGGCGCTGCTATCCGGCTGCTATCCGGGGCGGACCAAAGTCTTCGGGGCGCACGGGCCGGGGGCCAGAGGGCTCGACCCGGAATTCGCCACGCTGGGCGAGGTGCTCAAGAAGCGAGGTTACGCGACCGCCGTGTTTGGCAAGTGGCACATCGGCGACCAGCCCGAGACGCGGCCGCCGGCCCGAGGGTTCGACGAGTCGTGCGGGCTGATGTACTCCAACGACATGTGGGAATTCCACCCCGAGAACCCGGAATACTGGGGCCGGCATCCCCTGCAATTCTGGGAGAACGGCAAGGTCACGATCGAGCGCGTCACGAAGGAGCATCAGCCGATGCTCACGACGTGGTACACCGAGCACGCGGTGGACTTCATCGGCCGCCACAAGGATGAGCCGTTCCTTTTATACGTCCCGCACGCGATGCCGCACGTGCCGCTGTTCTGCAGCGACAAGTTCAAAGGCAAGTCCGGCGTGGGCCTCTACGGCGACGTGATGATGGAACTCGACTGGTCGGTCGGACAGATCATGCAGGCGCTCAAGGCCAACGGACTCGAAGACAACACGTTCGTAATCTTTACCTCGGACAACGGTCCATGGATATCATACGGCAACCACGCCGGCAAGACACCCTTCCGCGAGGCCAAGGGCACCAGCTTCGACGGCGGGACGCGCAGCGCGTGCATCATGAAGTTCCCCGGGCGGATCGAGGCGGGCACAGTCTCAAAGAGGGCCTTCTGCTCGATCGACATCCTGCCGACGGTGGCGCATCTGGCCGGAGCCGAGCCGCCCGCTAATCCTGTCGACGGCCGGAACGTCTGGGACCTGATCGCCGGCAAACCCGGCGCGACGAACCCGCATGATTACTATCCCTTCTCGACGGGCGAGACCTTCGAAGGCGTCATCAGCGGCGACGGCCGCTGGAAGCTTCACCTGCCGCACAAGTATCGCACCCTGGTGACGCCCGGCCGCGACGGCGCTGCCGGCAAGTACCGCCAGGAGGACATCGGGCTTTCCCTGTTCGACATGGAAAACGATCCGCACGAGACCGCCAACGTGCTCGACAAGCACCCCGATGTCGCCGCGAGGCTCCGGCAGTACGCAAACCGCCACCGCGAGGCGTTCTACCCGCCGAAGCAGAAATAGCGCAGGCAGCAATCAGGGTAGCCGGCCGGCGACGGGGGGAAGCTCGGGCGATGCTGCAATCTGGCGGCCGTCGGCGAGAACGCGGAGTCCTTTGCCTTTGCCGTACTTCGAGCCCGCTCGATCCCAGAGAATGGTGAGCGTTCGCCCGTG
>CAZNSM010000080.1:0-3740 GCA_964575615.1 uncultured Pirellulales bacterium | reverse complement strand
CCACGAGCGTCTGGCTCGTCGCAAAGGGCCAGACCGCGCCGTCCCACTCGCACGTTCCGACGCCGTGACTGCGAAACGCGGGATGCCTGCGCTCGGCGGTGGTGATCCCCATCGGCGCCTTGAAGCCCTGGGGGTCGGTGAGCTGCCGCCACGCTCCTTCGCAGCCCGGCTCGGGCAGGTCGAAATACCAGGGAATGAACCCGATCTCTTCGCGCACATCGGCCAGCGCGCCGTCGGGATGGCGGACCTTGAAGAACTCCGCCCGCTCGTCCCACAGCAACTCGTGGATGAGCGTTTTGAGCCTGGCGGCTTTCTCGGCATATTCTTTGGCGATTGCGCCCTCGCCCGCCAAGGCCGCAACCTTCGAGATGGCGACCATGTTCGCGTACATATAGCTGTTCAGCGGAGGTCTGGCGTTCCTGTCGCGGCGTGATCCGCTGATCGATTCCTCCATCCCGTCCCGCACATCGTATTGCCAGAACAGTCCGTTCTCCAGACCCCGCTGGTTCTCCCACGCCCGGCAGTCGCGGACGAAGGCGTCGAGCAGACCCACGACAAAGGCCTTGTCCAGGTCGACGAGGTACCGCTCGTACAACGCCCACGTGGCCCAGTTGCTGTACTGATGAACATGCGGCTGCAAACCGCCCTCATGGCCCGTGTACCAGAACCGTGCGTACTCGTCGATGTACCGCCGGTCGCGCAGCCATCGCCCTTCGCGAAGGTGGTGGCCCAGAGCGCAACTGATCGTGTTGTGCTTGCCGGCGTGGCCGACCTGGTCGAGAAACTCGGTGAAGACAAACCCATCCGGCGTCTGTTTGAGGTGCTTGCGAAACGTCCACCAGCGGAAATAGTAGATCTGCTCGAAGTCCTTGTCGGGGCATTCGAAGAAGGGAACGTTGCGGACCATCCAGGTCCACGCCTCGCTGTTCGGGACGTGATTGACGATGTTCTCCGGCTCCATGCCGTTGAAGAAATCGACGTGATGGCGGAACGCATCCGCATCGAGCACATACATCGCGCCGCCGCCCTGCGCCGTCATGACAGCGACGGCACTCCAGATCGAAAACGCCAACATGCGGACCATGAGAACCTCCGCGAATCGCGTGGAGCGTCATGGGAGTTTCAGAAGGAGCGACTTCAAGGCCCCGGTCATGGCGGCCTGATAGCGGTCCAGGTCGCGCACATGGAAGATGTAGCGGTCCCTGGCCTTCGGATCGTGCGTCCACTCCGTGACGCCTTCGTCGGAGCAAGTCACTCTGATTGGATCGAACGAGAACACTGGCTGATTCGTCGCGTCGCCGGTTGGATTCTGTCCAGCCGCGTGCAGGAACCCGCCCGTGCACCACATGTGCCGCTCCTGCGCGCCGAAGGTGTCGAGCAGTTGCGGATCGACGGGTCCGAGAAGCGAGCGAAGCCAGTTGTGGTCGGTCTTTCTCGCGAGCATATAAAGGAAGAAATTCTGCACCCGGCTCGACAGGTGCGGCAGGATGTCGCCCTGGCGAAACGAATAGTGCGTGCCGTACTCCATGATCGGCCGGCCCGATTCCATCTGCTCGAAACACGGCATCCAATAGATCGGACAGGGCAGATCGAAGATCGCCGCGTAGCTGAGCGGCGCCAGACTCACGTTGTATTCGAGCTTCGCCGCCTTCTCTTTGTCGGGCGAACCCGTGCCGGCATTCAGATAGATGGCCGCGCACTTGTCCGCGAAGAGCTGCGGCGCCTTCTTGCCCGCGACGGCGATGTCACGGCAGGAGCCGATCACGTTGATGACGACCGGTTCGGGCGAGCGGCGTAGAATGTCCAGGACCATGTTGATTCCGACATGGTCGCTCGCGCTCGCATCGGGTTGGCTGTCATTGCGAGAGCGCATCGGGCAAGGCGTGCCCACCGAGACGGGCACGTGCAGTCCCGTGATGTAGTTCATCTGCGCGCCGGCCATCACATCCGGATTGTGATCTTTCGCAGAGTGCGGCTCGAAGTCAATCAAAACGCCTTTGAGGTCGACCTGCCCGGTGTACGCCAGCGCAAAGACGCTGGCGAGGTCCCAATGGTCGTCCGGGTCGCAGTGAGGGCGGAACAGGTCCGTGGCGTGGATCATCGGAACGGGGCGCCGTTGCGGAGCGACGGGTGGCAGCCTCAAGTCCGCAGGACTTGGGGATGGCGTGTCTGCTGAGACCATCGGCAAGCCCTGCTTGCCGCTGCTACCCGCTGTCGCGATCGCCGCGCCGGCTGCGGCCGTCTTCAGGAACATGCGTCGTGTTGGCATCGCCTTCACGAATCTCCTTTCCAAGCGGGCTACTGCCGCTGGACCCAGAAGAAGTCGATTCCGACCTCCGGCTGCGTGACATCTTCCCCTGCGTCCTTCCATTCGAGCGTCAGAGTGTGCTCGCCCGCGGTCAGTTCGCCGGGCATCAGTTCATTTCGGCGCAGCAGCGTGCGATAGGGGCGATACAGGTCAGCGGTGTCGGAACGATTCGCCAGTTTCAGCGGTTGATCGTCGAGATAGAACGCGATCTTCCCCGACCGCGGCGTCAGGGCGAACGCAACGTTGATCTGTTTCTTGCCTGCGTCGTCAATGGCGATCTTGAAGCTCTTGCGCTCGCCCTTGTTCTTCGGGGTCCAGACCAGCAGCTTGCCGCCCGCCCAGAGCGCTCCACTGTCCAGACGCGTGTTCTGTTTGTCGGTCAGGCACTCTTCACTGGTGAAGAACACCGAGTTGGCCGCTCCCATTCGAGCCGCCGGCTGCCAGCCCTCGGGAAGGACCGGCGCCCGCAGATCCGCCGGCATGATCGCCAGATGATCGTCAGTCACGCCGGGACGGGCATAGTGATATCCGATGCGCGCGTACGACATGCCCGGCGTCCGCTCGTGGCTGAACAGCTCCATGTAGAACCGGATGTTCTGACGGAACGGGATCGCATCGAGAATGTGCCAGCGATAGTTCGTGACGAAGCCACGGTTGCCCGGACCGTCGTTGCGGGGCTGGCCGCAGTACGGATACAAAAAGATATCCGGCGACGACCATGAGTAGTTGAAATAATCCTCGGAACCGGTTCCGAAGATCGATGGCCGAGCCTCGCCATCCACGAACACCTTCTCATCGCCCTCGCCCCACCAGTTGCCGTAGGGCGTCGGCACCTCGGCGGGGTTCAGCAGATAGACGCCCGTTCCCACGTAGACGCCCTTGCCCTGCGCCAGCAGGAAAGGCAGGTCCTGCACGTCGCGATTCGACGCGATCAGGTCGTGATCGACGCGCCACCGCGCGCGAAAGTGCATGGATCGCTCACCCCAGGTCCATGGCATGGCGGCCACGGCGCCGCTCGCTTCGAAGCGCTGCTCGCCCTGGTTGACCAGCTCGACCCTGCAAGATCGCTCGAAGGGCATCACGAATCGACAGACCATCGTCCCATCGGGCCGCACCGTAAAGGGCAGCGACTGATACGGATTGATGCCCGGCGCAGCGCCGAAGAAATCGCCCACGGGAGACTGTACCTGCGGCCATGGATAGCCGTCGCACGTCACTTGAAGGACCGTCTGGCGGAGGGCCTTGTCGATGTCGACCGCCTTCAGCTTGATCGTCAGTTGCTCGATTGCCTGCGAGCCTTCGAACTCGGCGACGGTCTTCTTTTCCGATGCCGCCAGAGCAACGTCAAACGACTTGGCGCCCGCCTGCGAACGAGGTTTCACGCCCTCGTCCGGATCGTCGAGCGCCTTTGTCACGCGGTCGATCGTCGAGC
>CAZNSM010000079.1:0-21754 GCA_964575615.1 uncultured Pirellulales bacterium | reverse complement strand
AGCCGAAACACAGAGATGCAGACCGCCGAGATTCTCAAAAGGTGCAAGTGCCTGGTATCGCAGCCGGACTGTCGAGCCACGTATTTGCGCGACGTCCAGAGCAGGACGCGAGGCATATCCGGGTACCTGTCGAACTACGTCCCGGAGGAGATCGTTGCGGCGGCGGGTTTTCACCCATTGAGAATCATCGGTCGCTACGAAACGTCACGCCCCCATGGCCAGTCCCTGTACAGCCCGGTGTGCGCGTTTGCCCGCGATATGTTCGCGGCGGCGGGGTCCGGTGCGTTTTCCTTCTTGCGCCACGTGATCTTCCCGAACTCCTGCGACTCCTTGAGGGTATTGCAGCAGATGTGGGAGACGAGCCCGGCGCAACCGCCGGTTCATGTTCTGTTACACCCGATCCGGGCGGACGACCACTCGGTTCGTTACTTCGCCCGGCAGATCGAGGTGTTGGCCGACACTCTACGGAGCCAGTCGGGTGTGCGCTACACCGATTCCGGGCTGGCCGATCAGATCCGTCGCTACAATCAAACCCGTCAGATGCTCAGACAGTTGTATGCCGAATCCGATGGCGAAGCGCCCTTTCTCAAGGGGTCCGACAGAATCGCGCTGGTCACGGCGGCGATGATTATGGACCGGGATGAGTACAACCGGATGCTCCGTCAGATTGCGGCCGAAAGCCAATGCGATGCTTCCGTGGGACGCGAAGGCGGCAAGAGGATCATGGTGGTGGGCCCGCTTGTGGATCATCTGGAGCTCCTGGAAACGATCGAAGGGTGTGGGGCGTCTATTGTAGCCGATGATGTCACGAACGGCTCCAGATACTTCGAGCTCGACGTCGATCTGGACGGCGATCTCTATGAGAATCTGGCGCGGCGGTACCTTCACTCGGGCTCCAGTCCTACGATGAACAGCAGCATCTATGACCATGAGGGGCTCTTTCGTGAGAGGATACGGCGTCTCGGTCCGGACGGCGTCGTCTTCATCCACCAGAAGTTCTGTGATCCCCACGTTCACAACTATCTTGCCAAGCGCGAGGTCTTACGGGAGATGAAGGTCCATGCCCTGATGCTGGAGGTCGAACACGACAGGGCGGCCGTCAGTGAACGCGACCTGTTGCGAATCGAGTCGTTTCTCGAAATGCTGGACGAGGGCTGACCTGGAATCGAGCCATTCCATTCTGGTGAAGGTGTTCACGGAGTACTACCACTCGGCGGCGCAGGCCGAAGAAGAGGGCAGGCCCATCGCCTATATCACGGCGTTTACTCCGGTGGAGATTCTCAGGGCCATGGGCGTGGTGTGCGTCTATCCGGAAAGTTACGCGGTTGTGTGTGCCGCGTCGAAGCAAAACACCGACATCATCCAGGCATCCGGTGCGGAGGCCTTTGCCCAGGACCTTTGCTCGTATTCGCTCTTGTCGTTCGGCGCCGAGCATTGCGCGAAGCTCCCTCTTCGTGGCTTGCCCCAGCCGGACATGCTGATCGCTACGAACAATCAGTGCGGGACATTGATGTGTTGGTTCAGGCTGCTGGCCCAGAAGAAGAACGTCCCTCTGTTTGTCCTTGACTACCCAGCGCCGGTAGACGGCCGCCCGGCGCTGGCCGAGTACATCACACGGCAGTACGAGGCCCTGGTCGAGTTTGTCGGAAGCCTTACCGGAAGAGAGTTGAACGCTTCGGTTCTTCACGAACAGGTCGAACGGAGCAGAGAGACGTGCCGTCTGTGGAAGAAGGTGCACGAGGTCAACAAGACAAAACCGGCCCGGTTGGAAGCCCACAAGCTTGTCGATGCGCTGTTTCCGATCGTGGTGGCCAAAGGGACGCAACAGGCGCGCGATTACTACGAGGCTCTGGTCGGCGAGCTGTCTCAGAAGGCCGGGGAGGGGCCTGCCGATGCCGTCCGCGTGTTGTGGCACGGGTACCCGATGTGGTTCCTGCCAAAGAAGTTCCCTCGCGGTTTCGATGAGGGGTTCCAACTCGTGTTGAATGATTACACGCTGTGGTGGTCCCTGGAGTATCCGGACGACGGCACAGATATGGAAGCATTGGCGGCTGTGTACAGTGATACGTATCTGAACCGGTCGATTCAGCGGAAGGTGGACGAGGTGGCGGATCTGGTGGCCGCGTACTCCATCGATGGGGTCATCTGCCATGTGAACCGGAGTTGCCGCCGTGCCCTGGCGGATGTCCATCCCTTGCGAAAAGCGCTGTATGAATTGACGATCCCGTCCGTGACTGTCGAATCGGATATGGCCAATCCAGGCTTCTATTCCGAGGAACAGATCACGTTACGTATCGAGTCGTTTCGTGATGCCTTGAGGCTTCGGTGATGGACTACTACCTGGGAATCGATGCGGGGTCCTCCTACATCAAGCTGGCATTGGTTGACGCCGCCGAGGCCGTCGTGTTTCGCGGTGTCGTTTCGCGAGGGGCCGACATCGATGGATCCTGTCGAGCATGCTTCGACGATCTGCTGGAGCGATGTCAGATTCGCCGAAACCAGATCGAGCGGATTGTGGCCACCGGCTATGGCCGAAAGCAGGTCACGTTCTGCGACGACGTCATCACGGAAATCACGGCGCTGGCCGTCGGCGCCCACAGGCTCGATGCTGCGATTCGGTGTGTGATTGACATCGGCGGGCAGGACAGCAAGGTCGTCTCGATCGACGACACGGGCAATGTCCTGGACTTCATGATGAATCACAAGTGCGCGGCGGGAACCGGCAGGTTTCTGGAAGTGACATCGGCGTCGCTGCATGTTCCCGTGGAGCAGCTGGGGCCCTTGTCACGAGAATCCCGCAAGGCCCTGAAGCTGTCTGCGACCTGCACGGTGTTTGCGGAATCCGAAGTCATCTCGTGCATTGCCAGAGGCGAGAAGAAGGAAGACATCATCCGGGCGTTGCATCGAACCATCGCGTCGCAGGTGCGCGGCTTGTTGTCTCAGGTCAATGCGCCTGTGGATGGGCCTGTCGGTTTCGTCGGAGGCCTTGCGCTGAACATCGGGGTGATCGACGAATTGTCCGGAGCGTTGAGACGGGAGGTCCGGGTCCCGCCGCAGCCGCAGTTTGTAGGTGCCCTCGGCGCCGCGATCCTGTCCAGACGCAAAAGGAACGCGGCGGCCACGCCGTAACGGGCGCCGCCATGCGTGAAGAAGCCGGCCAGAGCTGGTACATGAGAATACGAGGAGCCCATGTGGACAGACAAAGCGTGATAGAGCAGGTGAATGGGATACTGGAAGACATTATTGATGAGGGTCCTGTTGGTTTGTCGGAGGCCACCGTGCCGGCAGATGTGAAGGGATGGGATTCCCTGGCCCATATTCAGTTGGTGGTGGCTGTGGAGAAGCACTTCGACATCAAGTTCACCTCGGAAGAGATCCTGTTGTGGAAGAATGTGGGAGAAATGGTCGATTGCATACTGCGCAAGTAGGACATGAGAGAGGCAGCGGCGTTTTCCTCCTGCCGAGCGTGGCAGAGTAGAACAGCAGCAAGCATGATCTCCATAGAGAGAAAACAAGAGTGTGTCGGCTGCTGCGCGTGCGTAGATATCTGTCGCAGCAACGCCATAAAAGTGAAGACCGATGGTGAAGGGTTCTGGTATCCGCAGGTGGATGGGGGTCTCTGCACCCATTGCGGCCTGTGTGAACGAACCTGCCCGCACCGGCACGTCGAGGATCTCAAACAGGGTCAAAGCGATGAGCCGCTGGTCTACGCAGCGTATCACAGGGATTGTGAGCTTCGCAGGGAGAGCACTTCCGGCGGGTTGTTTTCCGCACTCGCCAATGAGATGTACGACAGAGGGGGGTACGTGGGGGGAGCGGTGTATACCGAGGAGTTTGCCGCGAGGCACATCATCACGAACGATCGTGAGGATCTGCGGCGCATTCGCGGGTCGAAGTACTTGCAGAGTGATACGGCAGGCCTGTTCCGGCGGGTAGAGGAGATCCTCCTGGCAGGCGAGTGGGTGCTGGTGTGTGGGACGCCCTGTCAGATGGCGGGCCTGCGTCTGTACCTTGGCAAAGCATACGAGAAGCTTGTCACGGTGGACTTCATCTGCCTGGGGATCAATTCGCCGAAGGTATTCCGCAAGTACGTGGAGTCGCTCGAACGACGATATGGAGCCAAGGTGGTCTCCGTGCAGTCCAAGAACAAGGACATGGGCTGGCGGAGTCTGGCTCACAAGGTCGTATTTTCCAATGGGAAGACATACTTGCGCAACGGGCGTGAAGACGATTTTGTCCGCGGGTATATCGTGGCCCACTGCCATTGTCGCCCGGCTTGCTACGAATGCAGGTACAAAGGGGTGCCGCGCATCAGCGATATCACCCTCGGTGACTTCTGGGGCGTTGAGAAGGTGGACAGGGCCATGGACGACAACATGGGGACATCGGTCGTCCTGCTCAATACGCCCCGGGGAATCGCGTATTTCGGGGCGATCAACGACAGGATCGTGTCAAAGCAAGTGACGTTGTCCGACGCGATGTCGCAGAATCCGGCGTTGACGTCCGCGGTTGCCTGGCCGGCCGTCGATCGCTGCCAGTACTACAAGGATCTGGAGGAGCTTCCTTTTGACGACGTGGCGAAGAAGTACTATCCTCTGCAGGAGACAACGCTCGTGAAGATCAAGAAGAGGCTGGGGTCTGTTCGCCACATGATGCGTCAGATGGGAACCCATCCGAAGCCCTATGTGCAGTGTCTCTGGGTGAACATGGGGAGGCGAAACACTCGATGCAAGGCTCGCAAGGGGTGGCTCATATTTCCTGGCCGATACGTGGTCATGCATATCGACAGACGAGCGAGCATCACCGTGCAAGGCACGATGCTGATCGGCTACAAGCGGATACGCGGGTCCCGGATGGAAACGAGGATGGCCGTGGAGGGAAACGGCGCTGTCCGAATCGAAGGAGGCAGCGTCGTAGTCTATTATGGAACGGAGATCCACGTGTTTGATGGCGGCACACTGACTTTCGCCGGTCACGCTACGATGAACCAGGGCGTGCAGATCATCTGCATGGACCGCATCACCATCGGCAATGACGTTATCATCGCGCGTGACGTGGTCATCCGAGACAACGATGGGGGGCATGAGATTCTGACTGAGGGGTATCAAAGGACGGCTCCAGTGACGATCGGAAACCACGTGTGGATCGGGCAGGGCGCGATGATCATGAAAGGGGTGACGATAGGCGACGGGGCGATCATCGGCGCCGGGGCATGGGTGGCGAAGGATGTGAAACCGAACAGCCTGGTGTTGGGTGATCCGGCCCGGGCCGTACAAAAGGACGTGAGATGGAAGGTGTGAACTGTCTCTGGAATGCGGGCCTGTGGCGGCGTGGTGGTCCGTTGTGCCGACCGCGCCGGCTCGCCGACACGGTGCAAGGCGCGCCCCCGATGCTACACGCCGCAGAGGGGAATCACTGCCCGGGACGATGCGGAGCGGTTGTCGCGGAGGAGTCCGGCGAATGTGAGGCGCGAGCGGATCGAGCGGCGATCCAGCCGCAGCCTGCGGGTGCCCGGTTCTCCGGGGTGTCCACGGCGCATCGAGACACTTTCCTTCTGGTTGGAAATGCCTCCTGTCTCAATCGCGGATGCGAGGCGATTCTCCGCGGCACGGTCCAGATCCTGCGACACGTCTTTGGCGAGTGCCGGTTTATCAACGCGAACTTCGACGTCATCGAGCCCCCGTGGATTCCGGCAGAATCTGACCCGGATGTGGTCCATCGACCGTTGCCGACCATACGCAGGCTGACGCCCCGATGGGCCGCGGTAAAGGCAGCGGAGCGATTCTGTCCATCCTTGGCGCAGCACATGCGTTTCCGCCATCTTCGTGACGGACTTCTGCAATCCAAAGCAGCCCTGTCGATCGGCGGCGACAACTATACGTTGGACTACGGCGTTCCATGGAAGTTCGTGAATCTTGACAGATACATTCTGGCGCGCGACAAACCGCTGGTCATCTGGGGGGCTTCGATCGGTCCGTTCGAGAGGGTCCCCGAGTTCGCGCGTCTCATCCACGAACATCTCCAGCATGACGTGACTGCCGTGTTCGTCAGAGAGAAGAGGTCCTATGCGTATCTCTTGAAGCATGGAATCTGCGGCAACGTGCATCTGATGTGTGATCCGGCCTTCCTTATGGAGGCGAAAGCCGTCCCCTCCGACGAGATCGGCTTTGAGGTCCCCGAGGATGCCATAGGCTTCAATCTCAGCCCCCTGATGTCCTCGTACATTGGGATTGGCCGGCCGGCGGCGCTGACAGACGTAGCGACGTCTCTGATCGAGGCCATGCACGCGAGGTTCCGCCGTCCGGTGGTGCTTCTGTCCCATGTGACCTCTCCGCACAGTAACGACTACGAGCTTCTGAGGGGGATTCATGAGAAGCTTGGCTCGAAAACTCATGCGCGTGCCTATCTGTTGCCGGATACGTTCGACGCCGCGGAAACGAAATGGGTGATCGCGAAGCTCTCATGCCTCATCGCTGCCAGGACGCACGCGACGATTGCCGGATTCTCAAGCGGTGTACCCACGGTGTCTCTTGCGTACAGCGTGAAAGCGTTTGGCATCAATGAGGAGCTTTTCGGGCATACAGCCTATGTCGTCCGGCCGGAAGAGTTCTCGACCGAAGCCATAATGTCCCGAGTCGAGAGAGTTCTCGCCGAGGCCGACGAGATTCGACACGCCCTGCGTGACACGATGACGCATATTCGCACGTCTGCTTTCGCGGCGGGCGCGAAACTGAAGGAATCGATCGAGAACCACCGTGGCTGAGCGCACTCCTTATATCGCGGTGGTCATACCTCTCTACAATAAAGAGAAGTATGTGAAGCGGGCCATCGACTCCGTCCTCGCGCAGAGCCGCACGGACTATGAAGTGATCGTCGTCAATGATGGCTCTACGGATGACGGTCCGGAGATTGTGAGGCAGATGCGAGACGACCGAGTCCGCATGGTTGACCAGCCGAATGCCGGAGTGTCCGCCGCGAGGAATCGAGGCATTCGCGAAGCCCGGTCGGAACTGGTGGCGTTTCTTGACGCGGATGATGAATGGCTGCCCCCGTTCCTTGAAACGATTGTCGAGATGGCACGCCGCTATCCTGAGGCAGGGGCGTATGCCACCGGATATCGACTGGTCAAGGGGCAGGGAGACGTCTGCCGCGACATCACCATTGGGGGAGACGGTGTGCAGTGTGGATGCTATTTTGATTTGACTCGGAGAGGGGTCGAAATATGCTCGGCATCAAGCACGGCGGTTCGGCGTCGTGTCTTCGACCGAGCCGGGACCTTTCGCGTGGGCTACCGATTGGGCGAAGATCTGGACATGTGGTTTCGGATCGGGCTGTACTACCCGTTGGCGTGTTCGCCGAGGATCTGCGCGCTATACCATTACTATCCGCCGGATCCGGCATTGCCGTTCTCGACGTCCAAGAGAGCCTCTCCTCTCTACATGTCCTTTCTACAGGTCGCGAAAGAGGTGCACATGGATCCGGTTGTCAGAGAGAAGGCGCACAAGCATCTGTCCTATCAACTGAAACGAGATATCGAGTATGTGTTTGCCCGTGGGGCGCGCGACATCGCCATGCTGAGGTTGCAGCTCTATCGAAGGAGATTTGGCGTCGACATGTTGTTTCTCAAACTCGGTCTGTTGAACATGGTTCCCCCTGTCGTGTTGCGTCTGCTCTCTGAAATCAGGCTGGCGTGTGTGCAACGCGTGCTGCAACTGAGGTCCGCCGTCGGCAGGTCCTGTGCCCAACGACTGTCATGGCATGAGGTGGACAGATGAAAGGACGAACTCATCGTGTGTGCCGTGTGAGAAGACGGCGGTCAAACGGTGCGGAAGCCGGGGATCTGCGAATGGTGATTGTCACAGCCATGCTCGTGCTCGGCTTGCTGCCCATACAGGGCGTGAGCGGAGCGGTGGGGGACACTTGGATCACCGAATGGCAGGGAGGTGCAGCCGGATCCTATTGCTTCACGTTCGATGATGGTATGGGAGGGCAATGGCAGCATGCCGTCCCGATTCTTAACAAGAGCCACATCAAAGGCACGTTCTTCTTGAACGGGGCTTCCGTTGCGGCATGGTATTCTGTGGGGCAACGCATGCATATTCACGTGCCGCAGATGCTGGGCGTTGCTGCCGCCGGACATGAGATCGCGTCCCACACCTACAATCATCCGAATCTTCGCACGCTCGGCGAGGCCGACATACACGCACAGATGCAGCTCGATCTGGACTTCTTCCGCAGCTACGGGCTGTGGCCCTATAGCTTTGCCTATCCGTTTGCCGCCACCGATGAGAGAGTGCAGGCCGTCGTGGGGCAGTATGTGGAATTCGCCAGAGGCGGCTACCCGATGGCAAACAATTCGAGCTCGTGGGATGAGTTGAATCCGCTGGACCTGCGGTGGTCCTCACGAGCCGACAATCACTATGAGTGCGTGAATCTGGCGATTGCCACACAGACGTGGGCGATCGGCGTGTTTCATCAGATCGGGCAGGAGAGCCACGAGCATGAGCCCATGGTGGAAGAGTTCAGCGCCTTCGTGGAGTATGTTGCCGCCTGTCGCGATGCAGGAGAGTTGTGGGTCGACACGTTTGGGCATGTTGCGAGCTACATCCGGGAACGACACGTGGCGGCCCTGACGAAGAAATACGATGCCGGCGCGAACGCCGTCCGGATCTATGTCAAGGTGGGCCTGGGCTATCCTTACATCGTGCCATTGACTCTCCGAACGAGGATTCAGGCCTACGACGTGATGGCGATCAGCCAAAGCGAAATGCCGATCGCGTATGAACTTCTGACCGATGAATCCGGCACGGTTGTCCAGTACGATGCCGTGCCGGACGGAGGGGAAGTCCGGATCGAGCTGAAGGAGTTGTCGCCGTAGCCGCGGCGACGTGCCATGGCAATACGGTCGCGAATGTCGTCTGCGCCAAGACGACCCTGTGTGATGGATGTGTCAGAGAACAAATGGTCGTCCGCTTGAATGAGCTGACAGAACTGCATCAGAAAGGGATACCCATCAAACGCCTGCACGAACTGCTGCTGCTCGTGTCGCTTGTTCTCTTGACTGTGGCGGCATGCGCCGAAGGGGAATTGGGTGATACCTACGCCACCGAGTGGCGGGGTGGGGCGACCGGAGCTTATTCCTTTGCCTTCGAGAGCGGTATGCCAGGGCAATGGCAGTACGCCGTCCCAATCCTCAACGAACGTGACATCAAAGCCACCTTCTTCCTGAATGGGGGTTCTGTCGCCGCATGGTACTGTTCGAATCAGAGCAAGCATATTCATGTCCCGCAGATGCTTGACATTGCGGCTGCGGGACACGAAATAGGTTCCCATTCCTACGATCACTGGGCCCTGGTTGACCTGAATGATACAGACGTGCATGCGCAGATGTCACGCGATCGCGAGTTTTTCAACTACTTCGGCATCTACCCCGTCAGTTTTGCGTACCCGTTCTCGCAAACCGACGAAAGGGTCCGGACCATCGTGGGGCAGTACGTGGAATTCGCCAGGGGCGGCTATCCCATGGTGACGAATTCCAGCTCCTGGGAGGAGTTGAATCCGCTGGACCTGCGGTGGTCCTCACGCGGCGAGAACCACTATGAGTGTGTGGATCTGGCGATCGCTACCGGGACATGGGCCGTGGGCGTGCTTCACCAGGTGGGGCAGGAGAGCCACGAGGCGGAGCCCACCGTAGAGGAGTTCTCGGCCTTCGTGGAGTATGTCGCGGGCTGTCGCGATGCGGGAGAGCTGTGGGTCGACACGTTCGGACACATCGCCAGCTACATCCGGGAACGGCATGTGGCCGTGATTACGGAGAGATACGATGCCGAAACGAACACCATCAGCATCTACGTCCGGGTGGACCTGGGGTATCCTTACATCGTGCCATTGACCCTCCGAACGAGGATTGATGAATACGCGGTCCGAGCGATCAGCCAGAGCCAGATGGCGATTGCGTACCAACTTCTGTGGGACGAATCGGGCGGGGTCGTCCAGTACGATGCGGTGCCCGATGGAGGCGAAGTCCGAATCGAACTGGGCCAACGACAGGACCGCCCATAGGTGCATTGCCATAAGGACCGGAACGTGCTTGACCACAGGATACGGAAGCGGCGGACGCAGGGAGGATGCGCAGCGGTGCGTCCGGCGGCGAGTACGCCCCAGGAGATATACACACAAGGGGAATACCTCGAGAAGAATCCGACCTGGCACACGGAGGACTCGCTGTGGAAGGCGCAGAACATCGTGCGCATCATGCAGCGGAATGGTGTCATGCCGGAGACCATCTGTGAGGTGGGATGTGGGGCGGGCGAGATACTGGCGCATCTGCAACGGCAGATGGCGAGAGAGTGTCGGTTTTGGGGATATGAGATCTCTCCTCAGGCGTATGCGCTATGTCAGGGCAGAGCCAATGAGAGACTGAGCTATATCCTCGGAGACGTCGTGCAGGATGAGGGACGCGTCTATGATCTCATCCTGCTGATTGACGTGATCGAACATATGGAAGACTATTTCGGCTTCCTGAGGCGGCTGAAGCGGAGAAGCCGGTATAAGATCCTGCACATTCCGCTGGAGGTGTCGGCACAGTCGGTGCTTCGCCGCGGAAAACTCGTGGAGAGCTGGGAGCTGGTGGGACACATTCACTACTTCACGAAGGAGACCGCGCTACGGATGTTGAAGAGTGTGGGCTACGAGGTTCTTGATTACTTCTATACGCCTTTTGGCGTGGAGCGGCCGGCCCCGTCGATCAAGAGCCGGATCGCCAGAATACCCAGGAAGCTGCTCTTCCGTATCCATGAGGACCTTGCGGTCCGAATTCTCGGTGGTTGCAGCCTGATGGTATTGGGAAGGTGACAGAGGCGACCTCGCTCCCTCTGAATCGCTCTGGATCGGAGTCTCGCGCCTATCCGTCCTTGGGCATGAGACGCCCGGCGCGATGGTGCGGGGTCGTGGGTGGCTGGGGTCAGGTGGTATGAATTCTCAAACGATAGCCGTCAGTTGGAAGGTCTGGGTCTGGTGGTGGGTATGGACCGTTGCTCCGTGTACGCTGGCCATCGTCACCGGACCGCTGATTTCCGTTTTGTACTCTCTGACGCAATCTGCCTATGTCCGAGACGGCAGCTTCAGCGTTGCACAGCCGATTCGCGGGATGCTTTGCCTGTTGATGTTCTGCTCGCTGTTTCTGTCGGGCAACCTTCGCCTGCTGGGGCTTCCGGTGATCCGCCCCCAGTTGGTGTTGGCCGTATATGCCGGCTTGACGTGTGCGCTGGGACCTTACCCCTATGAACACATCACCTTTGCTGCGAGGCTGGTCTTCATGGCGCTGGTCTTCGCGTCTGCATTCCACCTGGCACAGACCGGCCTGCACGGTGACCGATGGCTCATTGTCAATGCCTGGGCGATTGTGGCGTTCATGACGGCGTCGCAACTCATCGGCTTCTTTACGGGCAAGACGGTGGCCGCATACGAGAGCAGCTATGCCACAGCCGGCATCATCGAGAGAGCATCGATTGCCGCGACCCTGATCGTTTCCACGTTGCCGGTGTTTCTCGGGTACTTTCCGGATTTCAGATGGGCGCTTGCAGGCGTCCTGATAGCTCTTGGCTCTCTGTTCCTTGCCATGCAACGGACCCCTCTGATCGCCGCGGCGGCTGTTCTGTTCGTGGTGTTCGCACGGTACCTGCACCCCATCCGACGGAGGATCTACAGATCCCGAGCGGTCATGGCGATCCTTATTCTGTGTGCGTCGGCGGCTGTCGGCCTGCGGACGCCTGCCGGGTCGGATTTCTTGAAACGGATGGGCGACCTGGATCCACGTGGAGGAAGCGGGTCCGGACGATACATCTTCTGGCGCATCTCGCTGGATCATCTCTTGAGCCGAGACGTTGCCAGCCAGTTTGTAGGCGAGGGGGTCGGAAGTGTTCGGGACGTGATTTTCAAGCAGTATGGCATGGCGATCAAGAGCCATACGGACTGGCTGGACTTTCCCTTCGCGTTCGGCGTGTTCGGCTTGATGGCGCTGGTGTGGTGGTATGCAGAGCTCATCCGTCTGCTGCGCTATCTGTCGGCATTCCGACACCCGGCATTTCAGGGCGCGTTGTCGGTCGTGATCGTGTTCTTTCTCCTCTCCCTAGGGCAAGGCGGGGAATCGTACGATCCGTCTCTTGCTCTTGCGTACGCCGCCTTGGGATTCTGGGCGGGGTATTCCTCGCCGGAAGGCCCGATGGGTTCCGTGGACTACACTGTCTCAATGTAAGGTGCCAACGATGATAACCAATCGGGCGGCCCTGGCGTTCTTCTGGCAGGCCGACATCAGATCCTGTGGTTTCGAGCGCGTGACTCTGAAGGATTGGTATCTGAATCCGACTCTTCGGTTTCAAAGGTGCTTGCGGCTGACGGAATTCTATCGCAATGTGTCTGTCTCCGTCGGGTCCCGTTTCCTGTTCTTCTACCACTGGAATCGTCTCCATCGCCTTCGACAGAGGCTTGGCTTCACCATACCGCTCAACGTGTTTGGCCCGGGTCTGAGCCTGTCTCACGTCGGAACGATTGTGGTGAATCGTCATGCGGTCGTGGGCGCGAATTGCCGCATCCATCCCGGCGTCTGTATTGGCGGCTTGAATGGCAAGTCTCCCAGACTGGGAGACAATGTTTACATCGGGCCCGGGGCCAAGATATTCGGCGCCATCACGGTGGGCGACAATGTGGCCATTGGCGCCAACTCGGTGGTCAATAGGGATGTGCCTGCCGGCGTGACGGTCGCCGGCAGTCCGGCCAAGATCGTATCCAAAAAAGGTAGCTTCGACCTGATCGTTCCAGGCACCGAGCTCGCCGGGCAGGCAAATCCGGATTGGCACAAGTACAGAACCGCAGAAGCGCTCGCCGGCAGGTTTCCAGAAACCGACGGGGCCGACCAAGGCCCGGCGGCGCGTGAAGAACAGCAGGCCGCCTTCGACCGGCGGGCCCGCACGTCACAACGGAATGGGCATGAAGAAGAACGAAGGGAATCACAGGGCGCCCCAGGTTCTTATCGTTGGTCCTGGCAGGGCTGTGCGCGGCGGGATCACAGCCGTGCTTCGGGACTATGAGAAGCAGGATATCTGGGAGAGGTACTCCTGCAGGTGGCTCGAGACGTACAGCGACCGCGGGCCGGTCTACAAGATCGGTTCGTTCCTCAGGTCGATTGGGATGGCGGTCTGGCTTGTTCCTCGCTGCCGTATCGTTCACATTCACGCGGCCCATAACACCAGCTTCTACCGGAAGACCGTATTCTTTCTCATGGCCAAAGCGACCGCCAGGAAGACGGTGCTTCATCTGCATGCTCCGTATCCCGAGGATTTTCGGAGATTCCCGCTGAGTGTCGTGAGTCGGTGGGTGTTTCGCCACGCGGATCGTGTGATCGCATTGTCCGAACAATGGGCGTCGGTGGTCCGGAACCTGGCCCCCGAGGCCACAGTTGCGGTGATTGCCAATCCGGGACCGGCTCCTCAAGTCGACGTGACACCTGCCGGAGAGAGAGGCGCTGTGATTCTCTACGCCGGCAAACTGGAACTGAGAAAGGGGTATGATGACCTGCTTGGCGCGATGCCGCGCATCCTCGCGGCTGTCCCTCAGGCGCGGCTGATTTGCGCAGGTCATGGGGAGATTGAAGCGGCCAGACAGCTTGCACGCCAACTGGGTGTCCAGGAGCACGTGGAGTTCCTGGGATGGGTCAGCGGCGCCGCAAAAGACGACGCATTCCGCCGGGCGAGGGTCTTCTGCCTGCCCAGTCACGGAGAGGGACTGCCGATGGCGTTGCTGGAGGCGATGGCCGCAGGGACTCCAAGTGTTGTGACTGCCGTGGGAGGAATACCGGATGTCATTGTGCATCAGAGCAACGGACTCCTGGTACAACCGGGACACGTCGAGAAGATAGCCGAGGCCGTTGTGTCCCTGATGACCGATGATCGGCTCGCCAATGACATTGCCGCCAACGCGCTGTTTACAGTGCGCCAGAAGCACAGTTCTGCCGTTGTCTGTCGGCAACTCAGTGACCTCTATGAGGCTGTGGATGCCGCCGCGGAGATCGGACGGCAGAGGGAAGTGGTTCCGATGCGAAGATAATGGGGACAGTGGAACGCCAGTGTCCGTCGGGGGCATTCCGTGAGCCGGGCTCCGTTGGAGAGGAAGTCCCGGCGGTCAATCGAGGAGAGAAAAAGCCGGCGTTTTTGAGCCGGCTGGGAGGACTGGTTATGCTCAGAGGTGGAGTGATCGGATTTGGCCGGATGGGGCTGACCCATTTTTCCATATTGAATTCTCACCCCGACGTTGCGCTTGTTGCGGTGTGCGATTCCTCGGGGTTCGTTCTGAGGAATACGGCAAAGTACATGGGGGTCGAGACGTTCAAGGACCCGCAGCAGATGCTCGACAAGGTGCCTATGGATTTCGTCGTTGTCACGACTCCTACGGCATACCATGCCGACATGGCCATGCGCGCCATCGCCAAAGGACTGCACGTGTTCGTCGAGAAACCCTTTACCCTGGAACCACGGCAGGCACAGGATGTACTGCAGTCGTTGCGAGACAAGGCATTGGTGAATCAGGTCGGGTATGTTCTGCGGTTCAGCGATATCTTCATGCAGGTCAAGAGGCTTCTGGACAGCAGGGTGCTCGGGGAATTGCTCGTTTTCAAGATGGAAACGAACGGCCCGACGATTCTCCGGGATGCGAAACAGAGCTGGCGCTCCAAGAAGAGTGAAGGCGGGGGGTGCCTCCACGATTTTGCCTCGCACAGCGTGGATCTGATCAACTACCTGATCGGTCCGCCGGACACGGTCGTAGGCACCGTCCTTCAGAGGATTCACTCGGCGGACGTCGAAGACGCGATCAGCTCCACGTTCCTCTATAAGTCCGGCACACGGGGCAATCTGCTCGTCAATTGGAGCGACCCATCCTATCGCAAGCCGGCCTATCACTTTGAGGTTCTGGGCAGGAAAGGCAAGCTCATTGCCGACCTGCACGCCTATCGCGTCTTCTTCCGCGAGAGACCCTCTTTCGAGGACTTCACAGAGGGATGGAATCAACGGTACGTGACAGACTGTTTTGCGCCCGTGGGATTCTATCTTCGGGGATACGAGTTCACCCGGCAGTTGGAGTACTTCGTGGACTGCGTGCTTGAGAAACACCCCAACCGGATGTGTACGTTTCAGCACGCATTCCAGACCGATATGGTGATCGACCGCATTCGCAGGAGCGAGGGGACAACGGAGGTGCTGGATGGATAGGGTCATTCTCGGAGACAATCAGTTCTTCGGCATCAATCACATGTCGGAGGAGAAGGCGCAGGCCCAGGCGGAACGATTCAAAGACACCGGGACGATTCTACGGGTAGTCGATGCGGCCTACGCGTGCGGCATCCATGCTTTCATGTTCAACACGCACGATCGCGTCGCGGAGATCTGCGACCATTTTCGCGCCCACCCGGCGAAGTACTCCGATCTCCGTCTGTACCCGTCACTGCCGTATGCACACAAGTACGCCAACGCGGTCAATGACAAGGGGATGATCGGCGCCTTGAACGAATTCCTGTTCTCCGGCCGCACGTTGGGCCAGGCCGTCACGACGCTTGTTCGTGGCGCCAGGACGGTCATGAATCGTGACCTGGTCGACGTGATGAGACTCCTGGTGGATGGTGAATTGAGGATGTTCCGCGGGCTGAACATGCGTGCCGTCTTTCTTCAGAATATCGTGACCGATCTGCTGCTTGGCCTGGGGGCCAAGGAGGTGTTCGTGCAGTTTGCGGCATTCATCCGAGAGCAATACAATGTTGAGCCGGCCTTCAACACGATGAACATGCCGCGGCTCGTCGACTTCCTGCTCGAATGTGGGATCGAGAACCCAATCGTATGCGCGTCGATAAACAAGATCGGGTATCTGATGCACCCCGACCGGCGCTCCTACGAAGAGACGATACGGACACGGCGGTTCCGGCCGATGGCCATGTCCATTCTCGCGTCGGGCGGGGTGTCTCCGGAGGAGGCCGTGGCCTATGTCGCCGGACTCCGAGAGGTCCGGTCCGTGGTGTTCGGCGCCTCGTCGCCGTCGCACATTGCCGAAACGAAGAGGCTGATCGACAGGTACATGCCCGATGCCCGCAAGAGTCCGGAGATTGCCATGACGCAGAGGAAGGCAGGGGCCTATGATGAGGCGGCACGAAGGGTGCCCGACACAGTGCAGGGACTGACATGAGAACATGGAAGGACGGTGTGATATGATCAGGGGAGAGAACGCATGTCCGTCACGGCAGCCGATTCTTGTGCACGGCATTCCCGTTCATTGCCTTTCGGTCGGAGCTGTCCTGCGGGAGATCGAAAGGAACATTCGAGACGGCCGTGAGAAGAGATACATCTGCATCACGAACACAGAGTCCATGTATTTCGCGCGCAGGGAGCCGAGACATCTGCGTTATATCAAGAACGCCTATTTCTCTCTGTGTGACGGCGTTGGCATTGTCATCGCCGCTCGCGCGGGCGGCAAGCACGTGTGGCGTCTGAATGGCCCGTCTCTCCTGGAGTTTTGCTGTGAACATGGTGTTGGCCAGGGTTGGCGGCACTTCTTCTGCGGGGGGAAAGAAGGGGTCGCCGACCTGTTGCGGCGGAAGCTCGAACAGCGATTTCCGGGCATGGTCACGGCGGGCCTGTACTGCCCGCCGTTCCGGAAGATGCCGCCGGAGGAAGACCGGCAGATGACCGATGCCATCAACGCCGCAAAACCCGACATTCTCTGGGTGGGTCTGGGCCTTCTCAAACAGGAGAGATGGATTGCCGACCACTACGACAGACTGAACGTGCCCTGGATGGTTGGCGTCGGAGCGGCGTTTGATTTCCTCGCAGGCACCGCCAGGAGAGCGCCGGAACGAATACGGAACATGGGAATGGAATGGCTGTACCGCTTGTGTTTTGAGCCACGGATGTTCGTCAGGAATGTCAGGAGTTATGTCTTCATGTGCGAGGCTCTCGCCTCCGAACTGTCCGCCAGGTTGAGGTCGCAGTAGGGGGCATTGCTCCTGCATTCGGACGTCCGGCAAAGCGGCGTCGGAACGTCGGCGGTCTGAGTGATCATTCCCGGGTCGGCCAAGCCGCCTTGGAGTGTCTCCGTTCGACAGTATGCCAATCCCGAGCATCCTAACGGATTCCCTGAAACGCCTGTTGTTGTCTTCTGACAGAGTTGTCTCGGCAACAGCAATACCGATCCTGCTGTATCATTCCATAGATGACTCGGGAATGGCGGACTCCGTATCACCGGAGGTGTTTTCAAAGCAGATGGAATACCTTCACAAAGAGGGATATCAGGTGATATCGCTCGACGAGGCGGTCGGCTATGTGCGCAACCGCTGCGACGGAATGCCGTCCAAGACGCTGGCGATCACGTTTGACGACGGCTACAGGAGTGTATATGAATCCGCCCTGCCTGTTCTGCAGAAGTACGATTTCACGGCCAGCGTCTTCATCCCGACGCAGCACGTAGGGCGGCGGAGCGAGTGGAACGATCCCTCGGAACCCCTGTTGGACTGGCGGGAGATTCTCGCCATGGCAGAGCAGGGCGTGTCATTCGGTTCTCATGGCCATTCCCATCGAGACCTGACCGGCTTGACAGCAGAACACGTCCAATACGAGTTGGAGGTCTCGAAACAGATCCTTGAGGACGCGTTGCAGAGGCCCGTATCTCACATCGCGTATCCTTTCAGCAGGAACAACGGCCTGATCGACGATCTGGTTCTGGCGTGCGGCTACAGAGCATCGTTTTCTGTCATGGATGCGCAAAGGAGAAGGCAACAGGATCGCCCCGTTGTGTTGCGGCGCTCGATCATGAGGAAGGATAACATGCTGTCCTTCAAGTTCGTGCTTGCCGGCACGTATCAATACTACTTCGACGTGAAGAGACTCGTGGAGCGTCCCAGGCGGACCCATGAGAACGCGATGGCAAGCGATGCAAGCTCGTGCGGATAGCGGGATGAAGACACTGGAAGCGTGCGGCAGGATTGCTGTGGTTCTCGCCGTGTGTGGCGGATGCCGGATGATGTCCCACGCGGTGTGCCGCGGGGTGACGTATCACGTTGACGCAACCTATGGCAGCGACGACAATACGGGGGCGTCCCCGGAAGCCGCCTGGAGAACCATCGCAAGAGTGCACAGGCAGGCTCTGCAACCGGGCGATTCGGTCCTCTTCAAGAGAGGAGAGATCTGGAGAGAGGAACTCGCAGTCCCGACCTCCGGCAGCGCCGGGGATCCCGTGACCTTCGGCGCCTACGGAGTCGGAGCGAGGCCCGAAATCAACGGGGCGGATGTCATCACCGGCTGGGGCCGGTACGGCAATCACATCTATGTGGCCAAAGTCCGCTCCGAGGTCAAGCAGCTCTTCGTTGACGGACAGAGACAAGTCAGGGCTCGGTGGCCGAACACAGGATGGCAGAGCATCCGCGCCGACTCTGACAGCAGATCCTTGTACAGTACGAGCCTGACCCAGCCGCAGGGGTATTGGGCGGGTGCGATGCTTTCGGTCAAGACGCAACTGTACTGGATCGAGACTCGGACCGTGACGGCAAGCTCAGAGCATACGATCCGTTGGGACCGTGGCTTGGAGCACGGAACGCCGAAGACAGGCTATGGCTTCTATCTGGAGGGCAAGGTCAGTGAGATCGATGTGCCGGGTGAATGGTGTTATGACTCGGGCAAGGTATATCTGATGCTGGCCGAAGGAGACGATCCGTCGCTTCACGTGATCGAAGGTTCTGTCAGGGACTACGGCATCCGGGTGTTGTACAGGAGATACGTGGAAGTCGAGGCGATTGCCTTGAAGTACCAGGGCGAGAGCGGAATGAGCATAGTGCAGCCGGATCACATCCATATCAGGGACAATGCCATCCTGTTCCCGAATGCGTACGGCATTGAAGTGTATTCGCCCGACAGTTCGGAGGAAGGTGCTTCCATCCGTATCAGCGACAATCAGATTCGCGGTGCGGGAGAGACCGGCATTCACGTATGGGGCAGTCACTCCTGTGACATCGTGCAGAACGAAGTGGTCGATATTGCTTCCGAGGAAGTGTCTCCAAGGTGGGGCAACGGTATCTGGGTCGGTGCCACGAAGAGTCTCTGTATTTCCGGCAACCGGATCGATCGCGTGTCGTACAACGGCATTTACGCGGACGCCGAGTCCGCCGTCGTCTCGCGCAATGTCGTGTCGAATTGCCTGTTGTCCCTGGGAGACGGCGGGGGGATATATACGGCGGGACACCATACGAGTTTCCAGATAGCGAACAACACGGTCGGGAGTGTGGTGGGGAATCTTGAAGGAACTCCGTATTCCGGATCGAAAGGTACCGGAGTAGGCATCTATCTGGATGAAATCGCATCGGGTTATACCGTGGCCGGAAACGTGGTCTTCGACTGTGATCTCGGGATGCATCTGCACAACGCCTTCCACAACACCGTGATCCACAATGTGCTGTATGACAACAATACGGGAATCGAGCTGCTGGAAAATGGCGTGCAGCCGAGCTTCATGCATGACAACAATCTCTACAACAACGTCTTCTTCTGCGCTCAACCGCATCAACGCGTTCTGGCCGAAGACAGTGAATATGCCTCTCCTGATACGATGGGAAAATACGACTACAATTTGTATTACAGTCCGTACCGCGATGACGTGATCGGATACGCGAGGCAATGGGGACGCCAGAAGACCTATACGCTGGACGCCTGGCGAGCGTTCTCGGGTCAGGATCGACATTCCGTTGCGCAGGATCCGTGTTTCGTGGATGCGGCGAGTCACGACTTCCATCTGATCTCCGGGTCCCCGTGTATTGACGCGGGACTGGACGTCGGTTTGAAGGAAGACTTCGAAGGGATTCCCATCCCCCAGAATGTGTTGCCGGACATCGGGGTCTTCGAGTACCGAGACGTTCGCGGACAGACGCCGCCATTGGCGCGCGGTCAGGTCAAGTGAATTGCCTTGGAGTGCTGGCGCGATTCCCGGAGGGCATACGGAGCCCTTGGAACGGCACCTGTGCGGTCGAGTCCCGCTGAATGGCTACAGAGTCCGTCCGCCGGGATGGATGAAGGGCAGGCATCCACTCATGAAGACATACTTCTTCTTGTACATCGGATCGGTTGTTCTCTCGCTGGCGGTGACGCCGGGCCTCATCTGGCTGGCGCGCCGGATCGGCGCGCTGGATCACGGGGGAGTCCGCGCGGTTCACAGAGAACCTATACCGCGTATCGGGGGCGTAGCGGTCTTTTTCGCCGCCGTGTGCATGGTCGTCTCCGTCTTGTTTGTGGACAATCGGATCGGCGAGATGTTCCACCGGGTGCAGTGGCAGGTGGGTGTGCTCCTCTGTGCGGCGACTCTCGTCTTTCTTGTGGGGTTGGCGGATGATCTGCGGGGCATGCCGGCAAGAATCAAGCTTCTGGTCGAGATTGTGGCGGCAGGGATGCTGTGTCGGGTGGGAATTGAGATCACCACCATAGAGGTCACGAGCAGCTATTCTGTGGCCCTTGGATGGCTTGCAGCTCCTGTGACAGTCTTGTGGATCGTAGGTATCACGAATGCGGTGAACCTGAGCGACGGTCTGGATGGGTTGGCGGCCGGTGTCTCCGCCGTGGCCTGTGCCGTCATTGCGATCTTCGCCATCTACAGCGACAATCTGGTCATGGCCGTCTTCATGCTGGCTCTGCTGGGCGGCCTCAGCGGGTTCCTCTTCTATAACTTCAATCCGGCGAAGATCTTCCTGGGCGATTGCGGCAGCCTTTTCGTGGGCTTCACGATCGCCTCATCGAGCGTAGTGTGCATGACGAAATCGAGTGCGTTGGTTGGACTGGCCCTGCCCATTCTGGCCTTGGGCATCCCTATTCTCGACACGCTCTTCGCGATCCTGCGTCGATTTCTTGAGCGTCGGTCTCTGTTCGCCCCTGACCGAAGTCATTTTCACCACAAGCTGCTCGATCTGGGGTTCGGTCAGCGGCATGCCGTCATGCTGATATATGCGGCAACGATAGGGGCTACGGGTCTCGGTCTGTTCATGATGGTTCGGCGGGACGTCGGAGCGCTCGTGGTATTCGCCTGTATTCTGCTGCTGGTGCTTTTGCTGTTCAGAGTCGTTGGAGCGGTGCGTTTGCGAGAGACGGTGGCCGCTCTGCAGAGCAAGTACACGCTCGCTCGCGAGCAGAAACAGGAGCGGCGTACGTTCGAGGATCTGGAATTGCGGTTCCGGCGGGCGCAGGACGGCAGGGAATGGTGGCAGGCCGTTTGTGATGCCGGCAAGGGCTTCGATTTCGCCTGGGTTTCCGTCAGGATCAGGGACAAGGACGGCAATCTGGATACGCGCATCTGGCGAGGCGGCCAGAAGGTGCGGCCGCAGTCCCGTGTCGTCACAATGAGTCTGCCTGCCAAGGCTGTCAATGAGCAGACGACAATGGAGTTCGAAGTAGCCATCGCAGCGGATGCATCACTGGAGTCGGCCGGCCGCCGGGGGGCGTTGTTCAGTCGGTTGATCGACGAACACAGCACCGTTCAGGTCGAGCCGCTCGCCGCTGTCGGCGACCAGATCGAATAGGAGGTCGAACAGCCGCTGCTGCCACAGAAGGCGGCGCCGGAAAGTCAATTCAAAGAGCCAGGCAGCGCGTCCCGCGGGGGGCAGCACGGTCCTTTCACGAAGTTCCACCGGCTGCTGCCCACCGTTCCGCGGGACCGTCGGGAGGACCTCTCACGGTCCTCCTTT
>CAZNSM010000078.1:0-21766 GCA_964575615.1 uncultured Pirellulales bacterium | reverse complement strand
CTGGGGATCGATCCGGCCATGCATCCGCACGACCGCCGCTGCGGGGCCGACGGCATCGAGCTACCCTGGCCCGGCTACGTCGTTGGAGGCGGGCACTCCGCGACCGGCTGGCACGACGACCAGGAGGACTATCGCACCAACGAGATCGCGATCAACTGGCAGGCGGGCCTCGTCTATGCGCTGGCCGGATTCGCAGGTGGCCCAAGAACAGCATGGGCTGAAGCCCATCCTACAGGCTCACGGGCCGATCTTGTGCTGCGCTACGACAAGCCGGCGACCGACTGGATGACTGAGGCTCTGCCCATCGGCAACGGCTCGCTCGGCGCGATGCTCTTCGGCGGCGTGGACACCGTCCGCATCCAATTCAATGAGCAGAGCCTATGGACCGGCGACGAGAAGGACACCGGCGCATACCAGAACTTCGGCGAATTGATGCTCGATCTGGCGACAGACGACGACGCGGCTCCGCTCGAATACCGACGCGAGCTGGACCTGACCACGGCGACGCACCGTGTCCGCTATCGAAGAGACGATGTGGTCTACGAGCGCGAGGCATTTTGCAGCCATCCCGACCGTGTGATGGTCCTGCGATTTGCGGCGAGCCGGCCGGGCAGCTACAGTGGGACTCTGAAACTGAGTGACGCCCATGACGCCCCCGTCCGTGCCTTTGGCGACAGGCTGATGGTCGCCGGCAAGTTGAACAACGGCCTGGAGTACGAGTCACAGGTGCGTCTGCTTTGCGGCGGGGCCGATGTGCAGACAAAGGACGGAAAGCTGGCGTTTTCCAAAGCCGACAGTCTGACGATCCTGTTGGCCGCCGGCACCAACTACGTGAACCGTTCGGATCGAGGTTGGCGCGGGCCGCACCCTCACGAACGTCTCGTGCAGGCGGTCGAAAGCGCGGCGCGCAAGTCCGTGGACGAGCTGCGAAAGGCCCATGTCGAAGACTATCAGGCCCTCTTCAACCGTGTTGAATTGAATCTGGGCGCCTCTTCCGGCGAGACTCTGACTCGGCCCACGGACCAGCGGATTCTCGCGTATCACCGCGACAAGAAGAGTGATCCCGATCTCGAAGAGTTGTTCTTTCAGTACGGCCGCTATCTTCTGATCAGCTCGTCGAGGCCCGGCGGTTTGCCTGCCAATCTCCAGGGACTGTGGAACCACAGCAACGACCCTCCCTGGCGGTCCGACTATCACTCCAACATCAACGTCCAGATGAACTACTGGCCCGCCGAGCCGACCAACCTGGCCGAGTGTCACGTGCCCTTCGTCGATTACATCGATAGTCATCGCGAGGTCCGCAAGCGGGCGACGCAGGAGTACTACAAGTGCCAACGCGGCTGGACCGTCCAGACCGAGAACAACATCTACGGCGGTTCGAGCTGGCGATGGAACCCGCCCGGCAGCGCGTGGTACTGCCAGCATCTGTGGGAGCACTACGCCTTCGGGCAGGACAAGACCTATCTTCGCGACAGGGCCTATCCGATCCTCCACGAAGTGTGCCACTTCTGGATAGATCGCCTGGTGGCGCTGCCCGACGGCCGGCTGGTGACCCCCGACGGCTGGTCGCCCGAGCATGGTCCGGAAGAGCCGGGCGTCACCTACGATCAGATGCTGGTCTGGGACCTGTTCACCAACACCATCGACGCGGCCGGCGAATTGGGGATCGACCGCGAGTTTCGCGATCATCTGGCCGGCTTGCGGGAGCGGTTGCTCGGCCCACAGATTGGCAAGTGGGGCCAGTTGCAGGAGTGGATGACCGACCGCGACGACCCCAAGGACCAGCATCGCCACGTCTCGCACCTGTTCGGCCTGCATCCGGGACGCCAGATGGCGCCGCGCACCACGCCGGAACTGGCCCAGGCCGCGGCGGTCTCGCTGAACGCACGCGGCGATGGCGGCACCGGATGGAGCCGCGCCTGGAAGATCAACTTCTGGGCCCGTCTGCTCGACGGTGACCACGCGTATACGCTACTGCGCAATCTGCTGACGCCGGTGGCGTTCAAGGGCACCGACTACCAGGATGGCGGCGGAGTGTACCCCAACCTGTTCGACGCGCATCCGCCGTTCCAGATCGACGGCAACTTCGGCGCCACCGCCGGCATCGCGGAGATGCTGCTGCAAAGCCACACGGATCGGATCGAATTGCTGCCGGCGCTGCCCAAGGCCTGGCCGAGCGGCTCCGTCAGAGGGCTCCGCGCCCGCGGCGGCTTTGAAGTGGATATCGAGTGGAAAGAAGGCCGGCTCGTCTCCTCGACCATTCGTTCTCTCGCGGGCAGACCTTGCCGGCTTCGCTATGGGCAGCTCACCACGGAGCTGGACTTGTCTCGCGGACAGACCGCCAACTGGGACGGACGTTAACCCGTAGGGGCGAATGATTATTCGCCCCTGCCGTGGCGCTACGTGAAAGGATTCTTCTGTAAGGAGAGTTCCGTGCAGATCGGTTGGCCCGACACCGCGATCATCGTGGCCTACATCGTGGGGATTCTCGCTCTCGGATGCTGGGCAGGTCTGCGCCGGCGCGCCCGCGACAAGGCGGACGAGTACTTCCTTGCAGGCAAGACGCTGCGCTGGCCCGTCATCGGCCTGGCGTTGTTCGCCACCAATATCTCGACCGTACACCTGGTCAGTCTCGCCGAGGAAGGGTATACGAACGGCCTGGCCTATGGCAATTTCGAGTGGATGGCGCCGTTCACGCTGATTGCGCTGGCGTTGTTCTTCGCGCCGTTCTACATCCGCTCGGGCGTTGCGACGCTGCCCGATTTCCTGGAGAAACGGTACAGCCGAGCCAGCCGGGATTGGCTGGCGGTCCTGTCGATCGTCTCGGCGATCTTCATCCACATCGGGTTCTCGCTGTACGCGGGGGCGACTGTCCTGGAGGGTCTCTTCGGGATACCGAAGATGTGGAGCATTGTTCTCATCGCGGTTATCACCGGCTTGTATACGATGGTCGGCGGCCTGATGGCGGTCGTGCTCACGGAGTCCGTCCAGACGATCATCCTGCTGGCCGGCGCCTTTGTTCTGACTGCGATCAGTCTGGTCAAGGTCGGCGGCTGGGGTGGGTTGGCCGAGCAGGTGGACCCGGTGAAGCTCACCGTGCTGCGTCCGGCGGGCGACGCCTCGGGGCTGCCCTGGTACTCCGTGCTCCTGGGCTATCCGATCATCGGGATCTGGTACTGGTGCACCGACCAGACCATCGTGCAGCGCGTCCTCGGCGCCAAGGACGAGAACCACGCGCGGACAGGCCCCTTGTTCGCCGGCTTCATCAAGATCCTGCCGGTCTTCATTTTCGTGTTGCCTGGGCTGGTCTGTCTGGCACTGATTCAGAAGGGCACGATTCCGCCGCTGCCGCTGAATGAGGAGGGTCAGCCCGACGCCGCGTTGACTTACTCGCACATGATCGGCACGCTGCTACCGGTCGGCTTGCGGGGCGTCGTTGCGGCCGCCCTGATGGCGGCGCTGATGAGCACGGTCTCCGGCGCTCTGAACTCGGCGGCCACGTTGTTCTCCTACGATCTGTACAAACGCTGGGCGCCCGGTACGTCGGAAGACAGGCTTGTGAGGATCGGGCGGATCGTGACGTTTGTCGCGATGGTCCTGGCGGTGGTCTGGTCGCCCTTGTGCGGCCGCTTCCCCACGGTCTTTCAGGGCATCAATGCGGCGATCAGCTACCTGGCGCCGCCGATCACCGTTGTGTTCATCGCCGGTGTGTTCTGGAGGAAGGCCTCTTCGAAGGCTTCGTTCATCACGCTGATCACCGGCTCGGCGGTGGGCTTCGTCGTCTTCCTTCTGGACTTCTCCAAGCTCCTGGCGGTGTTCAAAGAGGCTCATCCCAGTCTTGGATTCCTGAACTTCATGGTGATCAGCTTCCTTCTCGCGTGCCTTTGCGGGGTGGTGATGATTGTCCTTTCGCTCGCCTTCCCGGATGAGCCGACGGAGCAGAAGATGGCCCTGGTCTGGAAGTCTCCGTTGGAGCCCCTGCGCGAGAAAGGCTGGCCCGGACTGGGCAACTACAAGTTCCTCAGCGCGCTGCTGGCGCTGACGATGATTGTTCTGTACGTCGTCTTCCGATAGCGAACCCATCGATCCTTGAGAGGTGACGTCATGCGGCTCCTTGCAGTGTCGGTTGTCACGATGATGGTTGTCGGCTGCGGCATGGATCGGTCGAGCCGCCTCGCGGAGGACGGGCCGCTGCGGTTTGCATTCATCACCTGCACGGTCGATGCCAAGTTCTTCCGGCCGGTGAAGAAGGGTGTGCGCGACGCGTCGCAGATGATGGGAGTGCAGGCCGATTTCCTCGGGACCGAAGGCGTCGATATCCCAGCCCAGGTGGAGATGGTTCGGCAGGCGCTCAGAGACGGCTACCACGGAATCGCGCTCAACATCATCGACCCGGAGGCCTTCGACGATGTGGTCCAGGAGGCCATCGATCGGGGTGTGCCGGTGGTCGCGTTCAACGTGGACGACCACGCCTCGCCCAACGCCCGGCTGGCCAGCGTCAACCAGCGACTCTATGAGGCGGGGCGGTCGCTTGCTTCGGAATTGCTGCCGGAGATTCCAGCCGATGCACACGTCCTGATGACCATGCACGACGAAGGGGTCTCGGCGCTCGAAGACCGCCTGCGAGGCTTGCAGGACGTGCTCAAAGACAAAGGTGTCCGATGGACCGTGCTCGTCACGGGCAACGATTCCGCCAAAGGCGCCGAACGCATCGTTGGCGCACTGCGCGAGCACGCCGACATACGTATCGTCCTTGGGACCGGTCAATCCGACACCGAGGCGGCGGGTCTGGCCCTGGAGCCGCACTTCGCGGGCCAGGGGTATTGGTCGGCCGGGTTCGACCTGTCCGATACCACCTTGCGTCTGGTCAAGGCCGGCGTGATTCGCTGCACCGTGGATCAGCAGCCGTACATCCAGGGGTTCTATCCCGTCGTGCAGCTTGCGCTCTGCTGCCGCTACCAGATCCAGCCGTCGGACATCGACGCCGGAGCGGCGATCATCGACCGCGACAACGTCGACGCGGTGATTCGCCTCACGCAAGAGGGCTACCGATGACGTAGCGACGACACGTGCGTGAACGCCTGGAGGCATTTGCCCAGAAAGCGGTATTGTGTGACATCAACAGGTGAAAGGAGTGCCGTATGAATCACAGATGGGTGCTTGGAGCGGCGATCGTGCTGTTGCTCGCTGCCGTGGGCGCAGGTCCGGCCCAGAGCCAGGATCGGGACCAGTGGGTTTCTCTGTTCGATGGAAAGACACTGAATGGCTGGTCCGTTCACAGCGGAACCGCCAGGTACCACGTCGAGGGCGACGAGATCGTCGGAACGACGGTCAAGGGCAGTCCCAACACGTTCCTGTGCACCGCCCGGCAGTACGGCGACTTTGTCCTGGAGTTCGAGGTTAAGGTGGACCCGAGGCTCAATTCCGGCGTGCAGGTCCGCAGCCAGATCGCGCCTGCGGAGATGGCGTTCGTGTTTGCCGGGCGGGATGGGAAGCCTCAATCGGTGGTGATTCCGGCCGACCGCGTCTACGGCTATCAGGTGGAGATCGCTACCGAGAAGGCCGGTTCCTCGGGCAGTGTCTACGACGAGGCGCGGCGCGGGTTCATGCTGGCCAGCACGACGAACGATCCGGTCGCGAGCAAGGCGTTCAAGGACGGCCAGTGGAACAAATACCGCATCGAGTGCAAGGGCGACCGGATCCGGACATGGGTCAACGACGTTCCTTGTGTGGATCTGCGGGACAGCATGACCGCGCGGGGCGTCATCGGCCTGCAGGTGCACGGCATCGGGAACGAGGCCGGTCCCTACGAGGTGCGCTGGCGCAACCTCCGCATCCAGGCGGCCGATGGCGGCATCGAACCGCCGGTGGTGTCCTGTCCCATCCGCGTGCTGCAATGCACGCCGAAGTGGACGGGGCCTCGGATGGCCGACGGCCGGCCGATGGTGTCCGATGATCTGCTCAGGCGAATGCGAAACGTGCCGATCACGATGGCCTGGAGCATCGTGACGAATGCGGGGTACCGCAACTGCTATGAAACGGCGCTGGGCTGGCAGATCATGCGTCCCGACGAGGCGATTGTCGGCCGCGTGCTGACCGCGCAATACATGCCCATGCAGCCCGACCTCAACAAGGCGATCATGGACCAGGGACACGCCGAAGGGCGCCTGGGCAACTCGAATTCCTGGCCCATCGACATGCTCCAGAAAGGCGACGTCTATGTCGCCGACGGGTTCGGCAAGGTTCTCGACGGCACCCTGATCGGCGACAATCTGGGCAACGCGATCTACGCCCGAAGCGGCAATGGCGTCATCTTCGACGCCGGCGTTCGCGACCTCGAAGGCATCGAGGAGATCGAAGGCTTCAACGCCTGGCACAAAGGCGCCGACCCCAGCTACTTGAAGGAAGTGATGCTCAGCGCGATCAACGTTCCCATCCGGATCGGGCGGGCGGTGGCCTCACCCGGCGACGTGGTGCTGGCCAAACGCGAGGGGATCGTCTTCGTTCCCGCCCATCTGGCCGAGAAGGTGGTCACTGAATCGGAGGCCATCACGCTGCGCGACATGTTCGGGCACCAGCGTTTGAAGGAAGGCAAATACACGCCGGGACAGATCGACAGCCGGTGGACGCCCGAGATCCGTGAGGACTTCCGGGACTGGCTCAAGAAGAACATCGACGAGCTGCCGGTGCCCAAGCAGGTGATCGAGGAGATGCTCGATCCCAAGACTCGAAACTGGTAGGACCCACACGATCGAAGCTTCTGTCATAATAAGAAGAGGACTCATGAAGAAGAACGAGCGACAACACGAGATGGCGACTTCGAGACGTTCCTTGCTGAAGACCGTCGGAGCGGGCTTCGCCGGCCTGACCCTGGCGGGCATGATCGACGCGCCCATCGAAGAGCAGATCGCCTGCGCCACACAGAACGTCCAGCGCAATTCCAGTCCGTCGGAGCTGCGGATCACCGACCTGCGGATCGCGGTGGTGGCCCGGGCGCCGATGCGCTGCCCGCTGATCCGTATCGACACCAACCAGGGCATCTGCGGCTATGGCGAAGTCCGCGACGGGGCCAGCGAGAAATACGCGCTGATGCTCAAGAGCCGCCTGCTGCGAGAGAACCCCTGCAACGTGGAGAGATTGTTCAAGAAGATTCGGCAGTTCGGCGGCCATGCCCGGCAGGGCGGCGGCGTGTCCGGCGTGGAGATGGCCCTGTGGGACCTGGCGGGCAAGGCATATGGCGTGCCGGTGTATCAGATGTTGGGTGGCCGATACCGCGACCGGATCCGGCTGTACGCCGACACACCCGACGGGCAGGTGACCGGCCTGAAGAAGCGGATCGAGCAGGGATTCACATTCCTCAAGTACGATTGCGGCATCCAGACCATACGCAATGCCCCCGGCGCGCTGAGCTACCCGACGAGCCAGACGAACTGGCGCGGCAAACATCCCTTCACCGCGATCCAATTGTCCGACAAGGGGGCCGCACTGATGGCCGAACGCTTTGCCGAGGTCCGCGAGATCGTCGGTTGGGAGATCCCGGTGGCGTCGGACCACTTCGGCCACATGGGCGTCAACAGTTGCATCAAGCTGGGCAAGGCCCTGCAACCATATCAGTTGGCCTGGCTGGAAGACATGGTCCCGTGGGAATACACCGACATGCTCAAGGAAATCAAGAACGCCATCGACGTGCCGTTGCTGACGGGCGAGGACATTTACACTCTGGACGGCGGCTTCAAGAAATTGATCGACGAACGCGCGGTCGATATGGTGCATCCCGACCTGGCCACCGCCGGCGGCATTCTGGAGACCAAGAAGATCGGCGACTACGCCGAGCAGAGCGGCATCGCGATGGCTTTGCACTTTGCGGGAACGCCTGTGTGCTTCATGGCCAATCTGCATTGTGCCGCGGCGACAGAGAACTTCATCGCCCTGGAACACCACTCCGTCGACGTCGACTGGTGGGAAGACCTCGTCACCGGCGTGGACAAGCCGTTCCACACCGACGGTTTCGCCCGTGTCCCGGAGGGACCCGGACTGGGCATCGAGTTGAATCTCGACGTGATCCAAGAGCACCTCGAACGCGGCCAAGAACTGTTCCCGCCCACCGAGGAGTGGAACCAGGATCGCTCGAACGACCGGCTTTGGAGTTAGAGATGTGACTTGCAGACGGGCGGCAGCCTCAAGTCCGTAGGACTTGGGGATGGTTCACAATAATGGGCCATCCCCAAGCTGCGCTCGGGGCTGCCACCCGTTGAAGAAGGTCAGTCAGGGGAGATACTTGCCGATGGAACGCTCGATGTTGAGACACTGTTGGATCGTATCGGCGGTCGGTCTGGTGGTTGCGATCGCCACGTTCGCCATGGGGTATCGGGCTGTCTCGGGGCCTGCGCTGATCGTGACGTTCGCGTCGCTGGCGTTGTATTGCATGAGCCATCCGGTTCTGAAGAGTTTCGCCTTCACGGTGTGGGTCTTCGCCTTCGTGACCGCTTCGATGGTGTACCCGGCGGCCTTCATGACCTGGCCCGGCTTCGACCTTGCCATTCTGATCGTTCCACTGATTCAGATCATCATGTTCGGCATGGGAACGACCTTGAGCGTGGCCGATTTCACCCGCGTCGTCAAAATGCCCTGGCCGGTCTTCGTCGGTTTCGTTCTTCAGTTCTCCGTCATGCCCCTGGTCGGTTTCACGCTGGCCAAAGGCTTTCGCTTCGAGCCGGAGGTGGCGGCCGGAGTGGTCCTGATCGGGGCCTGTCCCGGCGGCGTCGCCTCCAACGTGATGACCTATCTGGCCGGGGGCGATGTGGCCCTGTCGGTGACCATGACGGCTTGCTCGACGCTGGCCTCGCCCGTCATGACGCCGCTGATGATGGAACTGCTGGCGGGCAAGATGGTCCCGGTTCCGTTCTTCGGGATGATGTTCACGATCATCAACATGATCATCGTTCCGATTGTGGCCGGTCTGCTGGCCAACTACATGCTGTACGGCCGACGCAGGGTATTCCATCAGGGATGGATGTTGGGTCTCGTTGCCGCCGTCAGCGCCGGTGCAGCGGCACTCATTGCGGCGTACGCTCCGAAAGCCATTCTCACAGTCGGCAATGGCAGCCTTGGGAAGGACGGGCTTGTGGTGGGCCTGCTGCTGATCGGCATCGTGGCGCTGGCCAAGCTGGTGATCGGTGTCTGGTTGAAGGGGCCTGAAAACTGGATGGACAAGGTCCTGCCGGTCGTCTCGATGGCGGGGATTTGCCTGATCATCGGCATCATCACGGCCCAATCGCGTGATGATCTGATGAGGATCGCCCCGTACATCATCCTCGCGGCCATGCTGCACAACGGCATCGGCTACGTGCTGGGCTACTGGGGTGCTCGACTGTTTCGGCTCCAGGAAAGCGCGTGCCGAACGGTGGCCATCGAGGTGGGCCTTCAGAACGGCGGCATGGCTTCCGGCCTGGCCCTCAAGACGCTCGTCAGCGCCAAGGCCGCCCTGGCGCCGGCCATCTTCGGACCGTGGATGAACGTCTCCGGATCGATCCTGGCCACGTGGTGGCGTCGAAAGCCCATGGGCAGGATGGACAGATGTTATGGGATAGGAGTGATAGGCAAATGAACGGATCGCGACGAGTTGCCTGCTTCTGCATTGTGGCAGTCGTTTCTCTTGCGTTGACGGCGCCGCTGGGTGCGATGGATTTCGATTTCGACTGGCGTTTCAGCAAGGGGGATTTCGCGACGGCGATGATGCCGGCGTTCGATGATTCCGGCTGGCGAACGGTGGACGTCCCTCACGACTGGAGCGGGGAGGGGCGGTTTGGCGCCGAGTATGCCAGCGGCAGCGGCTACGCCCCCGGCGGGATCGGATGGTATCGCAAGCATTTCAAGCTGGATGAGGCGAACCGCGGCAAGCTCGTGGTCATCGAGTTCGACGGCGTATACCACAACTCCGAAGTCTGGATCAACGGCCACTTCGTCGGCCGGCGGCCCTATGGCTATTCCAGCTTTCAGTATGACCTGACGCGCCACCTGAGGTTCGCAGACGACGAGAACGTGCTCGCCGTCCGCGTCGACCACACGAAGTTCGCGGACTCACGCTGGTACACCGGATCGGGCATCTACCGCCACGTGCGTCTGCACATCACCGACAAGCTCCACATTGGACAGTGGGGTGTCTATGTCACCACGCCCGAGGTGAGCGAAAGCTCAACCACAATTCGTGTCGAGACCGTTGTCAGGAACGACCATGACCAGACGGTGACCTTGTCGCTCGAATCGAATATCGTTGCACCGGATGGAAGGGCGGTTGCCAGTCTCAGCCAGTCCGGGAGCCTCGACGCCAACGCCGAGCAGACTTTCGTTCCGCAGATCAAGATTCCCAATCCACAACTGTGGTCGGTCAAGTCGCCCCACATGTACACGCTTCGCAGCGTGTTGAAGGCGGGCGACGAGATCGTGCAGGAGGTGTCCACTCCCTTTGGGATTCGCACGATTGCGTTCGATCCCGACAAGGGCTTCTTCCTCAACGGCAAGGCGGTGAAGCTCAAGGGCGTCTGTTTGCATCACGATGCGGGCTGTCTCGGCGCCGCCGTGCCGGACAAGGTGCTCGAACGGCGGCTGCGGCTGATGAAGGACCTCGGCGCCAACGCGATTCGCACCAGTCACAACCCGCCGGCCCCGGAGTTGCTCGACATGTGCGACCGGCTCGGCCTGCTGGTCAAGGACGAGGCGTTCGACGAGTTCACTCCGCCCAAGAACAAGTGGGTCGAAGGCTGGAACGCAGGCCAACCCAGCAAGTTCGGCTACGGCGAGGTCTTCACCGAGTGGTCGGTCCGCGACATGGAAGACCTGGTTCGCAGGGACCGCAACCATCCGTGCGTCATCATGTGGAGCATCGGCAATGAGATCGACTATCCGAACGATCCGTTCTCGCATCCTGTACTGGGCAACAACTACCGGCCGGAGCATCCGCCCGCCGAGAATCTCGTCAAGCATGCCAGGCCGCTCATCGAGGCGGTCAAGAAATGGGATCGTACGCGTCCGGTGACGGCAGCTCTGGCCAGCATAGACATGTCCAACGCCGTCGGCTTGCCACAACTGCTCGATGTGGTCGGATACAACTATCAGGAGCAGCACTATGAAGCCGACCACAAGTCCTACCCGAGCCGGTTTATCTTCGGCAGCGAAAACGGCGACAGCTATGACGCCTGGGTAGCGGTGCGGGACAACGACTATGTGGCGGGCCAGTTCCTCTGGACCGGGATCGACTATCTCGGTGAGGCCGGCCGCTGGCCGAATCGCGCCAACGGCGCAGGGCTTCTCGATCTGTGTGGGTTCAAGAAGCCCATCGCGTGGTTCCGTCAGAGCCTGTGGAGCCAATCGCCGATGGTGTACCTTTGCGTTTCCGGCCGTCCGGGCCGACGAGGGCCGGGCATGGGTGGGGCCGAGCACTGGAACTGGCCCGACGGCGCTCGCGTCGGCGTCAGTTGCTTCACGAACTGCGACGAGGTCTCGCTGGCCCTCAACGGCGAAACGCTCGGTACGCAGCGTCTTTCCGAGGCGCGCAATGGCACGTTGGCGTGGGAGGTCCCCTTCCGTCCGGGCGTCCTGAAAGCGGTGGGGCGAAACGCCGGCCGCGAGGTCTGCGAATTCTCGCTCAAGACGGCCGGGCCGGCAACGCGAATTGCTCTGTCGCCCGATGCGGCTCGCCTGTCGGCCGATGGCAAGGACATCTGCCACGTCGAATTCCAGATCACCGACGACCAGGGTGTGCGTGTTCCCGATGCCGCCCACGAGGTGACCTTCGATGTGGATGGTCCCGGCCGGATCATCGGCATCGAGAACGGCGACCTGAGCAGCCTCGACGATCCCCAGGACAACATTCACAAAGCCCGTCAAGGCAGGGGGTTAGCCATCTTTCAGGCCACGCGCGAGCCGGGCAGGGTGCGCCTGACGGCACGAGCGCAGGGCCTTGCCGACGCCACAATCGAAATCGAGACCGGGTGGCAGCCTCAAGTCCGCAGGACTTGGGGATGGTCGAAGGCGCAGGCGTCCCTCGGCGCACATGTTGAAACCGCATGCGCCATCCCCAAGGCTACGCCTTGAGGCTGCCACCCGCCGGACATCGGATTGGTTGGCCGTTGATGCCGTTTGGCGCAGGACGTACAATCATGACATGGCAGTTGGATGCCGCGCGCGTGGTGTCAGGATTGCCTCTTGCGCCAGAAGGCAGAAGGGAGGCACGATATGGCCAAGGCGAAGAAGGTGACAACCCCGAAGAGCAGCTTGCCCCTGAACAACTTCGACCTCAAGAAACGCTATGACGTCTACTATCACATGCGCAAGGGAGTATGCGCCTGCCGAAACGTCACGGTCAAAGGCAAGAGGACCTTTGAAGACGTCAACGAGGTGAAAGGGCCGTTCGTTCAATACCTGGAACTGGAGGATACCAAGGGACGCACGTTCATGCTGAATTACCTCCACGTTTTCATGATCTGCGAGGCAGGAGTGAAGGTGCGGTTCTCCTCTGCCAAGTAGGTACGCAGAGGTCATCCACTTGGAAGGTATTGTTGGTTGACGGTGTAATGCAGGAATGAACTTCGGGGTGACGGACAAGAAGCAGGCGGAGTTGGAGGCCCGCATGGGGGCGCTCGGGCTGCGCGAAGAGGACTTCGAAGAGAAATTCATCCGCTCCTCGGGTCCCGGCGGGCAGAAGGTCAACAAAACGTCCAGTTGCGTGGTGCTCCGGCACGTCCCCAGCGGTCTGGAAGTGAAGATGCAGAAGGAGCGGTCGCAGCCTCTGAATCGATACCGTGCGCGCAAGCGGCTGTGCGAACTCATGGAGGAGTTCCGATCCCGATGTGCGTGCGAACCAGGCGTCCGGAGCCCGGCGGCTCTGAAGGCCGCGAAGATTCGCAAGCAGAAGCAGCGGCGACGAAGGCGCAGCCGGAGTGGATGATCACTGAATTTCTCCAGAAGAAGATGGGAGACTGGTTATGAGTCGCGTGACAAGCGGCAAGACGTTCACGATGTCCGTGGTTGTGTTCCACGTTTTCGTGTTGGGAGCGATGCTGAAAACTCAGGCGGCCTCAATATCATCGCCCGGCTTCTGGTCCTGGGCCTCGACGCCTCCGATGGGCTGGAACAGTTGGGACTGCTACGGTCCGACGATGACAGAAGCGGAAGTGAAGGCCAACGCCGACTACATGGCCGAGCACCTCAGGTCGCACGGCTGGCAATACGTCGTAGTAGACATCCGCTGGTTCGTCGAGAACACCAAGGCCCACGGCTACAACCAGACCGATCCGCGCTACGTGATGGACGAATACGGCTATCGATGCTTGCGGGCGGCCGATGGTGCTGAGCACTTCGCCCGGGGCGACCCCGCTGGAGGCCGCCGAACACGTCAAGACGCACGCCAATCTCTGACGCATCAGCGATGACTTCTGGGATCGCTGGGTGGACATTATGGAGATGTTCGAACGCTGCCGAAACTGGGCTCCTCACGTCGGCAACGACGAGTTCACCCTGTCGCTGCTGACCAACGACGAGGTCCTGGCGGTCAATCAGAACAGCGCGAACAATCGCGAGCTGTACCGTCGCGATGGCCTCATCGCCTGGGTGGCCGACGCGCCGGACGCCAAGGACAGGTACGTGGCCTTGTTCAACACGCGCGACGCCGCAGAGACAGCATCCGTGAAGGTGATCTTCGAAACAGTCGGCCTCCAGGGCCGCTGCGCCGTTCGGGATCTGTGGGGCAGGAAAGACCTTGGTACGTTCTCGGGTGAGTTCATCTCGCCCCTCCCGTCACACGGCGCAGGGCTCTACCGGATCAGCCCGGAATAGCAGCCGGGAATGCATCGTGTGTGCCCTCGGGTCCGCCAATGAGAGGGGCCTGGATCGCGCCGACCCAGGCCCCATGTGGTGCTGCTTCGTGTGCCGACAGTACTACTCGGCCGCCGGCCGGCCGTAGCCGATGTCGTCGATATACACCGTTCCGGCGCCGCCGGCCGTCGGCGCAGTCGCGCTGCCGACCCCGATCGCCATCTTCTGAACGCGGCTGAGGTTCACGCCGCTCAGATCGCTGTATGGGATCGTCCATTCCTGCCACGTCGGACGGACGGTGATGGCCGCGTCGGCGTTCACAACCATCGCGGTCTTGCCGGCGGCGTCCTCGATCGTGACGTACATCGACTCCGACGAGTTGCCCGCCGGCTGCGCGGCGCCGATTTCCGCCGTTTGCCAGTTGCCGGTGACGTTGCCGGTTGTCGAGACGTTCGAGAACTCGGCCGCCGTCACAATCGCCGCATCGTGGCTGCACAGCGCCAGGCCGATGTACACGTTGCCGGCCATCTGGATTTCCAACGCCGGGCTCACTACAACGTCCGTCCAGGTGACGCCGTCGGCCGATTGCTGGGCGGCGAACACGTTGCCCGTGCGGGTCAGCTTCACCCAGTGTGGAAGCGGGATATTGGCCACGTCCGTGTTGCCGCTGGCCTGGCCAGCCACCGGGCGGCGCTGGAACGAAAGCCCGTGCGACGGCTCCGGCGTCAGTGCCACGAACGCGTGCTTCGAGCCGGGCTCGAGCGTCTCGCGGATCATCACGCCCGCCTTGGCCCACTCGTTGCTGCGGACCAGACTATCGACGCGAACCGTCATCGAGCCGTCGCCGCTGAGGCTCTTGTAGGCATAGCGGAACTGGTCGGTCGTGTCCCAGATGTCCGTGCCGACGGCGCTCATGATGATGCCCCCGTCGGCGGTCTCCACGAAGGACGGCGCGTTGCCTCGCACGTAGATCACGAGGGTGTCGGCGCCGTGGCCTGTCCAGTTCTGGGCGGTCTGGAACTCACGTTCGGTCTCGGAGTAGAACGGCGCGGTCGAGTTGTCGTATTGCAGCGGCATAGACTGCCGGCCGCTGCGGACGATGGTCTTCTCGGCAAACGGCGCGTCGAGATAGCCAACGGTCGAGCCGGTGTCGTTGACCCAGCCGTCGAGCCACGTGTCGAAGATCGTCTCGTGGGCGTCGATGTTGTCGGTATAGGTTTCGAAGCCGTCGATCAGCATGTACTCCTTGGTTGAGAAGCTCCACACGTCGCCAGCCCACGCCGGGACCGCGTCGGCCTCGTTGACTTCCACGACCTGCCAATAGTAGGTGCTTCCGAATTCCAGCGCGGGGGCGAAGGTCGCCGAGTCGGCCGTACCGGCTAGCGCCAGGGCGTTCGGGTCCGTGCCCAGATAGACTTCGTGCGAAGCCGCTTCTCGACCGGCACGCCAGCTCAGAGCCGTCGCCGGCTCGACGCCCACATCGCCATCGGCCGGCTGCGGCTCGCGCGCCTGGGCGGGAATGTACAGGAAGCGAACCTCGCTGAGCCCGTACTGGCCCATCATGCCCCAACCGCTGTTGACGCTCAGTCGGACGAACTTCGCCGGCACCCCGTCGAACGGCACAGCCGTATTGGCCGTGTACGTGGCCTTGGCCGTCGCCCGTGCAAGCTCGAAGTCGCCCAGCGCGATCCAATCGGCGCCGTTCTCGGAGTATTCGACGGTCACGCCCTTGAGTCCGAAGCCGAGGACCAGCTCGAACTGCACGTTGTAGTTCCAGACGAGCATCTCATGGAGCTTGTAGATACGGTCGAACTCATATTGGATGTAGAGGGTCTCGCCCGCCGGCGGGGTGGCCAGCCACATGTCGCCGCTTTCGATCGAGGCCTGATCGTCGTCGTCGATGCCGGAGCCATCGACCGTCCGTTGCGCTGTGGACACCGCGTCCGAGATTCCGTTGCTCGTGGCCAGAACACCCTCGATCGGATAGGCAATCGGTTCTACCGTGAAGCTCCAGACGTCGCCCTTGAGCACGGCGAAATCGGGAGCGCCGTTCACTTCGTCAACGCGCCAATAGTATGTCCGGCCGAAGTCCAGGTATCCGACGTCCACGCTGTCGACGTCGCGGGCCAGACCCTGGGCGATCCGGGCGGCGGGAGACGCCGCGTTGACGTCCTCGCGCGAAAGGCCGAAGTAGACGTCGTGCGTGGCGGCATATTCGCCGGCCGTCCAGGAAAGGTCCGTGGACCGCAGGATGTCGTCGGAGCCATCAGGTGGCATCGGATTCGACGCCACGCCTCCCCGGAGCATCTTCGCCTTGGTCTGGACCATCAGCAGGTTGATGTCCGCCTCGGTCAGGGCGATGTCCCAGATGCCGATCTCGTCGAGAACGCCGTCCCACGGGAATCCTCGGGCGGCATCCAACTCGCCAACCCATACGGGCGCGCCGCCGCCATTGGATCCCTGCGCCGCCGCGGCGGTATGATCGCCCGTGGCCTCCAGAACGCCGTTGACGTAGAGCTTCGTTTTCTGGCCGGTTGCGGCTTGTGCGTCAAATGTGTACGCGATGTGGTACCACGTGTCGTTCTGCAGGACGGTCGTGGAGTTGATTCCTCCCGTCGCATTGACGCGAGCTTCCAGGCGCTGGCCCGTCCAGATGAACAGGTTGTAGGCGTCGGCATTCTGGTTGGCGATTCTCTTGGAGACGATGGCCATTCCCTCATGACTGGCGATGTTCTGCGGAAACGCCCAGGCTTCGATGGTCAGCGTCGACATGCCCTCCAGCTTGGGGGCGTGAGCGATTTCGAGGCGATTGGCGGGATCGCCGTTGAACGCCAGTCCTCGAGTCCCAAGCTGCCCGTCCGCAGCGCTGAGCGAGCCCAGAACCGTTACGGTCGTGGGATTGGCGGAGGCGTCGATGGGACTCTCGGCGCTCTCCATGGGCAGGTAGAGCACCAGCCCCGCCGTATCCGGGCCGGCCGCCATCAAAGCGGTGTTGACCAGCAGCAACAGAACGCATCCCCAATGTACCTGGTTCAATTTTGTGGTTGCGAGACATCCGGAAATGCACATCATAGTCCTCCTTCAAGAGACGTCAGATCTGCCTGCCCTTCGAGGTCTTCCTGGCGTGCTGGCGAGTCCTGCGCTATAGCATGGCCCAGCGACCAGGAGCCTTGGCGTAAGAAGACACTGACTCTACGTATTTATACCAAGACAGGGCTTCGCACGCAATGGCGTCTGTCGCCCCGAATGGTCGGTTTCCGCACGCACGGACGGGCCGACAAGAAGGGGCCTGGGGCGTGTGGACCCAGACCCCATCGAATCGCTGCCTTTGCCCCGGTGGGACTACTCGGCGGCGGGACGACCGTAACCGATATCGTCGACATAGACGATATCAGCGCCGCCGGCGGTCGGAGCGGTTCTGCTGCCGACGCCGATAACCATCTTGTTGACGCGGCCCAGATCCACACCGCTCAGTTCGCTGTACGGGATCGACCATTCCTGCCACGCCAGATGCAGCGTGATGGCCTCGTCGGAATTCACGACTGTTGCGATGTTGCCGGCGCTGTCTTCGATCGTCACGTACATCGTTTCGGCCTGGCTGCCGGCGGGCTGCGCAACGCCCACCTCAGCGGTCTGCCAGGTCCCCGTGACGTTGCCGGTCGTCGAGATGTTCGAGAACTCCGCGCCCGTTGCCGCCGTGGCGTGGCTGGTCAGGGCCAGGCCGATGTACACGTCGCCGGCCATCGGAATCTCCAGCGCCGGGCTGACCACAAAGTCGGTCCAGGTGACGCCGTCGGCCGACTCCTGCGCGACGAACGCATTGCCCGTACGGGTCAGCTTGACCCAACGCGGCGCGCCGATGCCGACCCCGTCCGTGCTGACGCTGGCTTGATCGGATACCGGACGGCGTTGGAGGACCGCGCCGTAATCCGGCGTCACCGCCACGAAGGCATGTGCCGAGCCGGCGTCCAGCGTCTCGCGGATCATCACGCCGGCCTTGGCCCACTCGTTGCTGCGGATCAGACTATCCACGCGGACGGCGATCGAGCCGTCGCCGCTGAGGCTCTTGTAGGCGTAGCGGAATTGGTCGCTGTTGCTCCAGATGTCGGTGCCGATCGCGTTCATGATGATGCCCCCGTCGGCGGTCTCCACGAAGTCGGGCGCGTTGCCGCGTACGTAGAGCACCAGTCGGTCGGCGCCGTGGCCGGTCCAGTCCTGCGCGGTTTCAAACTCGCGCCACGCCTCGGAATAGAAGGGCGAGACACTGTTGTCGTACGCCAGCGGCATGGACTGCTTGCCGCTGTGAATGATGGTCTGCTCGGCGAACGGAGCGTTGAGGTAGCCAACCGTCGAGCCGGTTTCGTTAACCCAGCCGTCGAGCCAGGTATCGAAGATCGTCGTACCGGCGTCGAGGTCGTCGTTGTACGTCTCGAAGCCGTCGATCAAAGCGTATTCCTGAGTCGAGAAGCTCCAGAGGTCGCCGGCCCATGTGGTCACGGCGTCCGCCTCGTTGACCTCGTCGACCTGCCAATAGTAGGTGCTGCCGAATTCCAGCGCCGGTGCAAACATGGCCACATCAACCGTGCCGGCCAGAGTCAGAGCGTCCGGGTCCGTGCCCAGATACACCTGGTGCGAGACGGCCTCGCGGCCGCGGCGCCAGGCCAGGGCCGTGCCAACCTCCACGTCGGCGGCGCCGTCGGCCGGTTGCGGCTCGCGGGCCTGGGCCGGTATATACAGGAAGCGGACTTCACTGAGCCCGTACTGGCCCATCATGCCATAGCCGCTGTTGACGTTCAGACGGACGTATTGGACGGGAACCCCGCCGAAATCGACCGTTGTGTTGGCGGTGTACGTCGCCTTGGCAGTGGCCCGGGCCAACTCGACGTCGCCCAGGCGCGTCCAGTCGGTCCCGTTCTCGGAGTACTCGACTGTGACAGCCTTGATTCCGAAACCGAGAATCAGCTCGAACTGGACGTTGTAGTTCCAGACGAGCATCTGGTGCAGCTTGTAGATGCGGTCGAACTCAAACTGTATCCACAGCGGATCGGCTCCCGGCGTGGCCAGCCACATGTCGCTGCTGGCGGTCGAGTGTTGGTCGGCGGGATCGAGCCCGGACCCGTTGACCGTGTTCTGCGGTCCGGCGGCCGCCTCGGAACTGCCGTTGCTGGTGGCGACCACGCTGGCCACCGGATAGGCAAACGGCTCGGTCGTGAAGCTCCAGATCTGGCCCCTGAAGATTGTACTGTCCGGCGGCGCGTTGACCTCATCCACGCGCCAGTAGTACGTCTGGCCAAACGCCAGGAGATCCGCGGGGCTCCATGTGCTGGCGGTTTGGCCTTGACTGGCCAGGACCCCCATCGGATCGGTGCGACCGGCGGCGTTGACGTCCTCAAAAGCCTCGCCAAGATACACATCGTGCGCGTGGGCGAATCTCCCAGGTGTCCAACTTAGAACCACGTCTCGGGGTATATCGAGAGCCGCGTCTTCGGGACTGGGGTCGGACGCCAGTTCCGCTGGCGCGATGCCCTCCATCGCGTCCTGGATTTCGAGTTCTGTCAGAGCATGGTCGAAGACGGCCGCATCGTCGATGATCCCGTTGTAGAAATGCGTGCTGCCGTTGCGATGCCCAAGCCGCAGAGGCAACGCGGGCGGAACGAGCGTTCCACTCTGCGCCTGCTCCAACTGGAGCTGTCCATCGACATAGACTCTCGCGGCAGAGCCATCCCAACTGGCGCTGACGTGATGCCAGCCATCCGGCGCTATCACGTTGTTGGGTGTCTGCTGCACCACATGCTGGCCACCCAGGGACAGCGTGAAATAGACGAAGCGAGACGTCCGGTTGATGAACAGCCCATAGTTCTCCCACGGGCCGTTCTGCTGGCCGTTGGCCATGATGCACAGCCAGGTATCGCCGGCGTCGATCCAGTTGATCCACGCGGCGATCGTCACCTGGCCGTCGATCTCCAGGCTGTCAGAAGTGGGCACCTCCACGTAGCTGTTGGTTCCATTGAAACGCAGAGCATCGCCGTATTTGCCCGGGCCCCATTCCGGACCGTGCAGCGTGCCGTCATTGCCATTGCCGGACCGGTCATGGACCACGCTGCCTGTGCCCTCGTCCAGGTCCCAGTACGCCACCAGATCCGCCCGGGCGCTGCCGGCCAGACTCAGCAGCAGGGCACAGCAAACCAGATACACCAGCTTTCTGCACATGACAGTTCCTCCTTCACCATAAGCCAGGGTCATCCTTTTTCGACGTATACCACCACGGTGGGATTTGTCCCACGCGACCTGTCCTGACGCAGACCATAGGGATGCAACCGGACCAGTTGTCTTGTCCTGATATCTGAGCGATTTGCGAGATGAGGATAGTGACTCTGACGTGCGACGGGAATCGTCGGTCCGCCCCCGCTGACAGGTGTTCGGCGAACGCATGGCCTCAACCGACCTCCTGAACCCACACCCTCGACTGTCTCCATTTATATCACCTGGAGGTCGTGAATGCAACTGGGTATCCGGCGGCTCTAATGGAGTCCGGGCTCAATCGGCGGAGGCAGGGCGGCCGTAGCCGATGTCATCAACATAGACGATGCCGGTTCCACCGGCGGTCGGGCTCGTCCGGCTGCCGATGCCGACGACTATTTTCTGAATCCGGCTCGGATTTATGCCTGCGAACTGGTCCAGCGGGATGCGCCATTGCTGCCACTCGGCGGCCAGGACGGCGTCCGGGTTTGCGTGGCTGACCGTTGCGGCGTGTCCGGCGTTGTCCTCCAACATGAGACACAGCGTCTGGGGGGAGTTCGTGGGGCTGCCCTGGAAGTAAAGGCTCAGACTGTCGGCGCCGCCGGCCGTCCAGTCCTGAGCCCGGTCGAAAGTCCGCTCCGCCTCCGAGTAGAAGGGCGAAGTCGCCACTCGTGCAACTGAACCACGCGGCTGAATTCGTATTGAATCCAGACCGGCTCGCCGCCCGAAGGCAAACCGAGCCACATGTCCGTGCTCTCGCCGTCAAAGCTCGCCTCGCTTCGGCCTGTGCTGACCAGAACCCCTAAAGGATCGGACCGGTCGGCATTGGACACGTCCTCGGCACTGTTGTAGTACTGCTCCAGCAGTGCCGCTGCCCGCTCGCGGCTATCGTTTTCTGTCAGGCAGGCTGGTCTCCTGCGGCCCTGAACAAGGCCCCTGTGGCTCGTGGGTCCGGCTCGACAAAGGCGGTCTGCTCGCGTTTGATCCTGTCTGCGTGGGCTTGCGCGCGGACCACCTCCTTCTCGCCGTACCCGAGCGCCTGAAGGTCGCCGACCAGGCTGTCGGCGACATTTCGGCCGGCGTCGTCGGTAATCCCTGCCCAGCACGGTGGAGAAGATGGACTTGCGGAAGGCCAGAACGTCGGCCCTGGCTCCTGCGAAGGCCGCGAGCCATTCGGCGTCTTCCTCGCCCGGCCAGAGCAGGACCTGGGAATTGAATGCCTCCGTCTCGTACATCGCCATCTCGCGTGTTATCAGGAAGTCCTCATACAGGTTCAGGTGAAAGCCGATGTCGTAAGCCTCGCTCGACTGAGGCCGGCTGTGCCTCAGCGCGTAGAGCGCCGAGGCAACGAAGCCTTCGCGTGACTTCTCCAGACATATCGCATCGCAGCGCCCAAGGCGAGCAGTCCGCCTCCGACGACGACCGGCGCCAACAGGGCCTCGATCCGCGTGAATCCGGGCAGACCCAGGTAGCTGGCCAGCCGGCCCGAGACCGCGATACCCGCCGTCCAGAGGTCCGCAGGAGGAGAGTAGACGACCTGGTTGCCGAAGGCTTTGAGTCTCGTCGGGCTTTCAATGTGCGTCCCGTCCGGATGTTCCAGCGTTAATCCGAAAACACGCGCGGGGCTTGACGCGCCCCGGCGGGCGTCGTATCATGGGGTGCTTTGCTGGAGGCGCCCAGGATGCCGTTGACGAGGAAAGAACTTGATGGACTG
>CAZNSM010000077.1:10663-22028 GCA_964575615.1 uncultured Pirellulales bacterium | reverse complement strand
CAGGAGAAATCGTAGCTCTGCATAACGATGCCCTTCTCGCGGATGGCCTTCCAGCTTTCGAGATGCCGGCGGACCCGGACGGGGCCGGCGCTGAAGCTCGTATCGACCGGTCCGGATTCGTCGGAACCGGTCGTGCAGCCGCAGCCCAGCGCGACCAGCAGCAGCAAAACGGCAAAGATGGAGGCCGTGCGCATGGTGGATTCCCGCTAAGGCACTCTTCGGATCAGGGCCACGCCGACGAACACGTCGGGCGCATCGTCGTTGAGGCCGAACGTCACTTCCGGCTCGATATACGTATTGCGGCGGCAGCGCATCGTGGCCGCGACGCGCAACGTCATGGGCTCGTACGACGAACCCTCGACCGTCTCGCCGTCGACGTCCCAGTTGCCCTGCAACAGGCCGGCGAACCGGCCGCTGAGAGAGACGTCGTCGTTCACGGAGAAGCCCAGGCCCATGCTGTATTGCAGGCCGGGCCCCGGCTCGTATTTCTGGCCGTTCGCGTGGCGCGAGAACTGATGGAGGTAGCCGATGCCGCCGAACAGGACCAGCGGATCGGCCGTCCGGACCCACTGGAGACTGGCGGCCAGGGCCCAGTGTCCCGACCCGAAGAGCGGCTCCGTCCCGTCGCCGCGGTACGGGTCCTCGCCGCTGGGCGCGCGCACCTGGACGGTGCCGAGCAGCTCGGGCCACGAGGCCTTTTCCTTCATGATCTGGAAACTGACGCCGGTGGTCACGTCGCCCAGGCCGAACTCATCGTCGCAGTCCACGGTCCCACCCTCGGAGACCTCGCGGTAGCTGTGAATCAGGGGCACCGAGACGATGCCCTCCATCCCCTTGCGGATGCCGAAGCGCGCGGTCAAGGGCAGGCGGACCTGCCGGGTCAGGTCGCTGTCGAACGGCAGTTCATCCGTCTTGGCCCGGCGGTACTCCAGACCGACTTCCAGGTCCCACGTCCCGCGCGGCAGGATGACCGAGGCATCGCGGAGAAAGATCGAGCGCAGGTCCTCCTCATCTTCCGGCTTGGGCCCGAGCGATTCGAGCGGACCGTTGGACACCGCATCATCGCCCGGCGCCGCGCAGGCCAGACCCAGAAGGATCAACAGGAACAACAGCCGCGGCCCGGCGGAAGGTTTGATCGTACGTGTCATGTCGCCTCCTTGCAGACACTGAGCAAAACGTTATGACAAAGGGAGGCCCATTCTACAAACTGGACCTCCCCCTTCACAGGAAAAATCCGTTTTGTGGCTATTCAGGCGGAATTTCGCCGCCCCCGCCGGTGTCCCCGCCGGTCTCGCCGCCCGGGTACCCCCAGCCCCCGTTGCGCCAGAAGGCGATGCGGGCACGGATCATGTTCCGCCGCATGGCCATACTGGCCTGGAAGAAGGCCCTCATATGAGCCCGCCACTGGTAGCTCCAGAACGCCAGCGGCCCGGTCCCCTCGATCTGGGCCAGATCGGCTTCACCGACGATGGTGACACCCGACTGGTTTCCCAGGGCCGACAGAATCGCCGGCGCTTCGGTCTGCGCGGAGGCCGTGCCGGTCACTGCCAGGACCAGCACACAGCCTGCACAGAACAGCAACACTTTTGCCTTCATGGTTAACGCCCCCCCAAAATGAAGAATACTGCCGATGACGAAAACGAATGGCGGATGCGACCCGAAGCCGCACGGACGGTCGAGAGATTCCCTCGTGATGGTGGAACGGCCTCGGGATCTGTGGTCTCGTCTGACGAATCAGCAATACATCGAAAGCCTTCGCTTCTGCCCGCCGCCATACAAATTATGGATATCGCAGACAAGAACAGCAAGTGACAAACGGCCTTTCCGTGACACTTTTCGAGACGGCACGTCTGCGACGGAGGGCTCTATCCCGACTTCAACATTTCGCCTATAGCGACCTTCAGGACAGGCAGATCGTTCTGCAGGATGTTCCAGACCTTGTCCAGATCGACGCCCAGGTAGTCGTGCACGAGGGCGTTGCGGAAGCCGGCAATCTTGAACCACTCGATTACAGGCTGGTTCCGCTTCGTGCGGTCCGAGAGACGCTGGGTCGACTCAGCCAACGTCTGGAGATTGCGGATCACGGCATCCTGTACGAGCGATGAGGCCAGGAAGGCATCTTTCGCCATTCCCTGGGTATACGACTCGATGCGTCCGATGCATTCGGCGATATGGATCAGGTATAGTCTTTCGTCCTTCATAACGGTTTGGCCTGCTGGAGGACTCTGTCTCGGATGTACCAATGGAGAGCCGACTCCGTAACGACATCGACCTTGCGGCCAAGCAGGTCTTGGAGGTCCATGAGCAGGCCGCCCAGGTCGAACAGGCTGCGCCCTGGCTCCATATCGACGAGGAAATCCACATCGCTGGCGTCGTCCGCCCTGCCCTCGGCGACCGATCCGAATACGCGGACGTTACAGGCCCCGTACTTGGCCGCCAAGGCCAGAATGGCCTCGCGCTTGTCTGTGATGATCTCTCCTATTCCCATCGGCGCCAACCTCGATTGAACTACCGTCCCAGAACCGTGGGCTTGTCAATGCGTGTCAGAGGCCAGTATACCGCTGTCAAGGCTGGCGACGCAAGTGCGGAAGACCCCACAGTCCGGATGGCATACGGAAGGGGTCCGGATCGCAAGAACGGTCATGCGCCCGATACGCTTTGCGGTCTTGCCGCCAGGGGCGCGTCGCGCTATAATCGCGGCGTTCTATTGGACCGATTTGAGCGGCGGCACGAGCGGCCGGCTCGACAGGGGATGATGGGCTATGGATGGAAGCTGCAACACGATACGGCTGGGCGACTGCATCGAAGGGATGAACCGCCTTCCCGGCGGCAGCGTCGATCTGGTCTTTGCGGACCCGCCGTTCAACATCGGCTACCGCTACGACGTGTACGAAGACTCCGTCGAGCACCAGCAGTACATCGACTGGTGCGGCCGGTGGATCGCCGCGGTCCATCGCGCGCTGAAGCCCGACGGGACGTTCTGGCTGGCTATCGGCGACGACTACGCCGCCGAGCTGAAACTCGAAAGCCGCAACGCCGGGTTCCACTGCCGCAGTTGGGTGATCTGGTACTACACCTTCGGCGTCAACTGCGCCCGCAAGTTCACGCGGTCGCACACCCACCTGTTCCATTTCGTCAAGGACCGGGACCACTTCACGTTCCGCGACGACGACCTCGACAATCGCGTGCCCTCGGCGCGCGAGCTGGTCTACAATGACCAGCGGGCCAACCCGAAGGGCCGCCTGCCCGACGACACGTGGATCATCCGCCCGGCGAGCCTCGCCGGCGAGATGGTCGGCGACGACGGCATGTGGACGCCCGATTCGCTGCCGCCGCCGGCCGATGCCGACCGGACCTATACGCTGCGGCCGCAGGACCTCGAGCACGCGTTCGGCTCGACGGAAGACACGTGGTACTTTCCGCGCGTGGCCGGAACGTTTCGTGAACGCGCCGGCTTCCACGGCTGCCAGATGCCCGAGCAATTGCTCGGCCGCATCATCCGCACGTGCTCGAATCCGGGCGAGCTGGTGCTCGACCCGTTCTCGGGCAGCGCCACGACGCTGGCGGTGGCCAAGAAGCTCGGCCGGCGCTTCCTCGGGTTCGACATCTCGAAGGACTACGTGCAGTACGGGCTCGAGCGATTGGCCGCCATCCGCGTGGGCGACCGGCTCGACGGCTCGCCCGAGCCGGTCAAGAGCGCCCCGCGAACGGACCGGGGCAGAACCAGGGGCCAAACCAAGAGAGCCCAGGCGACACAGACGAAACGTAACCGCGTGCGCGAAAGCGAACAGCGATACGACCGCGTCCAGCTCGAACTGACGCTGCAAGGCGTCGCGGAGGCCTTCACGCGGACGCACGAGGGGTTTTCCGCAGACCGCGTCGTCGCCGACCCCGATCTGGACGAGGCGTTCGTGGCGGCGTGTGCGAAGCTGGGCCTGGTCGGCGATGCGCGGACGTGGAACACGCTGCTGTTCCGGCTGCGCAAGGCGGGCAAGCTGGCCCACGTCCCGACGGCGCACGCGACGGACCTGTCGTGGGAGGACTGCGACCGGTATCTCTTTGCCAGCGAAATCGCATGGCAGAGCCTGCTGAACGACAAAGCGGCCGGAAGCCTCGACGAGATCCTCTGTGACCCGGCCCTGGCGACCGAATTCGACCGCCGCGCGGCGCAGTTCGCGCCGGGATACCGGCCGCGCGAGTACCGCTGGGCGGCGCTGAAGCTGCGCAAGGAGGCGAAGATCGCCAGAAGCCGGGCCAGCGTGCTCGAGACGCTGCGGCCGATGGGACCGCGATTCGGCGAGGCCTGGCCGATCGACGATCTGAAGGCGGCACCCCTGCCGGCCGAGCCCGGCCTGTACGTGCTCAGCCGAACCCCTGCGAACAAGCTCTACGTGGGCGAGACGCTCGACCTGCGCCGCCGACTGACGCTGGAACGCTCCCAGATCGAGGCCTGGCGCGGCGTCTGTGACTCGATCTCCGTGCAGACGCTGCCGATGGACTGCTCCGCCGCCGGAAAGCTGGCGTGGCAGAGCTGTTTTGTCAAGAAATACAAACCGCTTCTCAACTGCTTTGAGCTTCGCTCCGCCTCGTGATCGGCCCACCCTTGCGGAACCGAAGCGCCAGCGCGATGAGGTGAACGATGGATCGAGATGCGAGTCGGCGTCGCGGCATCACGCGGCGCGATGCCATTCGAATGACGGTGACTGCGGGCTTGCTGCCGGCGATCGGCGGCGGGTGCGCAAGGGAGAACTCCAGGACGGACGGCGCGGGGGGCGATCCGTATGCGACGCCCGCCAGGCAACGCGCCGCGTTCGTCTGGCCCGAAGGCAAGCGGGCGGCGCTGAGCCTGACGTTCGACGATGCGCGTCTCAGCCAGGCGCAGGCGGGCCTGCCGCTGCTCGACCGTTACAGCGTGAAGGCAACGTTCTACGTGTCACCCGGTCCGTTCCAGGCCCACCTTCCGGCGTGGAAGCAGGCGCTGGCCAACGGCCACGAGATCGGCAATCATTCCCTGCGTCACCCCTGCACGGGCAACTTCTCCTTCGCGCGGGACAAGGCGCTGGAGGACTACACGCTGCGTCAGATGGAGCGGGAGCTGGAGGAGGCGAACCGCGTCATTGAGTCGGCGGTGGGCGTGCGGCCGGCCACCTTCGCCTATCCGTGCGGGCAGAAATTCGTCGGACGCGGGATACATCTGCACAGCTACGTGCCGCTGGTGGCGCGGATGTTCCAGGCCGGACGCGGATGGATGGACGAGGCCGCCAACGACCCGGCGTTCTGCGACCCGGCCCAACTGCTCGGCGTCGAGCTGGACGGGCGCGATTTCGACGCCGCCAGGAAGCTCATCGACACCGCCGTCGAGAACGGCTCCTGGCTGGTCTTCGCCGGCCACGAAATCGGCGAAGGCGGACGGCAGACCACGCGGATCGACACGCTCGAAGCGATCTGCCAGTACGCCCGGGACCCGGACAACGGCATCTGGATCGACACCGTCCACAACATCGTCCGCTACGTCCGCCAGGCGCCAGGCAGGGGCGAATGATGATTTGCCCCTACGGCTGGCATTCTCAACCCCGGCGCGCCGGGATTGGGGATGGCGGACAGGCGTTTTGAACCGTGAAGCGCGAGGTCTCTTGGGTCCTTTCGGTCCCTTTGGTCCTTTGGGGCCCGAGAAGGACCAAAGGAACTCAAAGGACTCTATGCCTTCGCCGCGAAGCTCCGGGCCGCCGCGCCGTGGGAGGGGCTCCTCCGCAGCAGGCCTGGCAGGACCGCATTCACGCTCGCCCGGAACGAGGCAGCCGGACGGTGACGGAGGTGCCGGCCTGCGGATCGGAGGTAATGGCGATCGTCCCGTGGTGTCGCAGCACGATCCGTCGGGCGATGGCCAGGCCCAGACCCGTCCCGCCGCCGGTCTGCGATCGTGAAGGGTCCACCCGGTAGAGACGGTCGAACACGTAGGGGAGCTTTTCCGGGGGGATGGCGCCTCCCTCGTCGTGCACGCAGACCGTGACCTGCGGACCGGGCCCGTCGTCCAGCGTGACCCGCACGCGGCCGGTGCGCGGACCGTGCCGCAGCGCGTTGTCGATCAGATTGCTGAAGAGCTGTCGCAGTTCCGTCTCGTTGCCTCGGACAGAGCGGGCCGGGCCGTCGGTCCATGTGACGGTCGCTCCCTGTCGAGCAGCCCGATCGCTGAAGGCCTCCGCCAGGGACTTCAACAGAACGTCCAGACGGACTTCGGTCGGATCGGGCAGCTCATCTTGCGCATCCAGACGCGTCAAGGTCAGGAGCTGTCCGACCAGTTGTTCCATCCGATTGACATCCAGCAGCGCATCATCCACCCCTTCTTCATATTCGACCGCTGTACGCGGCTGCATCCGCAGCGCCTGAAGGGTGCTCTTCATGATCGCCAGAGGCGTCCGCAGTTCGTGCGCTACGTCGGCGGTGAGCTGTTCCTGCTGCTGCATGGCCTTGTTCAAGCGCAGCAGCATTCTCTCCAGGGCTGATTTGAAGGGACGCAACTCGGCGGGAACCTCGCCCATGACCTGTACCTCGTCTGCGAGACTGCGGTGCGTGATCTGCTCCAGTCGCCGGCCCGCCGTGGCAACCGGCCGCAATCCCCAGGAGACGATCGTCCGCACCAGCAGAATTGCCAGCAGCGTTACCGAGCCGCCCAGCACCAGCAGAAGACGGAGAAACTCCCCCACCTCGTGATACACGTGCGCGCTGGAGCGCGCCACGAGGATGTTCATCACTTCCGGCCCAATGCGATAGCGCATCCAGATCACGCGGAACGCGCCCAACCCCGTCCCCTCGGCGATGTTGAATAGCCGCGACGATTCCACCTGCGGCTGTTCGGCGGGCGGAAGGTGGAGCAATTGCTGCATGAGCGGATCGTCGGGCGGGTCGCTGGAAAACAGGTCCTCGTCGCGGCCGTCCACCCAAACCCGATATCGCCCGTGACGTCTGGACGTGTCGCTTCCCGTGATCGCTCGCAGCTCGGTTTCCCGCTGTTCTCTCGTGTCTTCCTCGTCGAGTTCCGCTCGAATCCCCTGCGCCATGGCCGTCAATGTCGTGTCGATGTTCCTCAGCAGGGACTCCTTGAACTCGATGTACGCCGCCGTCGACAACACGGCGATGATGATCAGGGTCAGCAGGGACATCATCAGGGACAACTGCAACCGGATCGACACGAACCTCATGCCGGTCCCTCCCCGATCACGTACCCCTGGCCGCGAACGGTGCGGATCAAGGCGTACGGAGAGCCCGCCTCCAGTTTCCTGCGCAGCGCGGAGACGTACACCTCGATGACGTTGGAGAAGGTCTCGGCGTTGAAGTCGTAGAGATGTTCGAGGATTTCCGTTTTGCTGACCACCTGGCCGGCGCGAAGCGCCAGGTATTCGAGAAGTCGATACTCCATCGCGCGCAAGGGGATGCGCTGTCCACGGAGGGTGACGCTGCGGCCGGCCGTGTCGACCGACAGCTCGCCGATGTGGATCACCGGATCGGGGCGATCATAGGTCCGACGCACCAGCGCCTTGCACCGGGCCAGAAACTCCCCCATATCGAAGGGTTTGGTCAGGTAATCGTCGCTGCCCGCATCCAGGCCGCGGATGATGTCCTGGGTGGTGTCCCTGGCCGTCAGGATGAGCACGGGGACACGGCGGCCCTGCCGGCGCAGGCGTCGGAGGATTTCCAGCCCGTCGATCTTCGGCAGCATCAGATCGAGCACGATCAGATCGTACGATTCCGAAAGGCCCTGGTGCAGGCCGTCTTCGCCGTCGGTGGCGATGTCGACGGCGTACAACGTCGTCTCTCGGAGCACCTTGGCGATGTTGCAGGCGAGTCGAACCTCGTCTTCAACGATCAATACTCTCATCTTCGGCCCACCGATTTGGCGCGTCCCCCGCCGCGTTTCCTGATTTCCGTTTCGCTCTCCCACCGTTCGGACGGCACCATTGTACCTGCGCGGCAGGGGCGTGCAACCATCTCCGCGCGCCCGGCCGGGCGCTCCTCTCACAAGGGCTTCGCAGGAAACACGATCAAGCTTCTTGGACTGTATCGGCCGAGTCACCCGGCCGCACGGGCGCTCTCGAAGGCGCTGCTGCCGTCGTAGCAGTCCTCCGTCCGTTCCAACCTGGCATACCACTGCTTCGATATCCCTGGGCGCGCCATCATCATCCGGGCCACTTTCAGCCGGGCGGCCGCCGCATCCACGACAAACGTGCGAAGAGGTATGGGGATGCGGTCCGTTGCCGCCTTGGCGCGCAGCCGGTTGCGCAGGTGAAAGGAGACCGCATCAAAGGAGAAGTTGCAGAAGAAGGAAACGATGAGCGGACCGCGGCAGATGCGCCGCAGTTCGTGAAGGCAACGCCGGCGAACCTCCGCTTCGCGGAAGTGATGGAAAAGCCGGTTACAAAGCACCGCGTCGAACGTGTCGTCCGCAAAACGCGTGGCGAGCGCGTCCTCGACGCGAAACTCCGTCCCGTCACACAGGCCCCGCTGCTGCGCGTAATGGCGGCCCTGCTCGATCATATGGGGGGAAGAATCCGCCTCCACCACCTGAAACCCCATCTCCCTCAGCAGCGGGAGCAGGCGACTGGCGCCGCTGGGAATATCGAGCAGGCGTGCCCCGGCTCCCAATCCGGCCAGGGCTTTGCGAACGCATCGTTCTTCACGGCGGTGTGTGGCCGTTCCTTCCAGAGCCCTGGCGTACTTCCGCGCCGCCGCTTCCGTGCCGAAGCGATCCTTTGTTTCAACAGCCGAGTTCACTGCCCAGGAGGATACGGTCCGGATTCGAAGCGCGTCTCCGGATTCGAGCGCGAAGGATCCCATTCTTTGCAATCCGACATTTCCCATCATGGTTTTTTGCATTTGACTCTCCAAAAAATCCGTACGGCGGCCCATTGCCCTACCCGCCCACCCCCGTCGCCAGGCAGATGCCTGAGGCATGGCAGTCAGTGAATCTCCAGAAACACCGGTCTTTCTTTTAGCCTCTGCGAGCTTAAGAGAACCTGAAGCGGTTTGGCGGTCTCTTTTCGGATCGGGCCGGCCGTTTCAGGTTCGCTTCATGTTCCGAGGATATGCTGCCCCGAAGAGTCAGGGTCTATCGGGGGGATGTTCTGCCGTCAGATAGTCGGGCCCTGGGGCGAGCACTCCGCCAGACCTGTCTGTGCCCCCGCCCAGAACAGGGCGGTCGAACGAGATGAAAGGACGGGGTAGTCTATGAGAGACGCGGAATCGGTCGAGGCCACGGATACAGAGCTTTCGGAACGATACGGCGGCGATTGCGCGGACCAGTACTTCACCAAGCATCGGACGGGCCTTTTCCACAGGCTGACGACATGGCGCGAGCTGGCGCTGGCCCGCCGGGCGCTGGCGCTGGCGGGCGATCCCGACGTCGTGCTCGATCTTCCCTGCGGCGCCGGGCGGTTCTGGCCCATGCTGGCAGAGAGACCGGGGCGCAGGATTCTGGCCGCGGATGCCAGCGAAGACATGCTCCGAGTGGCCCGCCAGATGCAGCCCAAGGAGCTGGTCGAACGCGTGGAGTGCTTCCGGTGCTCGGCATTCGAAACCGGTCTGGCCAACGATGCCGTCGACTGCGTCTTCTGCATGCGCCTGCTTCACCACATCCCCGAAGCCGCCCAAAGGCTGGCGATGTTGAGGGAATTCCACCGGGTGACCCGGGATACGGTCTGCATCTCCCTGTGGGTGGAAGGCAATTATATGGCACACCGGAGAACGAAGCTGGAGGCCCGCCGACCGCAGGGGATTCGCCACAGCCGTTACGTCGTGAGCCGCCGGACGGTCGAGGTGGAGTTCCTTCAGGCAGGATTCCAGACCCTCGGCCACTTCGATTTCCTGCGCTTCTACTCGATGTGGCGAGTCTACGTCCTGCGCAAGGGGCAGGAAACAAAGGCCGCGATGGAAAGAAAACGTTGACGCCGCGAACGACAACCATCAAGATGCGGCCACAAAGCGGGGCCTTCGGACTCGGCGTTCCGAAAAACGGTGCCCGCAGGCAGCTTGCAGAAGGCAACAGGACGTATCTTCCATGGAGAATTCGCGCGGCGACCAGGCTATACGCCTGGAGTTCTCGGACAAATACGATCGCGACCACGCGGAACACTACTTCCGCAAGCACCGGGCGGGTCTGGCCCGGCGATTGACGACGTGGCGGGAGCTGGCGATGGCCCGCCGGGCGCTGGCGATGGCGGGTGATCCCGACGTCGTGCTCGATCTTCCCTGCGGGGCTGGGCGGTTCTGGCCTCTGCTGGCGGAGAAACCGGGGCGCCGGATTCTGGCCGCCGACAACAGCGAGGAAATGCTTCAGGTGGCCCGCCGGATGCAGCCTAAAGAGCTGGTCGAGCGCGTGGAGTGCTTTCAGTGCTCCGCCTTCGAGACCGGGCTTGACGACGGTTCAGTGGACAGCATCTTCTGCATGCGGCTGCTCCATCACATCCTCGAACCGGCCCACCGTCTGGCGATGCTGAAGGAATTCCACCGGGTGACCCGCGATACGGTCTGCATCTCCCTGTGGGTGGACGGCAACTACAGGGCCTACCGGCGAAAGAAGCTGGAGGCGACCCGACCGAAGGCCGAACTCCAGAACCGCGGCGTGGTGGAACGCGAGCGCATTGAATCGGAGTTCCGCCAAGCGGGGTTCCGGATCGTCGGCCACCTCGATTTCCTGAAGTTCTATTCCATGTGGCGAGTCTACATCCTGCGCAAGGAGTGAGTTTTGAGCATGCTATGCATCGTTTCCGAATCAGATCGGAAACTTCTGGAGCACAATGGCTTTGACAGCTTCGAGTCCCTCTGGGACGCGGAGCTGAGCTGGTTCGAGGAGCCCAATCGCCGCCGGAACGGCTGGAGCGGCGTGTCGCAGCACGTCTTGAAACGGCCGGAAGGAGGGTCCGTAGCGGTATTCATCAAACGCCAGCAGAACCACAATTTCCGGACTCTGCTTCACCCGGTGCGAGGCCTTCCCACGGTCTACAGAGAGTACCGGAACATCAGCAGGATGAAGAAGCACGAGGTCCCCTGTCCCGAGCTCGTCTTCTACGGGCATCGCAACGTCGGCCGGCATTGGCAGGCGATCCTGGTGACGCGATCGCTGGAGGGGTACCGGCCGCTGGAGGACGGCCTGGGCGCGATCGAACAGGACAACCTCGATGCCCGCAGAGCGCTGATCGCCTCGGTGGCTCAGACGCTCAGTCAGATGCACCGGCACCACCTACGGCACAGTTGCCTGCACGCCAAGCACATTTTCGTCCGGGCGGAGAACGCCGGCGGCTCGAACGGCAACGGGACACACCGGTTCGATGCGGCGGTGATCGACCTGGAGAAGATGCGGCCGTACTTTCCC
>CAZNSM010000077.1:6709-10563 GCA_964575615.1 uncultured Pirellulales bacterium | reverse complement strand
ACACCGGTTCGATGCGGCGGTGATCGACCTGGAGAAGATGCGGCCGTACTTTCCCGTGTCCCGGCTGGCCATCCACGACCTGGATCAGTTGTATCGGCACTGGGAACGCCGGGAGGGAGACTGGGAAACCCTCATAGACAGCTACTCGGCCCACTTCGCGTCCAGCCCGCTGGGCACGAAGATCCGCAACGCCTGGGGCCGGCGCTCGTAGTGTGCCCGTGAGAGCCTGCCCCATTCGGTTGCACTCCGGGCAGGCTCCGAGCTTGCCGAAGGCCTCACCGCCCGCCGGGGAGCAGAAGAAGTTGCCTTGCCTGCGAGCACCATGCTATCATACGGGCCGCATGACAAGAGGCGGAGCCGGAAGGCGACCGGGCATCCGCTGCGGAACGAATGAGGAAGGAGTGGAGAAGGCTATGAGCAAGAAGATCATCATCGCAACGGCCATCGCGTTTGTCATCGGTAGCCTGTTCGCCCCGCCGGACGTCGCTTCTCAGTTGACGTTGGGCATAATGGCAGCGTTCGTCTGCGCGGTCCCACTGCTGATCCTTGCGCGGGTGGCGTTCGTCAGAGCCGCCTCGCCGCCCATGCACACGCTGGTCTGCGCCCTGGTCTGCATCATCTCTGTCCTGTCGATCTTCTCCTATCTGCTGGTTTGGAGAGTCACCCACGACCGCGAAAGGCTCCAGGCCCCACCGACGGCTTCTTTCCAGCAGTAGCCGCCGAGGTTGCCTCGCAGGGACACGCCATCGGCAACCGCAAGGGTTGCCGCTGCCGCCCGCCTTCCACAACCAGCGGCATCCCTTATTTGTTGATCGAACGGGCCTATTATGTTAGGATAGGGCCGTGTGGACGGCCCGGCTCCAGTCGGGTCGCGACGTAGCCTTGGGCGCAAAGCGGAAAGGGCCTGCCGATGAAGTCGCGATCGCTTTTCATGTCGATGTTCTCCTGGGGGATTTGTGTGTTGCCGGCCTGCGTGACAGCGTCACGCGCCGTGGCGGAGGACCTGCCGAAGAGCTGCCAGGAAACGACGGAGCGGGTGCTCAAGCCGTTCCTGGACCAGTTGGCGGCGGCCGAGGAGGCGGTCCGGCAGTACGAGAAGCAGAACGCCGACAATATCGCGTCGATCCAGGAGCAGATTCGCTTGCGGCAGGAGTCCAGGAAAGTCTTCGACGACGCGAAGGCCAAAGAGGACGAGGACTTCGGCAACCGCATCCGGTGGGGCAACGAGGCCATCGCGGAAGCGCAGGCCGATGCGCAAAAACGGATCGCCGAGCAGCGCCGGCTGGCCGCCGAGGCGCAGGCGGCAGGCCGCGAGCGCGACGCCAAGGCGCACGAAGATGCCGCAGCGCAGATCGCGGCCGATCTCGCCGCCGGGAAGATCGGTTGGTACAAAAGAGAACTGGGAATGCGCAGCGACATCAACGGCTGGAGAGAGTATGTCGCGAAGCAGACGCAGGACCGCGCCACACGCATGGCCGCCTACGGCGCCGGCGAGGTGGCGCACTATATCCAGACGCTCGGCTGGCGCGGCACCTGGAAGGACGTTCTCGCCAGCATCGCCAGCAAACAGGAAGACCTGGCCAAGGCGCAGCGGCGCGAGTACGCCTATTATCTGCCCGCGATCGGCACGCGGCTGACCGGCCAGGGCATCGACGATCACCTGGCCCGGCGCCAGGAAGAGCTGGCCGACGCGCGGGCCCGCATCGCCGCGGGGACGTTCGTAGTGTACGTCCCGGCGTTGGGCACGCGCATCGACCGCAACGGCGTGCAGAAACTCGTGGCCGAGGCGCGCGACAAGTATCGCAAGACGGTCAACGCCTGGGCCGACAAGACGTACAGCAACTACAACCCCCTCGCGGGCTCGCGACCTACCAACGGGGACATCGAGAAGGCCATCGAACAGCGGCGACAGGAACTGGCGGATTTCCAGGCCGCCGGAGACGATGCGCAGGTGTTTGCCTCCGGGGCCCGGCGAACGGGCCGTGACATCCGCCAGCAGATCGCCGCCGCGCAGGCAAAAGGAGACACCGCTGGCTACAACCAGGGGCATGAAATCCTGGCCGCGTGGAAAAAGGCCTGCGCCGAATGGATCACCAGGAAGCAGGAAGAAATTCGGCATTGGGAAGCGATCCTGGCCAAGCACGAGGAAATCCACAAGGAAGACCTCAAAAACCAGAAGGCACACATCGACGGCCAATTGCAGGATGCGCTGAACCAGACGCCCTGCGGCGGCACAGGCGAGACCGGCGATTCGAATCTCGACCTCGTCAACCGTCACCGCGACATGCTCGACCGGCTCAGCGAATCGGACGAAGAGAAGCAGCGGCGGCGCGACTGGTACGACGACAAGATTCACGTCGAACGCGACGGGACCGTGCACGGCGATCCGTGCGACGCCTGGCGGAGCGCCCTGCGGGACACCGGCCTGAGCGGGCCGAGGCCCCAGACGTTCGGCGAGTGGCTGCTCAGCCTCCAGAGCATTCTCGACACAAAGGACTTCGCCGACTGGTTGTCGGCCTTCCGTGAGGCCAACGAGATGCGTGAGGCGACCAGCACTATCGATGAGTTCATCAAGGCAATGCAGTCGATCGACATCAACACCATGAAGCGTGCCGATTTCTATCAGCGGCGGCGTGAGATTCGCCAGATGCTTGTGAAGATGTCCGAGGCCCTCGAAAACGGCATGCTCAGCCCGAGCCGGCTTCAGCAGTACATCGAGGCGCTGCAGAAGTCCGGCAGCGGCTCACGCCAGACGCGCGAGCAGATCAGGACCCTGCAGCGTCTGCTGGATACGTCGCAGGACGCCAAGAACATGTGGCGCAGCAGCAGCGCGATCTGGAACGTCGGCCGCGAACTGGGCGACGACGTGGTCCGGTCGTATCACGCGTTCGTCTCCGGCTCGGCCACTCAGGTCGCCCAGCGTTTGGACGATCACTTCGCCAGCATGAGCAAGCTCGACAAGGGATTGCTGCTGCTCAGCGCCGCGGCGGCCACCGCCGAAGCGGTCGATCGCATGAACCAGGGCGAGGCCCCCTCCGAGGCGATCGCACGCAGCAGCGTAAACTTCGTCATCGACCTGGCCATCGCGGGCATTCCCATCACCGCGGCGGCGGAGATGACCACCCAGATCCTGTTCAACACCTACGCGTACGCCACCGGCGACGAGGCGGTCGCCCAGGCGGCGCTGAGCAACACGACCAAGTGGGTCGCCCAGCAGGCCCTCGACCAGGTGGCCGACGGCGCCGCGTACATGGGCGAAGCGTCGATCGCGCTGGAACGCATCGTGTTCAATGAGCCCAACGTCGGCGAGATCCTCGGCAACGTCAGCTTCGAGCGTTTGCGTCAGTCGCTCAGCCGGGTCGAAGACCAGATCGATGGGCTGCCGCCGGGCCACCCGGACGAAGCGCGGCTGCTGCGGATGCGCGAGACCTTCCGCATCCTGATCCGCGCCAAACAGCAGGAAGGCTAAGGGCAGCCTGCGCGCCACGCAGAGATTCTGCGCGGTGGAATCTGAAGCACGAAATCCGAATGATCGAACCAACCGGCACTGGTGCGATCCTCGTTTGGAGTTTTTGATTTCGGGTCTTCGTGCTTGTTTCGGGTTTCGATATTCGCGCTTCGGATTTCGCCTGCTGAGGGGGACCCGCACGGAAGTGAAGCCGCCCTTGCCGGCTTGGCACGGGCGAGGGCGCGTAAAAAAGGACGCCTCGGATCATCCGCAGGATAGGACCTCGGTCCACCGCAAGCGCCCCCCAGGTACGGTCCTGGTTGTGTAGCTCTACTCACTATACGTCCGACCGGGGCGGCGTACCCACGGACAAAGAACTACATCGCACAGGTAAATGGCTCGACGG
>CAZNSM010000077.1:3662-6609 GCA_964575615.1 uncultured Pirellulales bacterium | reverse complement strand
GGTTTTCGGTTTTCCTGGCAGAACCGGCCCATGAGTTCCATGGCCTTGCCGGTCTTGTCGAGGGAGCCGTCGAGGTGGGCGAAGGCGTCGACCAGTTCGAGCAGGCTGGCGTCGGACTCGACGGTGCCGTACTTGTGGGCGGTGTTGACGATGCCGGCGTCGAGGCCGTACTCCATCGCCTTGGCGACGTAGGCCCGGCAGACGCCGATCTTCCGCCCGGGCAGGTCGCGCACCGAGTTGCTCACGCCCAGCGAGAAATGCGCGCCCTTGAATTTCGGGTCGCTCTTGATCTTCCGGATGGTCTCGAACGTGCGGTAGGTGTAGCCCGGCACGCCCGGCTCCATCGGCATGTCGATCGCCAGCGGAAAGACGGTCGAGTCGAAGAAGATCTGCTCGGGCTTGAATCCGTGCCGGCCCACCGCCTCGTCGAAGATCCGATGCGCCAGGGCGCACAGCTCGTCGACCGAGTGCGACCCGCCGGGACCGGTCGGCTTGTCCTCGCTGACCAGCAGCGCGATGACGGAGAAATCGTACTGCCTCTTGAGAGGCAGGATGCGGTCCATCGTGTAGACCTTGACCGAGTTGATCAGCGGGGGTTTGACGGGCGAATGATGATTCACCCCTGCCGCGTACCATTCCTTCAGGCCCGCTTCGAGCACGTCGTCGTTGCTGCTGTCGATGCAGATCGGTACGCCGCCGCCCCAGCGGCGCACCAGCCGGGTGTACTCAATCATCATCCTGACCGCCAGCTTCGGATCGTCCTCGCCGAAGGCGTCGAGATTGACCGCAATGTAGTCGGCGTTGTCGGCGGCCTGCGACTCGATCAGCGCCTTGACGTAGTCGAGTTCCGGACTGGGCTTGGCATAGGCGTCGGGCCCGAGGTCCTGCAACCGGCGCATGATCTGGCCGGTCTTGGGAATCGAGGCGTGGACGGATTCGCCGATCGAGATCAGTGCGTTCTTCATCGTGTGGTCCCTGCCGAACAGATAGTTGAGGATCGAGGAGGAGTGCTGCAATGCGGGATTGCGGCGCGGGTTGATCGTCGTCCGTAAGCGCTCGCGTCCGCCCTTCTCGGAGGCGGCGGCCTCGTAAACGCGATTGCCCACGCACACCTGCCTGAGGTTGTTGCCGCAGTAGCCGTCCACGGTGGCGTCGCCACACGGGGCGTTGTCGATGCCCTTCTCGCAGGCGCCCATCGAACAGATGCCGAAATTCTCCGGCAGGAAGCAATCGCCGCACTCCTCACAGTCGAACAGTGTGTACTTGAATGCCTTCTCGTTGGCGTTGAACAGCTTGTACACGAGGCCCTCGCCCTTGTCGGCGCCGAGGAAGCCCATCGTCTTGCGGAAGGCGTGGAAGCCCGCACCTTCGGGGTCGAGCAGCGCGCGGTGCGAGAAATCGAAGAACCGCTTGCCCGCCGTCGGTCGCGGCTGCGACAGCGCGACCGGCCTGCCGTGGTCGTCGTAGAGATAAAACGGGTCTTTGGCGGGCCAGCAGAGGTTGTCCTTGAATTGCTCCCATTCGGCGCCGATCTCGGCGGCGCGCTCGACGATGCGGGTGAACATCGCGAAATCCTGGACGCCTCCGATGTCCACGCCGGCGGCGCCCATCGCCTTGTACATGGCCACCTGCTGGGCGGCCCGCTCGATGTGGTCGTCGAGCTTCTCGCTGTAGACCTTGGCGAGCAGCTCGTCGCTGACGAAGCAGCCGGGCAGCTTGATGTCGTGCATCAGGCGCGGCGCGGGTGTCATCGTGCTGAGCAGATAGACGTTGCCGATCACCGGGACATCCAACATGGGCGAATCATCGTTCGCCCCTGCGCGCAGGTACGTGAACAATTCGAGGCTCTTGCGCCAGTCCCAGCCGACCTGCGTGATGAGAAACGCGGCGCCGCAGCGAACCTTCTTCTCCATCTTGTAGTACTGCTGCATCTGCGTCGCTTCGGTGTACTTGAAGGGGGAGACCGCCGCGCCGGGGACGAACTGATGCACGCTCGCCAGGGCGTCCGGCTTGGCGCCGAGGTAGGCGTCATGGTTCATCTTGCGGATCAGGCGCAGCAGGCCGAGCGATTCGAGCTCGAAGACACCCTTGGCGGCCACCGGCTTGTCGCCCGTCAGCGCCAGCACGCTGGTGACGCCCGCCTTGCGGAAACCGACGAGCGAACTGACGATCGCGTCGGCGTTGGCGTCCTTGCAACTGATGTGCGGCACGACGTCGAGACCGTCGAGCAGGTGGTTTGCTTCGAGGACGCTGACGATGGCGGCCGGCTCGAGGTTGGCGACGCCGCCGGGGTTCTGCGGCAGCGTGATCGCGGCAAAATCAAAACCTGCCGGCAGGACCGCTTTGCCGCCTTTGGCCGCCTCCTGATACGCCCGGCCGAACCGCTCGATGGGCGCGAAGCTGAACCCCGGCCCACCGACCAGCTCCGCCAGCACCAGCAGGCCCGACCGCTGCCGTAGTTTCCGTCCCAGACTGTTGTGCTCCATCGTTGTCTCCATCGGGTCCATGCATCCGTTCCCGGATCCCATACGATCCGCGAACACCGCAGGATACCAAATCGCGGCATCCTTCGCCATCCGAATCGACGCGCGGCGCTGTGTGCGCGTCTGTACAGATTTCACGGCAAGCCCCATTCCGGCGTAGAGAGGTCCGTGTGGCAGCCTCAAGCCCGAAGGGCTTGGGGATGGCGGACTGCGCCACCGCCATTCGATATACAAGCCGAAATCGTGTCAGCCATCCCCAAGGCTGCGCTCCGTTCGACTTCGCTCAGGACGAGCTTTGAGGCTGCCACACTTGGGCGCTGCAGGCAGTTCGCGTAATGGCGGGTTTCTACGCTGAATGCGTCGAACAATGCGGATCTCGTGGATCGGGTTTGAGCCGAAAAACACGCCGATTTTCGTCCCAAACACGCAACACCCAAACGACAAAACGCGCGTGACATGCGAAA
>CAZNSM010000077.1:0-3562 GCA_964575615.1 uncultured Pirellulales bacterium | reverse complement strand
ATTTTCGTCCCAAACACGCAACACCCAAACGACAAAACGCGCGTGACATGCGAAAAATTTTTACTCCTTTTGCCGCCTAGACTTACACGAATCGACCACGTGAAAAACGCCGTTTTTTTCGTCCCAAACGTGCAACACCGTCCAAGGGTAGAGGGCCGCAATGTTTTGCGGCCCACAGAGAAACCTGAAGGATGGAGGACGGAGAATGGCCGCGAAACGCAAACGGGCGAGACGGTGTTCAAAGGGCGGGGCGGGCGCGTGCGATCCATCGGAGCGGACCTGCTCGAATTGCATGTTTGCCATCCCGCCGTCAAAGGGGCAGTTGGTGGTGTGGATGATGACCCGCTGGCCGCCGTCGATGAGCTGTTTCAATCACCCGGACAGTCCGGGCGAGCATCGCGACGTGCGCGGGATGGGCACCTGCCGGAACTGGCGGCCGCGCCGGCAGGTATCGCCGCGTCAGCCGTCGCCGGAGCCGCCGAACGACGAGATTCGCTACATCCCGTTGACGCGGGGCAAATTCGCGATCGTCGATGCGGCCGATTACGAACGGATCAACCGCTACCGCTGGACTGCCGCTCCCTGTGCAGACGGGGGCTTCTATGCGCGCCGCTCCGTGCCGGGCGGGACCGTCTTGATGCACCGCGAGATCATGAACGCGCCCAAGGGTATGGTGGTCGACCACATCGACCGAAACCGGCTGGACAACCGCCAGGCCAACCTGCGCGTTTGCACGCCGCAACAGAACGAGTACAACAAGCGCCCTCGCGGCGGACGGTCCCGCTTCAAGGGGGTATATCCGCACCGGGACAAGTGGCAGGCCGCGATCAAACACAACGGCAAGACGCACCATCTGGGCGTCTTCGACGATGACGTTGAGGCCGCCAAGGCCCGCGACCGCAAGGCCTTTGAGCTCCAGGGCAAGTTCGCCTATCTGAACTTCCCGGAGGAAATCGACAAATGACCGGCCGCAAGAACGTCCGTCCTGAAGGCGGGCCGGAGAAGATCCTTGGGTATCATTGCCGATCCCAGCCGCCCGGCGGCGGGACTTCAACAGGCCAGGCCAGGGCGAGATTGCCGCCTGGACCGAACCGGCTCTTCTCCAGAAACGGGACGCGCCGGCTGGCGCGAAGCTGGTCGGCGACGGTGACCTTCTGCGTGTGGCCGTCGAGCATAACGATGTAGGAATGGCCGGTGTTCAGATCGCCTTTGTGCGGACGATGACAGGTCGCAAAGGCATCGCCGAGATTCGAGTCGTCTTTCTTGAGTTGGTTTTCGTCGATGACGTACGTTGGGGCAATGTTCAGAGACGGCAGCTGGAGGGTCCCCGGCGGATCGTACTTGTTGTAGTAAATGCCGCTGAGATTGCAGGGAGTCGCCCACTGGGGTTTGACGCCGATGGGTTGACGTCCCTCCACATTGATGGCCCAGGAGTTCTCCCCGCCAAAGAGAAAGACGTCCGACAGGCTCCGCGTCACTTGCGTCTCGCGGTGAACCGACCAGCGACGGAGCGTCCGTTCGTCCACGGCACCATCGTCCGATCCGCCCGCCGTGGTCAAGGTCACGCCGAGATGAACGTTCATGCCGTAGGTATACTGGGGCACGATATCGATGCTCGGATCGTGGGTACACCACTCGCAGTGATTGTTGCAGCCCCTCTCGATGTTGGCGCGCACGCCGACCTTGCAGCGCACAATCCGCGGATCGCCGAGGTAGGGCCAGAGTGTGCCTCGAATCTCGGGGCGTTCATGTCGCATCATAGCGCTGTCGAATCCGATGCGGGCATCGTGCCAGCGGCAGCAGACGGGATACGGCTTGTAGGCCAGGTTAGGCGGCCAGAATGTACTGCTGGAGTGGAACAGGCCGTCGGCATGCGGAAACAGCCCGTCGTTGTCGCTGGTGTAGGTCTTCATGATTATGCCGAGCTGCCGCAGGTTGGACTGGCAGACGGTCTCGTCGCCCTGGTCGCGCACGCGCCGCAACGCCGGCAGACTCAGCGCCAGCAGCAGGCTGATCATCGCGACAACCACCAGAATCTCCACGAGTGTGAATGCCTTCTTCATGCGCGTGCGGGTTCCTTTATATCAGGGGGGTAACTGATACAGCGGCGTTCGCCCGTGGGCGTCGGGTTTCAGCAGGTCGCGCACGATCTTTTGGCCCTCGGCGCTGGTGGCGGCGACCCACTGGTCATCCTTGACCCGTTTGACGAGTCGGCCCTGGGCCCACGCCTGGAAATCCGTCACATCCAGCGCGGTTGCCTTTGCCCCGGCGGAAGGGTCGGGCCGTTCGAGAAAACCGACGAAGAGTTCCGATTCGGTCGGTTCGAGCACGTAGCTGTAGACGTGCGCCCGAAAGCCGGCGTGGCCCCCATCGCTCAGAGGGCCGGACGGCGCGGGGATCGGGCCGGCCTTCTTGAAACGGTCCGTGAACAGCCGGCCGGTGTTGGCGTCGTAGAACCAGGCCAGGCGACTCTGTAGAACCGGCTCTTGGCGCGCCGGCCACAGGGCCCGAAGCAGTACGAAGCCCAGCAGCGCCGCGCTCAGGCATGCCATGACGATGACGCTGCCGAAATGGTCATCGATCCACGAACGCAGGCCCGCGCGCCCCAGCGCCCCGCGCCATTGTTCGAGGCGATGGCGAAGCTCGTATTGCAGCAGATCGGGAACCTTCCACGCCATGCGATTTCAGTCTCCGTTTTCGGCCTTGCGGATAGGAGGACCCAGCGCATTGGGATCGGGGGTGCGATGCACCGTCAGCACCTCGATCATGTATTCGAGGTCGGGGTTGTTCATCGAACCCTCTTCCGAATCAGCGATCCGACCCTGGATCAGCTTGCGTGTGCGATCATCCTTCCAGTGAACCCAATCGCCGTGCCCGTCGGCGAACGACAGGTTGCATCCGTTGCGATGCCGGTTCGTCAGGCCCTGCAATCCGACCAACAGGGACCACGGACGCCACAGCCATCGATCGTCGTCGAGCACCAGCGGCCAGAAACAATCCGAGCCTCGGCGTTCCTTGTCGATGAAGACCATTTTCGCGCCGGGATGGGAGATCTGGTGCAGACGCAGGAAGGGGGTGACCCCGTCACGTTCGACTCCCCCCATCGTATTCGACACGCCGTACGAATTGGTCTGCTTGCCGTCGTCATCGGTCTTGCAGAGCAGAACATCCTCCGATTGGAGATAACGCTTGAGGTCGGCTGTCCAGGAATCCGGCGGGCAGAGTCGGTCGTCGTGGTCCGGGGCATACAGCAGCCAGGCCAGCATCAGTTGGTGCTGGTTCGCCAGACAATGCACCTGCTCGGCCTGGCGGCGCGCCTGGGTCAGGGCGGGCAACGAGAGCGACATCAAAACGCAGATGATCGAGACGACGACCAGCAGTTCCGCAAGGGTGAACCCTCTGCGATGGAGATGGCCTGTTCCTCGCCTGTGGCAACCCGTCCGCATATCCAACCGACTCCGCTTGTCGGATACCGACACAAAATCCCGACTGGCTCGTCCGGCCTCGCGCCGCAACGCACCGCTATCGACCCAATCATAGCCGCACCGCCCGTCATGTCAAC
>CAZNSM010000076.1:0-22275 GCA_964575615.1 uncultured Pirellulales bacterium | reverse complement strand
GAAGTCGCAAGGGAGTGTGCAACGATGAGGCAATCGTGTAGAACCTGCGTGTTGCTGCTGGTTGGCGTGGCCGTCTGCGGCTGCGGGCCGGAGAAGAAGGAGAAAGACTTGCAACTGTTCGTCACCAATCACGTCGCCAAGATCAAACCAATCGAGAAAGAAGCCGCCCTGGCCTCATGGAACGCCGCAATCACGGGCGACGCCAACGACTACGACCTTTCCAGCGAGCTGACGCTGCAACTACGCAGGATCTACAGCAACCCCGACGAGTTCGCCTTCCTCAAGGCGCTCAGGGCGTCGGGTGACATCAGAGACCCCCTGCTCGCGCGGCAGCTCGAGGTGCTCTACAACGAGTACCTTGCCAATCAGATCGAGCCGGAGCTGCTGGAGAAGATCGTGGCGCTCGGCACGGAGATCGAGAAGCGATTCAGCACGTTCCGGGGCGCCATCGACGGCGAGAAGGTCACCGACAACGAGATCAAGACCATCCTCAAGGAGCAGACCAATCGCGTCGTCAAGAAGCAGGCCTGGGAGGCGAGCAAGCAGGTCGGCCAGGCGGTGGCGGCCGATCTGATCCGGCTGGTCAAGCTGCGCAACCAGGCGGCGCAAGCGCTTGGTTTCGACAACTACCACACGCTGGTGCTGGCCACCGGCGAGCAGGACGTCAACGATCTCGACCGGCTCTTCAACGAATTGTACGAGCTGACCAACGAGCCGTTCGCCAGGCTCAAAAGCGAGCTGGACCAGATGCTGGCGGTCCGTAGCGGCATCGCGGTCCAGGAGATGATGCCCTGGGACTATCACGATCCGTTCTTCCAGGAGACGCCGATGGTCTACAGTCTGGACCTCGATGTCTACTACAAGGACAAGGACGTCAAGGAGCTGGCCAAGGCGTTCTACGCCGGCATCGGGCTGCCGGTCGACGCGATCCTGGCGCGGAGCGACCTCTACGAGAAGGAGGGCAAGAACCAGCACGCCTTCTGCACCGACATCGACCGGGAAGGGGACGTGCGCATCCTGTGCAACCTGGTGAACAACGAAACGTGGATGGAGACGCTGCTGCACGAATTGGGTCACGGCGTCTACGATCTGTACCACGACCCGGAGGTGCCCTACCTGCTGCGTGAGCCCGCGCACGCGTTCACCACCGAGGCCATCGCCATGTTGTTCGGGCGGCTCAGTCGCGATCCCGCCTGGATGCAGGCGATGCTGAACCTCTCGGATCGGCAAAGGGCCGAGATCGCCGCCGTCAGCGACAAGTACGCTCAGCTCAAGCAGTTGATTTTCGCGCGATGGGCGATGGTGATGTACTTCTTCGAGAAGCAGTTGTACGCTGATCCGGGCCAGGACCTCGACGCGCTGTGGTGGGACCTGGTCGAGAAGTACCAGCTTGTCCAGCGTCCGCCGCGACGGCACGAGCCGGACTGGGCCGCCAAAATCCACTTTACCATCGCGCCATGCTATTACCACAACTACATTCTCGGCGAGCTGCTGGCCTCGCAACTGCACCATCATCTCGTTCACAAGGTGCTCAAACTCGACGCAAATGACACTGTAAGCTACGTGGGCAAGCCGAAGGTGGGCAGGTTCCTCAAGAAGAACGTCTTCGAGGCCGGTGACGTTTACCCGTGGAACACCATGATCGAACGCGCCACGGGCGAGCCGCTCAGCGCCAAGTATTTTGTCGAACAGTTCGTGAAATAGCTGTCTGCAGGTTGATTCTCGGGAGACACGATGAACGACGCCAACAACGCACCCAAGGAATTAACGATCCGCGTCCTTTTCTTCGGCGTGGTGCTGTCGATGGTTCTTTCGGCGGCCAACGCCTACCTGGGACTGTTCGCCGGGATGACCGTCTCGGCCGCCATTCCGGCGGCGGTGATGGCGCTGGGGATCATGCGGTTCTTCAAGACCAGCACGATCTACGAGTGCAACCTGATCGGCACGTGCGCTTCGGCGGGCGAGTCGCTGGCCGCCGGAGTGATCTTCACGCTGCCGGCGCTGCTGCTGATCGGCTTCTGGGACCAGTTCAGCTACTTCTGGGTCGCGGTCATCGCCGGCTTTGGCGGGATGCTCGGCGTGCTGTTCACGATTCCGCTGCGCCGCTCGCTGATCATCGAGCAGAAGCTGCAATTCCCGGAAGGTGTCGCCACCGCCAAGGTGCTGGAGACCGGGCGCACGGACGCCTCCGGAATCCGCTACATCGTCAACGCGGCCCTCGCCGGAGGATTGTTCAAGGTCGGCGCCAACGCCTTGGGCATCTGGCCCGAGATCATGCAGGGCGCCCGGCGGATGGGCGGTTCCATCGCGTACTTCGGCTCGAACCTCAGTCCGGCCCTGCTGTCGGTCGGGTACATTGTCGGCCTGAACATCGCCGTGCTGATCTTCGTGGGCGGCGCGCTCAACTGGTTCGTCGCCATCCCCATCGTCGCCGCCAAGAGCGAGTGGCCCACATACCAGCTCTTGAACCAGAACGTCCCCGCCGGCTGGGACACTCCGGACGCCAGGTACAGGATCATCGATCCGAACGATGCCGCCGCCTGGGACAGCCGCGCGAACGAGCCGCGTGTCTGGGATTCGTTCGTGCTCCAGACCAAGGTCGCCGACCCCAATGCGTCGGTCGAAGACGTCAACGACGTGCGGAAGCACAACGATGCGATCCTGGCCAAACTGGGCCAGCCGGTTGCGGCGCTGGAGTACGCGCAGCGGACCTGGTCCAAGCGGACTCGATTCCTCGGCGTCGGCGGCATGCTCGTGGGCGGGCTCTGGACGATCTTCCACCTGCGAAAGTCCCTCGTCAGCGGGATGGCCAGCGGATTGCGCGCGTATAAGAAGATCAAGGAGGGCACCGGCTCCGTGGAGCGAACGGAGAGGGACCTGCCGATGCAGTGGATCATCTTCCTGATCGTCGCGTCTGTGGTCCCGTTGTTCATGGTCTACCAGCACTACGTCCAGCAGGTGCACGTCTCTCTTGTGATGGCGTTGGTCATGCTGGCGACGGGCTTCTTGTTTGCCGCCGTGGCGGGGTACATGGCCGGCCTGGTCGGCTCGTCGAACAACCCCATCTCCGGCGTCACTGTCTCGACGGTGCTGGTCTCATCCCTGCTTCTGGTGCTGCTCATGGGCAAGGCGGCCGAGAACGGCCCTGCCGCCGCGATCATCGTCGGCGCGGTCATCTGCTGCGCCGCCGCCATCGCCGGCGACGTGATGCAGGACCTCAAGTGCGGCCGGCTCGTCGGCACCACCCCCTGGAAGCAGCAGGTCATGGAAATGGTCGGGACCGTTTCGGGCGCGCTAATCATCGGTCCGGTGCTCATCCTGCTCCAGGGCGCGTACGGCTTCGCAGGAATGAAGGACGCCGGCTCCAAGGCGCTTTCCTCGCCTCAGGCCAATCTGATGGCCTCGGTGGCCAAGGGGGTCTTCGAGGGAGGACTGCCCTGGGCGTACCTGATCGTGGGGATGGGCATTGCCGTGGGCATCATCATCCTGGATCAATACCTGCAAGCGCGCAAATACCCGTTCCGGACGCCGGTCCTGGCGGTCGCGATCGGGTTCTACCTGCCGTTCCAGTTGTCGGTGCCGATCTTCATCGGCGGCCTGGTGAGTCTGGCTGTCAAGGCGTACCACAAGCGCAATCGCAGCGACAGCGCTGCGGTCGACGGGTCCGAACGCCGGGGCCTGTTGATGGCCTCCGGCCTGATCACCGGTGAAGCCTTGATGGGCATTCTCGTTGCCATTCCCATCGTGATCGCCAAGCAGCGAGGCATTGAGATGCCCCTATGGGAGGGCATGGTCCCCTTCGGCGGCCTGATCGGCGTGATCCTCCTGGCGTTCGTCACCATCTGGCTCTACCTGACTACGGTCAGAGAACCGCAGAGCCAATCAGCAGATAGAAAGGACCTATTGCCATGACAGATCGAGCCGAGGCGCACATCGATGCGAACCAGTCGCGCTTCATCGAAGAACTCAAGCAGTTCATGCGATTTCCCTCCGTCAGTGCCCAGCGGGCGCGCGACAAGGACACCCGTGCGTGCGCCGAGTGGTTGGTGGAGCATTTTCGCAACCTGGGCCTCGAAGCGCAGCTCATCGACATCGGCGGCCAGCCGATCGTGCGTGCAGGCGCCAAGGGCAAGAAGTCCCGGCGCGTGCTGATCTATGGGCATTATGACGTGCAGCCGGAAGACCCGCTGGACGAATGGAAGACGCCGCCGTTCGAGCCGACGATCCGGGACGGAATCCTGTACGGCCGTGGCGCGACCGACGACAAGGGCCAGCTCTTCGCCCATGTCAAGGCCGTCGAAAGCTTGCTGGCGACCGAGGGCGAGCTTCCCTGCGAGGTGATGTTCCTGCTCGAAGGCGAAGAGGAGTCCGGCGGAGATGCGCTGCCTCGCTATGTCAGGCAGGCACGGGAAGAGCTGGCCTGCGACGCCGTGGTCATTTCCGACAGCACGATGTACGACGCGAACACGCCGGCCATCACGAATGGCCTGCGCGGCATCTTCACCTTCGAGTTCACCGTCAAAGGACCGAGCAGCGACGTGCACTCCGGCGCCTATGGCGGCGCCATCGCCAATCCCGCGATGGTCGTGGCCCAGATACTGGCGGCCTGCGTGTCGCCCGAGGGCAAGGTGCTGGTTCCGCATTTCTACGATGACGTCGCGCCGCTGGAGGATTGGGAGCGTGAGAACTTCCGCAAGCTCGGGTTCGACGACCAGGCGCTGGCCCGCGAACTGAGCATCCCGCGTCTGCACGGTGAAGCCGGCTACAGCACGTTGGAGCGGCTCTGGGCTCGTCCGACGTTCGAGGTCAACGGCATCTTCGGCGGCTATCAGGGCCAGGGGGCCAAAACGATTATCCCGGCCAGCGCCACCGCCAAGGTCAGCGTGCGGCTGGTGCCGCATCAGGACCCGGCCAGGATTCGCGATCTGGTCTTCGAGCACATCCGTGCCGCCTGTCCGGACACCGTCCGCCTGGAGATTCCGGGCTGCGCCATGAGCCCGCCGGTGTTGTTCGATGTCAACACGCCCATTATCCGCGCCGCCCAGGAGGCCCTCCGCAGAGGGTACGGCCGCGAGACGGTCTTCATCCGTTGCGGCGGGTCGATCCCGGTCGTCAGCACCTTCGTCGAGCAGTTGCGCTGCCCCGTCGTGCTCATGGGCTTCGGCCTCGACAGCGACCATCCGCACGGCCCCAACGAGCATTTCAGTCTCGACAGCTTCATCCGAGGCGCCAAAGCCGCCGTCCACCTCTTGCGCGCCATCTGAAAGCGGTGGACGACTGATTTCACCTTGAGGGGCCGCATCTTATCGGACTGGTTCTCGGGCAGGCCCAATACTAATTATGTACTGAAATGTGGGAAATTAGTATTGTCATTCGTAGCCTCGGATGATATACTAAAAGTGAATGAGTTAGTATATTTTCAGTATGTACACGGGTGCTGTTGCCGAGTTTGGGTCGAGCGATGAAGATCCCGAAGAAGCCACCGGAAATGCGCGATCTGTGGAACAAGTTCCATCAGACGCCGGAACGATTTGCGGCGATAATCGGCGCAGATGTGGAAGCACCACTCGGAGGAAGGTATATCCACTGGGACAAGCTCCAATACTACAGCCCCCCAAGCGGCCTTTCGCATGAGGAATGGTGGTTCGGACTGAAGCTCAGGAGAGGTCAACAGTCCAGAAGAGTTCCCCTGTGCGGTGAGGGCGGCAGGTCGTTCCAATATGCGCAGGTTGACCCCATTCCGGAGATGCTCCAGAAGATCGACCAGGGAGCAGGCGGGTTCATCCGCATGCCCGACCAGATCACGAACCCGGGAACCAGAGACCAGTACTACATCAACTCGCTCATCCAGGAGGCGATCACCTCCAGTCAACTCGAAGGAGCGGCGACGACCCGCGAGGTCGCCAAGGAGATGATTCGAACCCAGCGGCCGCCCCGTGATAAGAGCGAACAGATGATTCTGAACAACTTCCGCACGATGCAGCGGATTGGATCTCTCAAGGATGCGCCACTCTCAAAAGAGATGGTTATGCAGGTTCATCGGATCATCACAGACAGGACTCTGGATGACAATTCTGCGGCGGGCCGATTTCGTCGCTCCGACGAGAAGATTGTCGTCGGCGATATGTACAACGAGGTGTTTCACAGACCTCCGCCGGCGGAGCAGCTTGACGAGCGCATGACAGCCATGTGCGATTTCGCCAATGGCAAGACGCCACGGGAGTTCATGCACCCGGTCCTGCGGGCGATCGTCCTTCACTTCTGGCTGGCCTACGATCATCCGTTTGTCGATGGCAACGGGCGCGTGGCGAGGGCCCTGTTTTACTGGTCCATGTTGCGGCATGGCTACTGGCTTTTCGAATTCGTCTCGATCTCGCAGATCATCCTGAAAGCGCCGACCAAATACGCACGCGCCTTCCTGTATACAGAGACCGACGACAACGATCTGACGTACTTCGTCCTGCACCAACTGGAGGTCATCCGCCAGGCAATGAAGGAGTTGCACGAGTACATCGAGCGCAAGACTGCTTCCCTGGAAGCCATCGAGAGTCGATTGCGGGGCATGAGACAACTGAACCATCGACAGCAGACACTGGTCAGCCATGCCCTGCGTCATCCTCACCAACAATACACGTTCCGTTCCCACCAGACGAGTCACGCTGTCGTCTACCAAACAGCGCGCACGGACCTGATCGATTTGGAGAGGCGAGGTTTGCTGAGTAGCCGCAAGGTGGGCAGGACGTGGTATTTCACGCCGAAACCCAATATCGAAGAAAAGTTGGCCCGCCTGGATGAACCCCGCCAGGATTCCTGAATGGGCGGCCCTCAGGAGTGAGTTGAAGAACCGAGACAGGCCTCCTGACAATGGGCGTTTTCCGCGCTGCCCGGTATGGGCCTGCTCGTTATCTCCAAGTGCTGGCGGCCAGGGCGTATCTCCCAGTCCCATTCGTTGCCGGGCGCGCGAACGTGGCGGAATGACGCAGAGGGCAGGCGAACCCCACAGCATCTAACGTGCGGCCCACGGCGGAGGGCGTTTTGTTTGCTATGGTTTATGTGGGGGGAAAGGGGGGCACTTACAGGTGGGCCGAAGCGACGGCTTTCGGACAAGCCGAGGTGCCCCCTGCCCCTTACCGATTGGCCGGCGCCCATCGCGAGCACAGCGATTTGTGTGTTGTACCCCATCCGGTTCGCCCCAGCTCCTGATCTGTCCTGCCTGCGATTTGCCCCGCTGACGGCGGAACCACTTCAGGTATACAGCCGTAACTTTCGCAGAGTGCAAGGGTTGCAGGAATGAAGACGGTGCTGTACAATCAGTGCCTTGGCTTGGTCGCATTACGACAGGATCAGGAGAACGGCATGATGGGGCAGCGGCATTTCAATCGTCGTCAGGTCCTCAAGGGGTTCGGGGCAGGGGCGGTCGCGGCTGCCCTGGGGCCATGGGGCGTCAAAGGCCGGGCGGCTCTGGCCCAATCTCAGGTCGATCAGGCGCAAGTGGTTGGTGGGACGTTGTTTGCGCGATCCGCGCCGCCCGCCAGGGTCGGCCTGGTCAAGGGCAGCGACCGGCGGGACATTGTTTATCAGGCCCTCAAGCACATCCAGGACGAGGTTCTGGCCTCAATCGGCGACAAGAAGATCCTGATCAAGCCCAATTTCGTCAGCACGCGTCGCGAGTTGTGCGCGACGCACGTCGATGCGGTACGCGGGATTCTCGATTTTCTCACGCCCCATCATAAAGGGCAGATCACGATCGGCGAATCGACCGCCTTCGGGGGCGGGACGCACGAAGGCTACGTCAACTACGGCTACCTGGCCCTGGAGAAAGAGTACAACGTCAAGCTGATCGATCTGAACGAGCAGCCGTGGGTGTATCGCTACGTCTTCGGCAAAGGCCACAAGCCCACGCCGATCCGCATCATCTCGACGTTCCTCGACCCGGACACCTACGTCATCTCGGCCGCCAGAATGAAGACGCACGACCGGGCGGTGACGACGCTGTCGCTCAAGAACGTCCTGCTGGCGGCGCCGCTGAACGACTACAAGACCAACGACAAATGGCTGACGCATGCGGAGTACAACTTCTCGCCCAAGGCGCTGCTCCACTTCAATATGTTCCACCTGACCCAGGAGATCTATCCCGATTTGGGGGTGATCGACGGATTCGTGGCGATGGAGGGCAACGGCCCCGTGGGCGGCACGCCCGTGGACGCACGGGTGGCGCTGGCCAGCCTCGATGCGTTGGCGCTCGATGTGCTGACCACGAAACTGATGGGCTTTGACCCCGGCAAGATCATGTACCTGACCTCGCTGGCCGAGGCCGGGATGGGACAGGGCGACCTCTCAAAGGTCGCCGTCCTGGGCACTCCGGCCGAAGAATGTCAGTTTCGCTTCAAGCCTCACGAGAGACTTGTCGAGCCTTATGGCTTGAGCTGAGCGGAAAGGGCGGCTATGCAGGGGATGGAGGACCAGGGACCGCTCGGACATGACGGCCGGAACCTTGTTCTGCTCATCGTCCTGGCGCTGGTCCTGGGAATCTACCTGGCGATTGTCAACCCGTGTATCTCCAGAGATAGCGTCCTCTATATCAACATGGCGAGGACCCTCTCGCACGATCCCCTGCGCACGGCACAAACGTATCCGGCGGGCTATCCTTTTCTGCTGCACGTGGCCCATTGGGTCGGGGTCCTGTTCGGGGCCGGTGATACGCCCATGGCGTGGGTCATTCCATCGCTGGCGGTGACGCTTCTGCTGCGGCTGTTGGCGTTGATTCCGCTGTACCTTCTCAGCCGGATGCTGGTGGGGACGCGAAGGGGCTTCTGGGCCGTCCTGATTCTGGTCGTTCTGCCGTATCCGGCCCACGGCAGCAGCGACGTGCTGCGGGAATGGCCGTTTCTGTTTTTCCTGGCCCTGGGTGTATGGCTCACGTTTCTGGCCCTTCGCCGCCGGCAATGGTGGCTGTTCGGGCTGATCGGTCTCGACGCGGGACTGGGGTACCTGATCCGCCCGGAATGTGCCCAACTGGTTGTCTACGCCCTCATCGGTCTGGCGGTCGTCCTGGTGATATCGCGGTCTCAGCGTCCGGCGGAACCGCGGCGGCGTATGCGGGCCTTGGCCGGGGCCGCCGTTCTCCTGCTCCTGGGTTTCGCGATTCCGGCCGCCCCTTATGTGGCCTGGGCGGGACTGCCGACCGCTCGGAAGCTGAACGCTCCTGAGTTCAACCGGGCGCCGGTCATCGCGTCTGTCGGCGACCGGACCGTCCGCTACGAGCCGCTGCAATTCGAGGTCGCCGCCGGATCGCTTCTCGAAATGCCGATCGAAGCGTTCGATCCTGATGGTGATGGGATGACGTATTCCGTTGTCGCGGTACCCGTCGGCACGCGGCCCGTGTATCGTCTCCGATTGAGCGGAACGGGCGACAGTCTTTGGACCATCTCTGACCGCCAGAAGAGCCTGCTCCTGACTCGCTACCGCCCAGGCGTGTGGGAGTACGATGGCATCGCCGGCTATGTCTACGCCGAGCCGAACGCGACAGAGGGGCTCTTGCCCGTCTATGGGTTCTGGTCGCCGGTGCTCAACAGGCATTTCTACACGCTCTCCGAATCGGAGCGAAAGGCGGCGGTCGAGGGCGAACCGGAGAACCAATGGCAGAGCGAGGGTGTGGCGTTCTACGCCTTCGGCGAGGCCCGCCCCCCGGCTGACCCGATCGCCGTCTATCGGTTCCGCGATCGAGCAGGACAACGCACATGGGCCGTCGAAACTGACAGGGACCTGGTGCGTGACGCCTTCGCATGGTACGCCCATGCGGGCTTGGCGCCTCCGGCCGGGCTGACTTTGGACGGCAATCTCGTTCGGTGGCGTCCGCGACCGGACCAGCGGGGCATCTACCAACTGAATCTAATTGTGGACGACGGACGTCTGCAAAGCGGCCAGTTGGTCCAAATCGAGGTGGGCGATACCCGGCCGATGCACGCGGGTGTGCTGGCGGCAGACGGCCCCGGCCGCCTGGCGGCGTTTGTTCACGCGGCGAACTCGATCTTTCGCAGTATCAGCGACAACCTGATGCAGTACTTCCTGGCGCCCTTGTGCATAGGCCTCTGGTATCGGCTGCGTCGCGAGGCCGGAGCGTATGAGCGGGCGTTGACGATCGCCATCGTCTCTGTGAACATCCTGCTGATGCTCGGCCGGTACTTATGGATTCAACCGGTCGTGAGCAGCCGCTACAGCCTGGGACTGGTCGCCCTGACCATCGCCTACGTGCCGGTGGGCCTGGAGTTGATCGCCGAATGGTTTGCCAGATTCACCTCGGGACGCGGCGGGCAGGTGTTGGGCGAGCGGGTGCTGCAACGGCGCTGGTTCTGCCTGTTGCTCGCGATCGGCGTGGGAATCTGTGTTCCAAAACTCCTGTCACCTGGGGACGACAAAGACCGGGCCTGCCTCACGGCGGCCTGTTGGCTCCGGCACAACACGACGGCCGACGAGGTGATCGCGGCGGCAGACCGCCGGATCGGATTCTATGCCGAGCGGACGCAGGTGCCCTACGAACAGTCCGTCGATCTGCGAGAGGTGGACTACATCGTGACGGCATCTCGCCCCGCCGAGCCTGACGGCGTGCCGTTGGATTGGGTCCCCGTGTTTTCTATCCCGTTCAGATCCGACGGCGAAAGCCGATTGACGATCCTCAGACGCCCCTGATGATGCGTTTGTCGGCCCGTCATTTGCCGGGGCTTGGTTTGGCGTTGAAGAGCCAGCGCCGCCAGGCGAGCAGCGCCGCCAGGAAGATCCCGACGTAGACGACCAGGTTCGTCAGACAGGAGCACTCTCGGGCGAAGTGCTTTTTGTGGAACAGGACCATCGCCCGGTAGAATTCATACGTCGTCTTGCGGTTGTTGGTCCGGCAGCCCACGCCCTTGTAGTGGACGATCTGGGCGTGCGGGTAGTACATCACCTTCCACCCGGCCTTCTTGGCGCGAACGCACCAGTCCATGTCTTCGCCGTAGATGAAGAAATTCTCGTCGAGCACGCCGATGGCGTCCACGACGCTCTTGCGGATTACGAGGAACGCCCCGGAGACGGCATCGACCTCGTTAGGCTCATTCGGGTCGAGGTAGGTCAGATTGTACCGGGCCATCGTCTTGCTGTGGGGGAACAGACGACTGAGGCCGGTGAGGCGATAGAAGGCGACTTTTGGCGTCGGGACGCTTCGCCGGCAGGCCAGTTGGAGCGAGCCGTCCTCGTTGAGGACGCGACAGCCGGAGACGCCGACCTCGGGGTGTTCGTCCATGAACCGGACCATCTTGTCGATCGCGCCGTCCCGGACGACCGTGTCGGGATTGAGCAGCAGGATGTAGTCCGATGTGCACTGGACAATGGCCTGATTGTTGGCTTTGGGGAAGCCGACGTTTTGACCGTTCTCGATCAGGTGGACGTCCGGGAAGCTCTGCTTGACCATCGCAACGCTGCCGTCGCGGGAGTGGTTGTCCACTACCCAGATCTCGAAGGCCGCCTCGGTCGTCTCGCGATGGACCGACTCGATGCACTCCTTCAGGAGCGCCTCGACGTTGAAGCTGACGATCACGATGGCAATGGAAGATCGCATCTTACCTCAGAAGAGCTTGTCCTTCCAGGTGTCAGGCGTCTTGTCGTTGATGATCTCCAGGTCGATGTGGTACTTGAAGGGTCTGGGGCCGCGCTGGCGAATGTGCTCGATGACCGCCGCCAGGCCGTCTCTGAGCTTGACCTGGGTCTCGTAGTTCAACAGCCTCCTGGCCTTGTCGGCCGAGCAGTTGGCCAGCACGACCTCCTGTGGCCGGCTCCGGACGTACACGGGCCTGACCTCGAAGCTCAGCAGCTCTCCGATGGTCTCAGCCAGCTCACGGATCGTGATGAACTCGTCGTCCGGCCCGATGTTGATGACCTCGCCGTTGACCGACGGCTCGGTGGCCAGCCGCTTGAGGATCTTCACGTCGTCCTGGATGAAGCTGAAGCACCGCTTCTGGTTGCCGTCTCCGTAGATGATCGGCTGGCGGCCCTGGAGCATGAGGTTGGCCATGATGCTGGCGACGTTGCGGTAGGGATCGTCGTACTTCTGTCGGGGACCGATGATGTTGTGCGGGACCGCGATCACGTATTCCATTCCGTGCACGCCCGCGAGGTTCTCCAGCAGGGCCTCGGAGCTGAGCTTGCCGATGCCGTAGGGGTCCTGAGGCCGAGGAATCATGTCTTCGGTGAACGGCACCGTGTCCTGGGTCCCGTAGCGCGCCATGCTCGAACAGAAGATGAACCGCCGCACGTTGTTGGCAATCGCGGCGCTGATCATCGAGACGGAGGCCTGAACGATGTTCTTGGTGACGAAGAAGGGGCTGAACACGCTGAGGCCCTCGTAGGCGCTGGCGGCGCAATGATAGACGACGTCGCAGTTCCTGGTGATCTTGACCATCGAGTTGTGGTACGTGCAGTCGTACTGGTGGAACTCGACTCCGGTCGGGACGTTGTCGAGATAGCCGCCCGTGAGATTGTCGCATCCGACGACCTCGTGGCCCTCGGCCAGAAAGGCATCGGCCAGATGACTGCCAAGAAAACCAGCGACGCCGCTGATAAAGACCTTCATTCATGCCTCCGACGGATGAATACGCCGACATCGTGCTCCCGATCCACGTCGGCCGGCATCGTGATGAGGAAGCTCTGGACGAGGTCCTCCTCAGATACCGCCTGGCATGGATCGGGCTCGTACGCACAAGCCGACCGATGCTGAACCAAGCACAACAGTATACCGCCGGTGACGGGGCCCGTAAATAGCGGCGTCAGTCGTTTTCGGCGTCCCGCCGGGGGTCATCTTGCCGGCGTGCCCGGCGCCGGTCGAGCGTGGCATAAAGCTCCTGCTGCCGCCGCGCGATCCGGTCCAGGGAGAATTCCGTCTGGACGCGTCGGCGGGCCGCGCTGGTCATGGCTTCGACCTGTTCCGGCGTCTTCGCCAGGTGATCGAGCACCGCCCGGGCGATCGCCTCGGGTTCTTGGGGCGGCACGACGGTTCCAGTCAGGCCGTCGGCGACCAGCTCCGAGACGGCGCCGACGTCGGTGGCTACCACAGGCACCTTCATGGCCATCGCTTCGAGCACCGCGTTCGGGCAGGACTCGCGAATCGACGCCAGGACAAAGACATCGAGCGCCGCCAGCATCGAGGGAATGTCGTCGCAGAACCCCGTGTAGATCACGTCGCCTTCGAGGCCCAGGGCGGCAGTCAGTTGCTGCAAGCGCTCCCAGTAGCCGGGGGCGGTCGTCAGTCTTCGTCCGACCACGATGAACCTGGCGTCTGGGGTCCGCTCTTTGATCCGGGCGGCGGCCTTGAGGAAGTCCTCATGTCCTTTGAAAGGGTTCAGGTTGCCGATGATTCCGATGAGCGGGCCGGCCGGTGGGATGTGCCACTGTTTGCGCACGTGACGCCGGGCCTCGGCGCCATAGCGATCCGGATCGAACACCGTCGTATCGGCGCCGGTGTGGAGCACCGCGGCCTTCTGCTGCAACAGCGGGTGCGAAGCTGTGCGGGCCTGGCGAAGGCACTCGCCCTGGACGACGATCCGTGTCGCGAGCCGGGCCACCAGGGGCAGGAGCACGAGCTTGACCGCTCCGGGCAGATGGTCGTTGTAACACCACAGAACCGGAACCCGGCACAGCCAGGCGGTCAGGGCGGGCGGCACGTTCAACACGCCGTCCACGTCGACGAGGTCGATTCGCCTGGCTCGGATGGTCTTTCGGATGCGCAGGACGTTCCACGGAAGCCAGAGCAGGAAGGCCAGCAGGTTGAGAATCGGGCGCCGACGGCGGAGAAACAGCAGATGCCTCAGATGGAGGTGCTCGAAGGGGCAGGCCGGACCCGATTCATCCGTCTCGGGGCCGAACAGGAAGATCGTCTCTATGCCCTCGGCTTGCAGGCGTTCCGCGATCGCAAAGCTCAGACGGTGCGGCCCGCCGAAACGCGGGTCCGCGATGCACTTCAATATCCTCAGTCGGACATTCATCGAGCGCTATAGGCCGTCAGCCCCCGTCTCCGGAAGTCGGGAGCGGAAGAGCAGATATCCGAAGAACGCCTGCAAGTAGTACTGGTTGGATATCAGCAGATGGTCGTAGAACGAGAAGACGATCACGATCAGAACGATCAGGTAGAAGTTCAGATAGGGGACAGACTGTCCGGCCCGCGCCCGCAAAGCCGCCGACAGAAGTCCCAGCAGATACGGGAGGACCGCCAGACCGACGAAACCGAAATCCTCGTAGATGTTTCGCAGGTACGTGTACACGTTCGCCATGTACGGAATGTAGATCTTCTCCATGTGCATGATGCTCATGGCGTCGGGCGGAGGGACCAGATGAGCCCGGGCCAGCCACTTGTAGATGGGCAGGAACACGCTCTCCCCGAGACGCCAGTTGCCGTCGTGCGTCTTGAGAAACTCGCTGAAGGCCGCCACCGGGGAGGCGATGTACCAGTAGATCGAAAGGAGGAATCCCCGCAAGCGGTGGGCGGGATCGTAATTGGCGCCTTTCTGGAGCAGAATATCGACCATCAGGAACAAGATGACCAGAGCCACGGCCGGAACAACCAGATGCATGGCCACCTCCCGGGTCCGCCGGCTGCGGTAATGCTGATGCATGAACAGATAGGACAGCACCAGGAACGCCAGATTGATCGTGACTTCTTTTCGGGCCAGGCTGAGCAGGCCCACACCCAAAGCGGTCAGCAGGAACAGCGTCACCGTCCCGTATCGCCATCGGTCGCGGCCGAGATAGAGCAGGATGCCGAGCAGGACGAAGCCGATGGAAAAGATGCTGCAGGTCACCGTGATGGCGATGGTACAGGCCCGCATGCCGATCATGTCGGGAGTGATCGGGCGCGTGACGGTCTCCCGCCACAAGATGGAGTTGGTGACGAGGCGCAGCAGATCGATCTCGTGTGTTCTGGCCAGGACCACCACGCGGAGGGCGCAGAAGGCCACGGCCAGCAGACCGAAAACGAGGGTGATGCGCAAATAGCGTCGGAGCGACTTGTCGCTCAGCACAGGAGCGGCCGACCAATAGAGTCTATCGGGGTCGCTCTTCGCGCGTCGTATGAGGTTCCATGTCAGGTAGCCCAGAACGAAGGTCGCGACGTTCAGACCTACCGCCCAGTAGACCCGAGGCGTCGGCGCAGGGAAGAAGGCCTTGTTCACTCCCGGCACATACAGGAGCATGACCGAGACCCATATGGCCAGGTAGAGGAACAGCGGATTCACGAGATATCGAGCCATGTGTGTACCTGTTCCCTCTTGCCCAGGCGGCCGGTGAGTCCATCGGCGATCGCGCGGACGACCAGAGCCGTGCCGCGCCGGCCGTGCCGCAGCCCGAGCGCCAGACTCAGGACGATCAACTTGAGATTCCTCAGCCATCGGAAGTTGAAATGGTGATTCACGACCAGCATATTGCGGATGTGATAGTACTGTTTCCAGTCAAAGGCGTCAATGCGCGGCCGCGGATGGTGCGCCTTGCTGTCGATGACGGTATACAGGTCGAGCTGTCTGGCGGCGCGCCAGAGGAAGTCCTTCTCGTCGCCTCGGATGAAGAACTCCTTGTTGGGCAAGCCGATCTCTCCGAGCGCGCCGGCGGGGACGAGTGTCCCATTGAACGGACAGGCCCAGCGGTAGACCCCGTCGCGCACTTTGTCGGTCACGTCCGACAGACGCCAGTGGTAGACGCCGAGTCGGGGATGGCCCTTTCCGGTGATCTCCTGAAGCGGAAAGGCCAGCGTGTCACCGTCCGCATGGTCCTGCGACAGGACGGTGCAGTTCAGCAGGAAGGGTCGGGTCGAGGCTTCTGTCAGAATGTCCTTCCTGGCGACCAGGGCCAAAAGTGCATCGCAGGAAGGCAACAGGTCGTCGTCCATCAACCACAGCCAGTCGAAACCCGCCGCAGCGCTGCGCTTCATCCCCTCGTGAAAGCCGCCCGCCCCGCCGGTGTTCTCGGGCATCTTCACATAGTGGATCTCGACGCCCCCGTCTGGCGGTGACGGTGCTTCGACCGTTGTGACCTGCTCGTCTGCTTCTTCCGCGCGGGCTGCATTCGGCGCGATCAGCTCTCTGTCCCGCAACGCCTCGCAGGTTCCGTCCGTGGAGTCGTTGTCGATGATGTAGATGGCGTCGAGGCGGCGGCTCTGCCTCAGCAGCGCTTCGAGGCACCGCAGCAACAGGACCTTCCTGTTGTACGTGACCACAATCGCCGCGATTCGTTCTCGTCGTCTCTCAGCCATCGGTTCGGATCTCTTCGTACAGAGCCAGGGCACGCTCGACGACCTGATCCATGTTCAGATACTCGTACTGACCCAGTCGGCCGACGAAGTGGACACGCTCCAGCTCATCGGCTCTGGCCTTGTACCGCTCGTACAGCCGGCGGTTGGCCTCGGTGGGGACAGGATAGCATGGACGCCCCTCGGCCGCTCCGTATTCGTAGCAGATCGTCGTCTTGGGATGCGTCTGTAGCGTCAGGTGCTTGAACTCGGTGATGCGGATGTAGTCCTGTTCGCCGGGATAGTTGACGACCCCGGCGTCCTGGAATCGCTCCACGTCGAGCGTCTCGAATCGGAACGCAAGGCTTCGGTAGGGCAGGCGGCCGTAAGCGTAGTCAAAGTACTCGTCGATCGGCCCTGTGTAAATGAGCCGGGCGAATCGCTCCGACGTCGCGACGGATTGATAGTCCGTGCCGAGGCGAACAGTGATGTCGGGCGACGCGATCATGCGCTCGAACATGGGCGTGAAGCCGTCCTTGGGGACGCCCTGGTACGGATCGTCAAAGTAGCGTGCGTCCCTGTCGAAACGGATCGGTACCCGCCGGGTGACCTGGGGTGCCAGTTCGTGGGGGTAGAGGCCCCATAGTTTCTTCGTGTAGTTCTCGTAGAACAGTTCGTACAATTCCTGGCCGATCTGGGAGACCACAACGTCGCGTGCGTTCTCGATTTTCTCGACCGGCACGCGGCGCGCGGCGTAGAACTCGCGGGCCTGCTCGGCGGTGAACGGGCGGCCATACAGTTGTTCCAGCGTGTCGAGATTGATCGGCAGACAGACTACCCGGTCTGCGACCTGCGCCAGGACGCGATGGACGTACCCGTTCCAGTCCGTGAACCGGCTGACATAGTCCCACACCGGTTTGACGCGGGTGTGGAAGATGTGCGGACCGTACTTCTGAACGACGAGGCCGTGTGCGTCGACGAAATCGTGCGCATTGCCCCCGATATGATCGTTGCGTTCGACGAGCAAAACCTTCTGCCCGAGCCCGTTGGCCAGTCTTTCGGCCAGGACGCACCCGGCCCAGCCGGCGCCGACGATCAGGCAATCATAAACCATGCTCTGGCTCCGCAGTTCGGTGACGTCGAAAGACGTCCAGCCCGTTCCGTTGCAGGGCGACGTGTGTCGCGATCATGATCGCAACCTCCGTCAGCAGCACGGCGACGCTGACGCCGACATGGCGCAGCGGAACAACCAGGGCGAAGACCAGAACGACGTTCACCACGCCCGCGATGGCGAGGATTCTGGTCAAGGTCTTCTTCAGTCCGAAGTTGATCATGATCTGCACGCCGAAGATGTTGCTCAGGCTGCACACGAGCGGCAGCGGCGAGAGAATCCGTATCACGGCCACGCTGGCGCCGAACTGCTCGCCCAGGATCAGCCGGCTGAGCGGTCCGGCCGCGAAGAACAGCCCCACCGAAAGGATCAGCGTCACGACGCCCACGATCTCGGTCATCCGCGCCGTAAACGCCAGGGCCGCCTCTTTCGATTCAGACGCCAGCTTGCCGACATACGGGTACACCGCCTGCGAAAGGGGCAACTGGAGTCCCTGGATCGCTCGCACGATCTTCTCGCCGGCGACATAGTACGCGACGAACGTGTTGTTCGTGAATAACCCCAGGATGACGATGTTGCTCGTAGTGTATAGCGTGATCGACATCTTGGAGACGAACAAATGCCAGCCCTCGGCAAGCTCCTGTCTCAGGAGGGCTCGCGACGGCAGGGCGAAGCGAACGGGGAACTCGCGCAGGGCCACGAGCAGACCGGCGACGCCCATGGCGATTGTCCCGACGGACTGCACTACCGGAACGTAGACGTAATGATCGCTCTGTCGGATGAACGTGAAGATCGCGACGGTGATCGCCAGCTTCGAGAGAATCGTCAGGATGGCGGTGTACTTCATCCGTTCGAGGCCCTGAAACAGCCAGATCGGGAACAGGCACTGCCCGATGACGGTGCCGAACGTCAGCAGGTAGACCGGCCAGTCGCCTCGCAGTCGGGGCACGGCGAAAACTGCCGCCACCAGGGCGAAGAAGCTCGCCACGGTCAGCAGCAGCTTCAGGAGCATCACCGCCGAGAAGATCTCCGACAGCCTCCTCGGATCGTTCCGGCACAAGGAGATCTCCCGCGTCGCGGAGAGATTGAACCCGTAGTCGGTCAGGATGACCAGATACACGGCGATGGCATGGGCCAGCTCGACCAGTCCGAAGCGCGACGGGCCCAGGACGCGAACCAGGTACGGCAGCGTGATCAGCGGCGCCAGATACGTTGCCACTTGAAGGATGCTCAGCGAGAAAAAATTGCCCAGGATCGTCTGGTGCTTCTGCCACGTCGCTCTGAGCGCCTTTGACATCTTGGGGGGCAGCCCTTATGTGCAGGTTGGCCGGGCAACAAGGCATCCGTCGTCGGTGCTGCGGCCGTGGCCAAAAGGCGCAAGTATAGGTCTGCAAAAGGCCTATGTCAAGAGCACCGCAGCCGGAATGCAGCAGACGCGGCTATTCTGACCAAGTCGCCCGGGATTTCTTGGCCAAAACACCGAAACTCGCCAGATTGCCTCAATTAACACAGGCGGATTAACCGATACAGACGGAAGAACGAAAGGAGCAGATCCATGGATTGGAGAATGACTCTGGACGGCACATTTTCGGACTTCCTGAGCAGGCGAAACGTGGTGCGGCTGCTGCTGTTCTGGCTGGCGGGCGTTGTCCTGGTCGGTTTCCATGCAGGCGTGTTGAAGCAATCGGACAGCGAGGCGATTCCCGTGGACTACGCCCCTCCGTGCCGACGCAATGAAATGGGCGCTCTGACCGCATGGCGGAAAGACTCCTCGTCCGCCTGTACGCCCGCTTACCGGATCGCCTTCGACAACCTCCGCGCCGAAAACGCCAGTCTGGGTGTCTTCAGGACCGCTTGTGTCAAAGTCGTGCACGTCGAGAATGTTCGAGTAGTGTTCTTTGCGGACGGTATGACGTCTTGCGATCTTGGCGCTCTGCTGGCTCCGCGCGAGCAGGGTGCGTTGGGCGCCAATCCGCTGGGTTTGTTCAGCGAGATGGAAGAATCGCGCGCCGAGTGGTCGAAGCCGGTCGACCTGGCGAACACGACCGAGGTCCGTATCCGCTGGCTGGATTGGAGAATCTGCCGGGCGGACCGTACGGTCTTTCACGTTCGGTGCCAACATGCCACTCTGCGTTCTGACACATCCCGGATGGTGCTGCGGGGGCATGTCAGAATAACAACGCCCGAGGCGGTCCTGCAGAGCAATTGTGTGCAGATCGACATGGGGGACAAATCTATCGTTGCGCCCGGGCGATATTCGCTGAGTTGTGACGGGACCGTGCGTGTGGGACAGGCGGCGCGCTTCAGCACGACGCTCGATCCGACCGGTGGAGACTTTTCGGAAATGGAAGGGGACCAGGGATGGGCAAACGGACTTTGGCTTGGATCGTTCTGACCTGTTGCGGCCTGCCCGCTGGGGCGTCCGGCCTCTCGGCGGATGATTACGTCCTGGCCGGCCGCATGCACATGTGCCAGGGGACGGCTACGGGTCTGGCCGATGCCTACGACATCTTCGATGCCGGGATCGAGGACCCCAACTGCGCCGACTGCCGGACGGACCGCGAGTTGGTCCTGCTGCGGGCGATAACGGAGGCCGCCATGCTGTTCCTCGACCACGGCGATGTCCTGGTGGTCGACGATCTTCTGGATCTGGCCGACGGGTTTGGAATCGGGGTGGCCGTCAGAGCGCTCGACGGCATCCGTTCCAGGAATCTGCATGAGTTGATCGGCCCGGAGCCTCTGCCGCCCGAGGTGGACCCGAACCACGTGCGCCGGGTGCTTGATGACTCGATCCTGCCTCGGTTGGAGTCGATCATCGCGGAACTGGACTCCATCGAGGATGCGCCCGCGCCGTTCGTGATGTACATGTCCCCCCAGGAGACGGGACTGACCGGCGATCTGGAGATCGATTACGGCGACGTGCTGATCCTCAGAGGTCTGTTCCTGGCTTACAAGGGCTTGTTGGAAGCGCAGATCGTGTGCGACAGAAAGCCCTATGTCTACGAAGGCATCCCGGACGGATTCAGCTTTCGCGAGACAGTCCCGGAGGGCGACCTTCTGATCGAATGGGCCCGGCGTCTGGCAGGGCGGCGGGTGGAGGAGACGGACGCCCATCAACAGACATCAATCCGGCTGGCCCAACTGGATTGGATCGACGCGATCACCTGCTACATGGATGCCCTCGAATACATCGCCCTGGAGGACAATCCGGCGGGGATGGATCCCCAGGAAGACGAACTGACGTACATCGATGCGACAAACCTGCCGCACCTCGACGTTTACGTGAACGTGCTCGTGACGCTGCGCGGCTACCTTCAACGGGACATGGCAGGTTCGGAGCCGAGCGTTACGACGCGGACGTACGAAGTCCGCGACAGCGATTCAGCGCCCATAGGCAAACTCGATCTCGTCTTTGACGGCGTCCGCTTTGAAGGCCGTCGCGGCTCGCTGAGACTCGCCGACGGCAGCGTGATGGAAGTCGACTGGTTTGGCATGCTCGACTCCGACAGCATCGGGATCAGTCTGTTCTCTGCCGATCGCCAAATCGAGGTCTGGCTGGAAGGCGCGATCGACACCGACCGCGGCGTCATCGCGCATGCATCGCTGGATTCTTGGGCATCCTGCCCGACCGATGACTGGGTTGACGCCGACATTGTGACGTCTGTGCATTACGACAACAGGACTATGTCGTCGGGGATGCCGGCTTGGAGCGTTGCTCTTGACGACTCTCCGGGGCGGTAACCCGGCTGCGGGCGGTGCGACTTCAAGGGCGTTCTGAGGCGAGGATTTGCTCGGCGAACGATGCGGCGATCGTTGCGTTCACCCAGGTTCGATAGTGGCCGCCGGAATGAGGATTCAATGTCGGAAGTCCCTCGATGGCCTCGCACACCGATTGGACGCGCCCATGCCAATCCGCAAAGGCGACATTGTGCGAGCGGGCCCACTCTCTGAACCACTGGTACGAGGGCGATGGATCGTCCGGCAGGGCGGCCCAACTGACCACCAGAGTGGCGCCCAGCTCCGATGCGGTCTCCAGCAGTCTGGCGAGCGCGGGCTCTACGAGGGCCGCCCGACACGGCATCGGATGCTCGGACATGGATGCCTTCGACGCATCCAGCCGGCGCCTCCTCTGCGTCCTTCGGATCGCGACCTTCAACCGCTTGCCGATCTGGCTCTCGACGGTCAGCCATTGAACCGGTTTGAGCCAGGGACCCCAATGGGGATTCCCTTCTGTCAGATGGCGGTGGCGATCCCCTTCGCGAAACTCGACGTCGTCCACATAGTCGTTGTCGCAGCCGAGGAAAAGAATGTAATCGGGCCGGCCCAGAATGCCGGCATAACGACGCAGACAGATCAGGGTCTGCTCCAAACCATAGGCGGACAGTCCCAGATTGACGACGCCATAGGTTTGTCGATAGGCGCCATTCTGCATGTTGAGCAGCATGTCAAGCTGGAACGGATAGGATGCGTCCGTCGGCAGGCCGGTCCCTTGCGTGTACGAATCGCCCGCCGCAAACACGATCCGTTCGTATGGCGCGAAGGTTTCCTGGAAATTCACTGTCCCGAGCTTGTTGGTGTGTATCTCCTCCTGATAGTCGGTCGTGCGCGTGAAGTGGATGCCGGGACGAAGGCGGTCTCCCAGCTCCGCGTCGTATTGATACAGCCCCACGACTCCGCCTGCCGTGTAGAGGGGAAAGTAACTGCGCAGGACAAGCTCCACGCCGCAAACGGTCAGAAGTGAAGCGATGACGGCCAGGCCCAGTCTGGCGAAGAATCTCTTCGCGGGACGACTGGGCGGCTTGGCGTCGGCGGACGGAGATGCCTTCATTTGAAGACGGCCACTCCTCTGTCATCGAATACGCAGACTGGACGCGGCGCCCATGCGGGCACAAAAAACGGAGAGGGCGGGATTCGAACCCGC
>CAZNSM010000075.1:0-22758 GCA_964575615.1 uncultured Pirellulales bacterium | reverse complement strand
GTGCTGGTCCTCTGGAAGCAGGTGGGCCTGAGCGAACGAATGTATGAAATCGTTCCGGGGTTTGTCGTCAATTGCGCGGCCATCGCTCTGGTGAACCGGCTCATCCGACAGAGTGACGAAGTCGTGTTGCGGCAATTCGATGAGGTCGTTGCACAGGTACGAGAAGGAGCATTATGAGTCAAATCGCAGTCGACATCGTGCTCCTGCCCGAAGCGAAGATCGCCCGACTGGCAGTCGAGACCAACCGCAAACTGACCGGCGGCAGTTGTCGCGAGATCGTTCTGGACGAGACCACGTGCCTGCCGCACATCTCCCTGGCGATGGGTGGCATCGAATCCGAGCAGGTCGATGCGATCGGAAAGATGCTCGGTGCGGTCGCGAAGGACTGCCCCGTCGGCAAGCTTGCGATCACAGGGGTCGTGACGGTGCTGAATGCCCGGAACGAGCCGAACTCGCTCTTTGCCGTGGCCAAGACCGAGGCCCTTCAGACCCTGCACGAGCGGGTCATGGAGACATTAGAGCCTCACATGAGCCACAACGTGACGGCCGAGATGATCTGCGGCGATGAAGAGGTGGCGCCGAGCACGCTGGCGTGGATTCGAGATTATCGCCGGAAGGCCGCCTTTGCCGCGTTCTTCCCGCACATCACGATCGGGTACGGCGTGGTGACCGAGCCGATGATGTTCCCCATGGATTTCGTCGCGCCGCAGTTGGCCCTCTGCCACCTGGGCAACCACGGCACGTGCCGCAAGGTGCTCGCCTCGATGCCAATGCCCGATCAGTGAGCGATCACGCTGGAGACCCGGAAGACCGGCAGCAGAAGCGCAATGGCGATCGTTCCGATGACCACCCCGAGAATGGTGATCATCAGCGGCTCAATCACCGTCATCACGCTCTGGATAGAAGCCTGGAGCCTCTTCTCGTAGAAGATGGAGATCTTGTCGCACACCTCGCCCAGCCGACCGGCCTTCTCGCCGGCCCGCAGCATCTGAATGATCCCCGGCGCAATCAGCTTGGCGCGTTCGGAGATCAGAATGGCCTCCGAGAGCTGGTATCCATCCTGGACCCTGTCGTCCACTTCTTCCCAGAGCTGCTGGAAGTAGTAGTTGTCCACACAGCCCTGGATCACGCGGATCGCGTCCAGGAGCCGAACCCCGGTGTTGACCATCGTGGCCATGATCCGCATGCTCCGCGTCACGACCATATCCACGAACATGGTGCCGATGATCGGGGTCCGAATCTTCACCCCGTCGAGGACGCGCCGTCCGGAGACGGTGCGCGACCACCAGTACAGACCCGCCCCCAGCAGGATGAGGCTCGTCACCAGGGCCGCCATCATGGCCCCGTTGCCCACAATATGACTGATGTGAACGAGAACCAGGGTGAGCTTGGGCAACGCCGCCTCGCGGGCTTCGTAAATCCGCATGAAGCGAGGCAGCACGAAGAACATCAACGTACCGGTGGCGGCGATCGCCATCAACACCATGATCAGCGGATACGTCAGAGCGCCGAGGACGCGCTTGCGCGTGTCGGCCTCGAAATTGAGGTATCCGGTCAGGACGGCCAGCATCTCGACCATTCGTCCGGAGGCCTCCGAGGCCTTCACCATGCTGATGAACATCTTGTTGAACGTGTTCGGATAGAAGGTCAAGGCCCGGGAGAACATCTCGCCGCCTTTGACGCGTTCGGAGAGATCCAGGATGATGGCCTTGAAGCGCGGGTCGGCGGCCTGTTCCCCGATGGCATCGAGGGCGTCGCTGAGGATGACGCCGCTGTCCAGCATGACCGCCAACTGCGTGGTGAAGAGAATCAGGTCGCTGGTCTTGACGCGCACCTTCCCCATCGGCGCCGGGTCGGTGAAACCGCGAGCCGCACCGGCGGCGCCCGGCTTCGATTCCGTGGCCGACGCCAACGTCGCGCCGCCGTCCTCGGCACCGGTCTTTCGCATCTCTGTCATCAAAGTCGCCATAGGTCTGCTTCTTCACACAGCCGACATCAGGATTCACCGCCGGCGGAGGCGTCCAGGGCCGTAATGCGCAGAATCTCCTCGATCGACACGATCCCTGCCTTGACCTTCTCGATGCCGTCGAAGTGCAGCGGGGTCATGCCTTTGGCCAGGGCGGTCGCCCGGAGCTTCTTGGCGCTGACGCGTTCGTTGATCATCTCCATCATCTCGTCGTCCGGGACGAGCAACTCGTGAATGGCGATTCGCCCGACGTATCCGGTGTTGCGACACTTCTTGCACCCGACACCCCGATAGAACTTGCAGGTCTCGCCGCCCTGGGCTTGGACGGACCTCTTCAGACTGGGCGACGGATCGTATTCCGTCTTGCAGTTCGAGCAGATCTTGCGGACCAGCCGCTGCGCGAGCACGCCCTTGAGGGAGGCGCTCACCAGGTACGGAGCCACCCCGAGATCGAGCAGACGGGTCACCGCGCCCGGCGCATCGTTCGTGTGCAGCGTGGACAACACCAGGTGCCCGGTCAACGCGGCCTGGACGGCGATGTTGGCCGTGGCCTGATCGCGGATCTCACCGACCATGATGATGTCGGGATCCTGTCGCAGCAGGCTGCGCAGGGCGGTGGAGAATTCGAAACCCACCGCCGTGTTGACCTGGAACTGATTGATGCCGGAGATGTTGCACTCCACGGGGTCTTCCACGGTGCAGATGTTCACCTCTTCGCTGTTCAATTCGGACAGCGCGGCGTACAGCGTGGTGTTCTTGCCCGACCCGGTCGGACCGGTAACGAGAACGATGCCGTTGGGCACCTGAATGATCTGGCGAAAACGCAGCAGATTGTCGTACGTGAAGCCGAGCGACTCCAGGTTGTAGAGGATCTTCTGCGGATCGATGATCCGAATGACGACCTTCTCTCCGAAATTGCCCGGCATGACGGAGACGCGCAAATCGATCGGGCGGCCTTCCACCAGGACGTGAATGCCTCCGTCCTGCGGAAGGCGCCGCTGCGCGATGTCCAGCTCGGCCATGATCTTGATTCGGGAGACGACGGCGGCGTGCATCTGGTGCGGCGGACGCATCTTCTCGTAGAGCTTGCCGTCGACGCGATACCGGACGCGCAACCGCTTTTCGTCGCACTCGATGTGGATGTCGCTGGCGTTCTCACGGACGGCGTTGTACAGCAGGTAGTTGACCAGCTTGACCACCGGCGACTGGCCGGCCACCTCCTCGAGATTGCTGATGTCCTGCGTGATGCTCTCGATGAGGGTGAATTCCTCCAGCCCCTCCTCGTCGATGATGTCGTCGATCACGAAGACATTGGCCGCGGGCAGATACGACTGCAGCGTGGCCCGAATGTCCTTGGCGGTCGAGCAGACCACCCGGACGCGGCACCCGCTGATCCGCTCGATTTCGTCGATCAGAAAAACGTTCGTCGGCTCGTTGACCGCCACGGTCAGGACATCATGAACCTTGAACAGAGGCAGGACGATGTGCGCTTCGAGGAACTCCCGCGGCAGCAGCTCCACGGCCTTGGGGTCGCACAGCTTCGGGCTGACCTGCGCATAGGGGACCCCGTAGGCTTCCGCCAGAGCCGCCGCGATCTGATTCTCCGTGCAATGGCCCATCTCGACGAGCAACTCGCCGAGAAGCTTGCGATGGCCCTTCTCCTGCTGTTCGGCCAGGGCCCTGTCGATCTGCTCCTGACTGACCACGCCCCGCGCCAGCAGAAGCTGGCCGAGCTGCATCTTGTTCTCAAGCAGAATCTGACTCATACCCCGCGTCTCCCCATCGTGTCCGGCACGCTCAGGCAAAGCTCCGGACCGCTTCGGCCAGTTCCGCGTGACGATCGAATTCGGTCTGAAGACCGGTAATCTCGAGAATCTTCTCGAGGGTTTCGTCCAGCCCGGCCAGCTTGAGCTGCGTGCGGTTCTGACGGCAATACTGCCGCACCCACAGCAGCAGTTCCAGCCCCTGGCTGTCCACCCCGTTGACGTTGCTCATATCGACGACGATCCGCTTGCGTGCCGCGGCCGTCGTCTCCGTCACGGTGTCTTTCAGTGATGCCGCGATGTCGCCATCGAGTTCGCCCTGCAACTCGATGACCGTGACATCATTATAGTTCTGCGTGTTGATCTTCATCGCAACAACGTCCCTATCGCCGTAGTCCCATACTCGGAGACATGCCCCCCGTCGTACGTCGAGGGGCTGTTCCCCTGGATCAAGTCCCACAGATGGTAGATGTCACCCTCGAGAAAGATCGTCCCGATCTTCTCGTCGAACTGCGTTCCCAGACCCTTGCGGATTTCCTCCAACGCGCAATCCACGGTCATGGCGTCGCGGTAGACCCGTTTGGACGTCATCGCGTCGAAGCTGTCGGCCAGGCCGAGAATCTTGGCCATGAGCGAGATCTGGTCGCCGACGAGACCGTCGGGATAACCTTTTCCATCCACGCGTTCATGGTGCTGAAGCACGCCGGGAACGATGTCGCGCATTTGTTTGATGCCGCGGAGAATCCCGGCCCCTACCGACGGATGACGCTGGATGATCTGGCGCTCCTCGGGCGTAAGCCTGCCGTTCTTGCGGAGCACGTTCTCGTCCACGCCGATCTTGCCGATGTCGTGCAGGAGGCCCGCCAGGTAGATTCGATGGATCTGCTCGTCGTCGAGCGGCTCCCGTTCCGCGACGCGTTCCGCCAGCCATCTCGAAATGATGGCCACCCGCTCGGAGTGTCCACGGGTGTATTGGTCCTTGGCGTCGATGCTGTCCGTCAGGGCCTTCAAGGAACCGAGGAAGAGTTCCTTGAGATCGCTGAAGAGACGTCCGTTTTCAATGAACACGGCGCAGCCGCTCGCCACGGAGCCGAAGAGCTTCATGTCCGTGCTGTCGAAATCGGGTTTGTCGATGCGGTTGACCGCGACCATGTATCCGATGATCGTTACGGCGTTCTCGTTGCGCGCCGCCCGTCGCGAATGCTGCGGCTCCTTGGCACACAGCGGCACGGCGATGACGTTTCGAATGCTCGCCGGCCACTCATACCGCAGCGGCGTATCGACATCGCTGTCCAGCAGCGCTTCCTGCCCGCGGCGGATCTCTTCCGCCAGACGACTGTGCAGCAAGGCCGTCATGCGCGCGTCCAGATCGATCAGACCCGACCCGGCCGCCACCATGAATCGTTTTTCCCCCTCCACGATCCGCTCCAGCACGACGGCGATTCCCTCGACGAGAACGATGTCCGTCAGGCTGTCGCAGGCCAACTGGAGGAACGTACTGTCGGATTCGGTGAGCTTCATGTGCGTGCTGATCTTGTGCAGCAGCACCAGTTCCTCATACACCTGGGCCAGTTCCGTGCCCATCTTTTCCATCTGTTCGTCGCTGCGCGCGGACATCTGAAGATTCTGCGCCGCCAGCCGCAACATTTCGCCGAGGCACGCCGCCGATATGGACGAATCCCCGGTTCTGCCCTCTTGCGCCGGGTCAGACGGCCGCTCGACGCGAGCCGCCGGGCCCTGATCGGCCACGATCACGCCGGCCAGCCGGTGTTCAGCGGTTGCCAAACGAGGCAAACACAGCGGGACCGCCAGCAGCGTGCCCGCGTCGCAGAACTGCCACACGCGGCCCTCGCAGCTCTCGGCCGTGTGCCTGCCCAAGGCTTGCGAGACGGCGCGGGCCGCCTCCACAATCGCCTCCGTGTCGCTGTCGAACTGCCCGGCGTTGTGCAGAACCACAATGCCGCCGCTGGGGTCTACCACGGCGAAATTCACGCCAAACCGCCCGATACGCTCCCCGAATCGCTCCAGATCGCGTCGTTGCTGGCAGGTCAGTCCTGGTGTCGTCGTATTCGGCATGGCCCTCTCAAGATCCTTCAGAACAGGCAGCGCTCCGGCAATCGTCTTCGGGGTCAGCTCTTCACCGCCACCGCACGCTGATAGAGAATGTCCTCGATGGTCTTGAGCAACTCCTTGGGGCTGAACGGTTTGCTCAGGCACTCCTGCACGCCGAGCGTCTCCTGCATCTCCTGCGTGATCGCGAAGCTGCGCGCCGTCAGCAGGATCGTTGGAATGTGCATGGTGGCCTCGTTCTTCCGCAGCTTCTCGATCAGCTCGATTCCCGTGACGAACGGCATCTGATAATCGGTCACGACGATGTCGGGGTGCTCGCTGCACGCCAGTTCATACGCCTCGGCGCCGTTGTTGGCCGCAATCACCTCGTACCCGTTGTTGCGCAACTTGATCGCGACGACGTGAATAATGTGAATCTCATCATCCGCAATCAGCACCTTCTTGCCTGTCATCTTCATCCACTCCAAAACTGGGTTTCAGGAATCCCCCCCGTGAAGAGGCGCGAACTCCCCCGTTATCGGGCCGTGCCCGCCAGCTCGGCCGCCGCCAGAGGCAGTTCGAATCCGAACGTGCTTCCGACGCCCACCTGGCTCGTAACGAACACACGACCATCGTGTACTTTCTCGATGATTTGCTTGACGAGGTTCAGGCCAAGACCGGTCCCGCTGGCCTGCTTGTTGTTGGCGCGCACGCGATAGAACTTGTCGAACACGTGAGCGACCTCGTCGGCGGGAATGCCGACGCCGGTATCCGTAACGGTGACGCGGACCACCTCGTCGATTTCGTTCACTTCCGTCTGGATCCGCACGGCCCCGCCGGACGGAGTGTACTTGACGGCATTGCTCAGCAGGTTCACGATCACCTGTGAGATCATGTCCTTGTCGGCCAGAACCTGGTCGTATACGATAGGGTTTTGTCCGGTGACCGTGATCTTCTTCTCTTCCGCGAATCCCCGGATCATCTGCATCTGCTGCTCGATCAGAATCGTCAGACTGACCGGCTCCTTCTGGACCTTGATCAGTCCCGACTCGATTCGTGACACGTTGAGAATGTCCTCGATCAGGCGGTTGAGCCGCTGCGCCTGACTCTGAATGATCTCGTAGAATTCCTTGCGCGTCTGCTCGTCGTCCGCCTCTCCATCGGCCAGCATCTCGGAATAGGCCGTGATGGAAGCCAGCGGCGTCTTCAACTCGTGGGAAACGTGACTGACGAAATCGTTTTTCATCTGCGAGACTTCCTTCTCTCGCGTGATGTCATGCAGCACCGCGACCACACCCGAGACCTGGTCCCGCTCGAAGACACACGAGACAATCGTGTCGAACGTATGGGGGCCGTCGGGCCGGGCGAACTGCATCTCTCGGCGCGTCGCCTCCGTGGCGCTCTGCCGGCTGGACTGAATCAACTGGACGAAGTCTTCGTGTCCTGGGTGGATGCTCTCGGCGAGCGGTTTGTGGCGCGCCTGCTCCGGGTCAAATCCGAAGAGCTGGGCGGCGGCCGCGTTCGCCATCAGCAGCCGGTCCGCCTCGTCCACCACCACCACGGCGTCGCGCAGACTGTAGATAATGGCCTCGGTGTGCTGCTTCTGTCGATCGGCAAGCTGCGATCGAATGCGGAGGTCCGCAAGCTCGGTCTCCAGCGTGCGAAGAGCTTCCTGCCCTTCCCGGAGGCGTGTCTGAATGGCTTGGGCCGCCCGCTCAATGGCTTGGAGACCCATCGAGCCGGCCGAGTCGCCGGAAAGCTGCCGGGCTATGGACGCAACCGTCCCGGCCAGCCGATGATAGGCCAGACCCAGGAAGATCACGCCCACAGCCCCGAGGCAGCAGGCAATAAGACGCCACGCAACGAGATGGTTGCGCCACCCTACTCCGATGCCAGAATGGAAAGGCCCGGTCAGGGCCGCGATGCACAGCGAGGCCATCACCATGGCAATCGCGGCCCAGACCAAGCGTCTTTGGCGTCTCACAACAACTCCTCCGAACCCGTGGACTACGGGTGTAACGTCCGATCATGGAAGCACGCGTTAGCGTCTCTTCCAGTTTTTGGCCTCTTGCTGATCGATCGCCTGTTGGACGATGCTGTCGATCCGCTCGAGTTCCTCGGGATCGGTTTCTACAACAATCCGTTCCCGCAGCCGCAGCGCCTCCAGGTACGTCGGACGCATCATCAGCGCGACCTTGACGTTGTACACGGCGCTGTCGACATCGCCTTCGAGATAGAACTTGGCCGCTCGCGCGTAGGCGTCTTCCGCCATGCGCGAACGATCGAGGGCCTGCAGGTTGTGCCTGGCGCCGTCCATCTTCAGCCGGATGTCGTCGGCGCGATCTGCGCCACCCGTCTCGGAAGGCTCTTCGATGATATGAGGCGTCAACATGATGATCACCTCTTCGCGCCCAACGGTGTCCGTGGTGCCGCGGAACGCGACGCCGATCAACGGCAGGTTGCCCAGCAGCGGCACCTGATTTCGTGACGTATTCGTATAGTCACGGAACAGGCCTCCAAGAATCACCGTCTCACCATCCTTGACGATCACATTGGTCCGAAGCTCCGTCGTCTGCTCTTGGGGAAGAGAGTTCAGAATCTGTCCGTCACTGTCCTTCGGATAGATGTCCATCCGGATGTAGCCGTCGCTGCCGATGTACGGCCGGAAGATCAACTGGGTACCCGTGTTCAAGAAGGCCACCGACTGCGTCGTCGAGGTCTGGGTCTGGGTCGTCTGGTCCAGGTACCCCAGCTTCCTGCCGATCAGCACCGAGCCTTCCTGCTTGTTGACCGCCAGAATCTTCGGGTTGGCCAGCAGCGTCGTGTCCGTGACTTCTTCCAGAGCCGTGATAATGGCCTGGACGTTGTCCGACGAGAACCCTATCTTCAAGCCCGTTGCGCCACCTTCACTGGCCTTCGCCAGGAAGCCGGATGTCTGCCAGGGTGTGCCTTGGCCCCCGACGATACTGGCGGGATAGCCGGTGATGGCGACGCCGCTGAGGAGGTTCCAGTCCACGCCAAACTGCGTCGTATCCTTCAGCCGGGCAGCGAGGATCGTCGCTTCGACCAGCACCTGCTTGGGCCGAACGTCAATCTCCCGAATGACGGCTTCGGCCCGCTCGATGTTCTCCGGGAAGTCGAAGACCACGAGCATGTCATTGGCGGCCATTTTGTCGCCACCGCCACCACCGCTGAGAGATCCCCCCCCTGCGCCTGCGCTGCTGGCGGAGGAGATCTTCTCTTCGGCGGCCGTCGTCTTGGTGACCTGCGCGCTGGCGCTGAGCACCGGACGGACCAGCTTCTCGGCCTCTTCGGCGGTCGTGTAGTACAGCGTGATGACCTTGTGGATCATCCGTTCCGGGTCTTCCTTGATCTTCTTGTGCTCGTCCTTGGTGCGAATGTGAATCAGGTTGCCCTCCTGCACCGGGACGAACTTGTCGCCCAGCATGGCCGCCAGCGCCTGTTCAAACGTCACATCGCGCAGTTCCGGACAATTCAGGGGACCACTGACACTGGCCGAAGGAACAATGTTCTTGCGGCACAGCTTGGCCAGCAGACGCAACCCATCGCGCACATCGCCGTCCTTCTTGAAGGCGATGAACTTGATGATGACTCCATCACCGGAGAAGTCCACCTGCGCCTGATCGGGTTCGACGGCCAGAGTGTCCATCGCCGTCTCAGAAGTCGCCGCCGCCGGATCGCTCTCGGCAGCCGTCACCGGTCCGGCCAACAAAGCCAGCACCGCCATAGCGCATAGCCATCGGCCCCACCGGGCCTCCAAAGGTTTCACTGTTGTTCTGTCGTAATGCATAGCGTTACTCCTTTTCTTTCACATCCTGCTTGACCGTACTGATTTCATTATCGTTCTAAGACAAAATCGTCACTTTCTTACGTCGGCGGGCGACGACAGCTTCAACGTCCACTGTCGGTCGCGGCATGTCACAAGCACGGCATCTTCTTTGATCTGTACTACTTCGAATACGTAGGCGTCGGAACCGTCCGAGAGAGCAATGGTGTCCCCGAGGCGCACCAGTCGATCGTCGACGAGCGCCTGCGGGTCCGCGCTCCCCACCACGGCCTCCAGCCTGAGACTCTTGGCCAATTTGTCGATCACGTCATTGGTTCTCTTCGATGCAACCGTTTGTACTTCTGTTTCAGAACCCGTGCTCTGTGGTTTGGACACACTGGAGAAACGGCTCCAGTCTTGCGTCGTGAAGAAATCTCTGTGGATGCGGTCGTTCCGCCCGGGCTCCACCGGCAAATCGACGAGACGCACCTTGGGCTCTTGTCTCTGCGGTTCGTCCGTCTGTTGCGTGGCATCCGGCCTGGCTTCCGCCGCCCGGGGTTCCTGGCCGATGAAAACGCGGATCCACATCACGGCCATCACGACCACCAGGGCGATCGCAAAGCCCGCCTTCCTGCCGCCTCGGATCAGGTGGCTGGCCATCTGAGACACCGGGCCCAATGTGTTGGTCACATTACGCTTCATCGTTCACGGCATCCGTTGTGTTCTGGTTCGCGGACAGGCTGGCGTTCTGCGTCTTCCGCGTCCGATAGAAGATGACCGCGTCGGCGTCCATGGTCACGCTGCCGGTGAAGGCCTTCGCATTGACCAACGTGGTCTTCTCAATTCGCACAAGCCGACCGAGATTCTGAAGGTCCTGAAAGAACCCGAAGATCCCATTCAGATTGCCCACACACTTCATGTGGACCGGAATGCAGATCAGGTCATCGGAGACTCGTTCCTGACCGAGAACCACATCCTGGTCCGACAGGTTGTTCTTGGTCATGATCTGGGCGATCTGCCCCAGAAACTGCCCCAAGGCGCTTTCGCAGGGAATCCAGTCTTCGTAGTTCCGGACGTACCGATCGGTCTCTCGGAGGCGCTCGGTCAGGGACGGCAGCACGTCGCTGTGCGCCTCGGCGGCCGCGATCAACTGCGTCCGGCGCGTCTTTGCTTCGACCAGAGACCGGAGTCGTTCACGCGACGGCAGATATCCGTACAGCACAAAGTCCGCCAGGAACAGGCCGCCAATGGCGAAGACCCACAACTGCTGCCGGCTCAGCCAGGAATTGGATCGTCTCTCACTCATCGCTTGCCTTGTTCCTCGTAGTTGGCCAGGTAGCACGTGATCTCAAACTCCGTGACATTGACCGATCGCGCATCGGTCCGCCGGGGCTCGCTCTCATTTGCGCGCGAGGTCGCAGACGCGGCGGCGCCGATCTGGATCGTGTTGTCGCGATACAGCGGGTGAACCTGCTGGAAATAGGGGGAATCGTCCAGCCGATGGACCAGGGCCGCGACCTCGGCCGAATCGGCCGCGATTCCCGCCAGGGCCACCCGAAACCGGACCTTGCCCAGAGAGGCCGCTTTTGCAGGCGCACGAGAGGCGCTGGCGCTGCGCACCACGGCCGCGTCGCGTTCCGGCGTCTTTTCCTCGGCGGCCAAGGGCTCGGATGTGAACTCCAGGCGGCTCAGAAGCACGCGGTCACTGATGACGTAGCTGATCTCCGCCAGCACCGCCGCCACGTCGATGCGCGCATCGACCTGCTCGACCGAAGCCACCTTGGCCCGGCGCGCTTCCAGTTGCTCGGTGACGGCGCCGTACTCACGCAGCATGTCCTCGGCCCAGAACCGTCGGTCCTCGAGCCGGGCCAGGTCCGCATTGGCTCTCGAAATCCTGTGCGTCGCGATCGCGTTGTATGTCACCAGGACCAGAAACAAGACGATCAGCGCGGCATACTGCCGGCGCATATGAAGCCGACGGCGCCTGCCTTCCTTGTGCCATTCTGGAAGAAAGTCGATTTCTTTCACTATGGTGCACTTTCCAGTATGGATTCCAGCCCGACATCAGATTTCACCAGGGCCACCGTGGAGGCACCCCATCCCTTGAGGCTCAGCCCAACCGCCAGCGAGAAGTCCGCTGCCGGATGGAGGTCCTCCATATTGGCCCCGACCGGCGTCAGATCGAACCCGCGCAGCGGCTCGGCGACCTCCGTCTCGATGGCCAGGTGATGTCTCATTACCGTGAGCAAGGCCTCCTCGTGGACGCCCCCTCCGGCCAACAGGGCCCGCTCGACTCGTTTGCCTCGGAACGTCACCGTGTAGTACCGAAGGCACAGCGAGATCTCTCCGGCCAGTTGCTCGGCCGTGCCGTGCAGCGTGTCGGCAACGAGACGACGCGTCGCCGCATCGACTGAATCGCTGGACGTCATCTTGCGGCGCAGAGACTCGGCGTCGGCCACAGAGATCGACAGCCGGGCCGCAATGTCTTCCGCGAACCGCGAGACCCCGAACGCCATCTGTTTGACGAAGCAGATCTCGCCGGCCCGCCCCAGGACGACCGTGGTGTACCGATGGCCGACGTCCAGAAACATGATCGTTCGTTCCTTGTCTTCCTGACGCCGCAGCACCCGCTCGAAACACCGGAACAGGGCGCAGGGCGATGCGTCGATGCCCACCGGTTGCAGGCCCATCTCCTCCACAAGGGCGATGTGCTCTCGAATCGCCTCGTCGTCGCTGGCAAACAGAATATATTCGTTCTTGAGTTCATCCCCCTGCCGGACGCTGCCCGCCAGCACGTAGCTGACGGAGTCGATCTTCGGGTTCAGTGCAAATCGATGGGCGGCCTCTCTGCGAAGCGTCTGCTCCACCTCATCCATCGGCGTTTCCGCCAGTCTCACGGATGTGATCTTCAGGTCGTCGGCCGGCAAGGCCGTAACCACGTCAGGTCCCTTGAAGGCGCCCTCGGCCAGCAGACGCCGGACGGCCGGAGCCACGCGACGCCGCCATGAGTCGTCGTCGCTCGCATCATGCGAACCGACGACGACCCTTTCGGCCGCGAGCACACGGACCCCGTCCTCGGACACCGCCAACTGGATCATCTTGACAACGCTGTGTCCGATATCCAGTCCGATGGGCAGGATCTTCTCTCTTCGATTCATCCAATGAGACAGTCGCATATCCAAACACTCACTCAGAAACGGAGATGAACCCCGTCACAGGCTCGACCGTCACCGTCCGCGTGAAATCCCCGGCCTTCAGCACCACGGTTCCACCATTATCCGGGCTGCCGAGCGAATCGAACTCCACGAAATTGTTGTTGGAAGCGCCGAACGTGGCACTGTCGACCTTCACCTGGTCCAGTCTTCCATCCGTGGTGAAATTGACGATGTACCCATTCTCCTTCTGGGTCACCGGGTGCTTGATCACCGCACCGCTCTGGTCCTGAATCTCATACCGTTCGTTCGCCGGATCGAAGACCACCTTGTGCTTCTGGCCCCGGCTGATCGCCATGCTCCTGGCGTATTCGAGATCGGCGGCCACGATGCCGCCGGCGGCGCGCATCTGCGAACTCGCGGCCGAGGACATCATCGGCACCGCAATCGCCGCGGAGATCGCGAGAATCACGATGACGATCAGCAACTCGATCAGCGTGAATCCGGCACGAGACCCCACGGTCCGCCCAACAGATTGTGCTGTCGTGTTCTTACACATGGTCAACCTTGCCTCCGTTTGTCTTTCGGCCCATCGGGAGCCTGGCTTAACCTGCGGCCGGACCAACCTGCCGAGACACTCGGCGTTTGGCGTGGCCGCCGCCCAAGCGCTGCCGCAGCCGCCGTCTGCCGGCAGGCCAAGAGGTCCCCGACAGGCCGCACAGGCGTCAGGAACGCTCCGCGATGCCGTCAACGTCCCGAAAAATGCCCCTTTCATTGCCGTCCGTTCTTGCGCCAAACCGGCGGTCTCGGCGGCGCCTTTGACGCACGACCGTCTCCCGCCGGCGGCGGCGAGTCGCGCTTTTTTCCCCTGCGACGCGTTGGGACCGATAAACCGCTCTATGTTCTGGGACCTGGCCATCTGCTCGGCCACCTCACTATTCCACGCGATGAATGCTCTTGAAGAACGCGCCCCCCGCCGGACTCCAGTCCACGCGCGACCCGGAAGCCCACGTCGTGATCGCCGCCTTCGTCGGCGAGGCCACCGCATTCAACGCCGAGCCGCTCCCGGCAAAGGTCCAGTGTCCGATCAGTGAATCGCTCGGCAGGGCGAGAACCTCCGAGGCGAGCAACGCGCGGTTATAAACCCGTAGGTCGTCCAGCAGGCCCTTGTACACGTAGCTGGCCGAACCGGTACGATCGGCGCCGATGTTCAAGTGCCCGTCTCCACTTCCGGGCATGTTCGAAAAAGTGCCCGTGGCGCGCTCCGTCCCGTCCAGATACGACTTCATCGTGGTTCCCTGGCGGACCACCACTACATGGTGCCAACTCCCGCCCGTCAGCTCCGTGCGCAGAATCCCTGTGGACCAGCGGACGGAGTCATGGCCGACAACCAATTCCGTCGCGTATTCGTCGAACTGGAGCACCCAGTGGTTGATGCTTCCGGTTGGATCGGTCTTGCAGACGATTGCCGCCCAGGGGTTCTGCGTGACGGCGGGCGCGAGCCGAACGCTCAACGTGTAGTCACCGGTGACCTGCAAACTGTCAGCATCGTCCAGCGTCTGCACATACTGGTCGACCCCGTCGAGCGTCAGGGCGCCACTGGCCGGCCACGTCGGGATATTCCGAAGGATGGCGTCGTTGGGAATCCACGTGGAATCGATGGCGGCCTCCGCAATCTCGCCCGCGGCAAACAGGGCGCCGACGATCCGGGCGTCCGAGCCGTGTCCCACGAGAACACTGCCGTCCACGGCGACGAGGCCCTCGATCTGGAGGTCGGTCGCGCCGTGAAGAATGAGGTTCCCTGTGACATAGACCGCCGGGAGGTTCTTGGCGGCCGTGAGGCTTGCCCCAACGCCCCTGATGACAAGATCGCCTTCGACCAGCAACATGCCGTTGATGACGACCGCCCCGTCCAAGGTAAGATTTCCACTGCACCGCCAGATCTTTGGCGAGCTGTAGCTGCCGCTGCTGACCGTGCCGGGTCCGATGGAGGAGGTCGTGTAGTCCGGATGGCTGTAGCTTGCCGTCACGGGGGGCCACGTCATTGCCAGAGTCCCGGCGTCCTTGTACGTTCCGACGATGCCTCCGCTCAGCCCGCCGGCGAAGAGGTCGCCGTCTACGGCGCCGGCAACGCCCAGATTGGTGAACGTCCCGGCCGCATACGCGTCCCCGACCACACTCCAGGCCGCGCGAAAAGACAGATCGCTGCCACACCACAAGCCGATAGCGGGGTCCAGACGAACGACCGCCGCATAACTGCTGTTGCCCACCCGTTCCGCCTGGCGGAGCCGATAGGCAGAGCACATCACAAAGAACCCGCACTCATCGCACGGATCGGCGGCGACGGTCACGTCGTAGAAATCGTTCGTGTTGGGGTCCAGTCGAATCGATGTGTCTCCGGTCCAGTACGCGCCCGCGGCGTCCTGCGGATTCAGGAGAAGCCCGCGGGCATGCTCCAGGGCCGAGACCGCCATCTGGTCCATCTGGACGCGGACGGCCAGGCTCCGGCCCGACGCCAGCTCCACATCACATCGGGCGATGAACCCCAGCGACAACAGGGTGATCGCCATGATGATGCCCAGGACCAGCAGCAGCGCCACGCCTCTGCGACAAGGCCGAGTTGTCCGGATTCTCCTACTCATCGTCGTCTCCGGTCACCAGACCGTCGCCGGCATCGTTCAGCAGGTGGCCGGCCCAGGCCAGCAGTGTCACGTCCACTTCGTGCCTGCGAGCGACATGGTCCTGCGTCAGCTCAAAGGAGATCGTCACCCGCCGGGTCGATGGAGCCGCGGGGTCGCACGCCAATTGCACATTGCCGCACGCGGGAAGAAGCGACACGGAGGCAACCGCATTCCCGCTCATCAGGCTGGCCTGGCTCACGGAAAGAACGCCCGAACTGAACGTCACCGACGGATCGCTGACGGAATAGAATCGCACCAGGCGAAGTGTGTCGTGCGTCGCGGTGCAGTCGAGGAAGGCCAGTTCATTCACGTTGATGCCGCCGTCCCCGTTGTAGTCCGCCAGCCAGATCGCCAGCTCGGTGTCCGACGCGGTCAGAATCATCCGGCAGTTTCGAATCACTTCGACGATGCGCACCATGCCCAAACGAAGGCGGGCCTGGGATGACGCGGCGTCGCTGCCGGCCGTCGTCGCGCTGTTCATCGCATAGGCCAGCGTCGCGACCGCCGACAGAAGGATCCCCGTGATGACCAGGGTCACCAGCAGCTCGACGAGCGTGAACGCCTTGATGTTTCGGCTTCGGTTCATTCGATCTTGTCCGGCGTCTGCCGTTCGGATATCGGACGCCCTGGCCGCTCTGCCGGGCCTCGACATGGCGAGAGGACGCGGATGTCAGTCCGGTCCTCCCGTGAATCGCCGCCCGCAATCGGATAGGGTCCGCCTCAATTCAAATCACTGGACTGCCTTGCTGATCAGACGATAGATCGTCGCTACGTTCCGCCCCTGATGGGCTACTCGCACCGTGGCGAGGACAAAGCCCGGCTGAGCGTCGTCGCTCTGCGGGGGCACATACACGTATTCGCACCTGGCCTGGCGGCTGTAATCGGCGTACATCGAATCGGTATAGGGGGTCCCACTGGCGTCCTGCACCTGCCCCTGGGATTCGACGTGGGTCCCATAGACATCGACGATGTCGTCGAACGGGGTGCTCACGATCCGCTCGATCAGGTCGTTGGCCAGCCTCGTACCGAGCGTGCGGCGTACGCCTTCCGCCTGGACGGCAGCACCGCCGGCAAACGGCAGCAGGACGCCGGCGGCGGCCATCCCCAACAGCACCGTCGCGAGCGTCGCCTCGGCCAGCGTGAAACCCCGCCGGACCGCGATGTCTCGTCGTTTGGGATCAATAGGCATAGTACGCTCTTCCGGCGTCGTCCGTCCCGGAGTTGCCGGGTCGGATTTCGCCCGTCCGCGCCCGGTAGATCCAGCCGTGACCGTTATCGGGCGCCTCTGGAAAGTCCTCCCCGTCAGCCAGCATCCGGACCGTGGCCCGTCCGTTGCACGGATTCCTCGGCATGTTCGACAGGTAAGGTCCATATTTGTAGCCGGGCGTTCCCCGGGCGGCGGTCTGGCCCTCGGCGTTGCTCGCGAGCAGCGCCTGGGCAATGAAGACGTCGGCATCGACCGGCGAACCGGGACCGGCCGTGTAGCCCGGCCCGACCTCCCCATGCTGGCTGGTGTACACCAGCACGAACCGCCGCAGCACGTCGAGGTTGGCTTTCAGCACGCCGGCGCGGGCCGTGGTGCCGCTGTTCGCCACAGACGGAATAACCGCGGCCGCCAGGATGCCCAGCAGGACCACCACAACCAGGATTTCCACCAGCGTAAAGGCCTTTGCTCTACACATGGGCACACCGTCCTTCGGATACTTCTCTTCGTTTCGGCCCATCACAATCCCGCGTGATGGACGCTGTCATTGGCAAAGATCTCGCCGGTCTCGGGCACATAAGCCCAGCCGGCATTTCCCGGAACGGGAACGTCGTTCCGGTTGCGCACCACAACGATGGTGTCGCTGCCGTTGAACGGATTGGCGGGAACCTCTTCGAGATACGGACCATAGCGGAACACATCGTCCCGCCCGGTCCTCGGCCGGTCCGGCTTGACGTTCCCGTCGGCGTCGGTGCAGTAGAGCATCTGATCGAATCGGCCATCGGCCGCGATCGTGCCATCGGCGGATCGCATCGGGGGATTGTCGCTGTGCTGCACCTTGTACAGCTCGATCTGCGAGCGGAGCAACTGAAGGTTGTTGCACAGCTCGTCCATCCGGTTCTCGGCGATCCCCGCCTGGCTGAACCGGGGCGCTACGACGGCCGCCACCACTGCCAGCACCATCACCACGATCGTCGCCTGGATCAGCGCGAAACCCCTTCGGCGAGCCGTCCCGCCCCTCCTCGGGCGGCGGGCAGAAGATCGCGCCGCCCTGCCGGTCGAGACGGCGCCGACAGCCGGCGCGACGTTGATCGCCTGAGCTGCGGCAAGTCCATTGTGTTTCGTCATTCCCTCTCCTCCATTGGCATTGCAGGATGAGCGTTTGCCCATCGCCCCGGCGTCAAAGCCCCGAGGAACTCTCTTCGTCATGATAAAAAAAAGCCGGCCGACTCCAGGAGAGCAGGCCGGCCGGCTTTCAGTTCCGATTTCCGTTAGTCACCAGCAGGGACCTGGTCAGCACGCAGCGCGTCGCCAGCCGCAAGCGACGACATCACAGCGTCATCGGTGAGAACGGTGGTGGCATCCAGATACATGGCGCCGGTGCCCGCATCGTAGAGCCAGCCATTGGTCGCCCCAGCGGTATCCGAAACCGCTCTGGAGTTGTTCCAGGGATTCACGGGAATGATCTGCATGTACGGACCATACGGATGCACCGCCTTGTCGCGGCCGGCTACAGCGACATATCCCCCATCCGAAAGGGCGGCATTCGAACACAGCGTCATCGCATCCTCGAAGTTATCCAGTGTAGGCACATTGTCATTGTGCTGAATCCTGTACAGCTCAATCTGCGACCGCAGGCTCTGCAAGCTGCTCAGCGAGCTGCTGACCTTCGCCTCGGTGCTGGCCTGGGTGAACTGAGGAACCACGATCGCGGCCAGAATGCCCAGAATGACCACGACGATCAGGATTTCCACCAACGTAAAGCCTCTGTTTGCCTTCATGTGATTGTCCTCCTCGTTGTGCGTAAGAAAAAGAAACATGGAAAACGATTGGTTGTTTCGACGTTGTTCGTCGCTTGTTCCGTGAACCTTATCGACAGGATCGCAAGGTCACTTGATTCGCTGCTTTTCTTTTGAGCCGCAGACCCTTTCAAAAAGCATGACCGTGTGAAAGCCGCCTTCCTCTACGTCCAACACGAGTTTCGTTCCCTTATGGATTCCGGAGCCTTTAACTTTGCCGTCCGCAAACAAGTCGGGCAGCGTTATCTGCGGCTCCTCTCAGTCCATCCAAACCATAGGAAACGCGGCGGGCGCGACAAAACGCGGAGAAGAGAAAAATCGCACAAAAAAGGAATGGGGGATCGGGGGATGAATCGGGGCGTCTATTCCGGGACCTTGACGTGCGGCGGCGCATCGGCGATCCGGAGGGTGCGGGCGCGCGGTCCGGCGTGGGCCAGGGTGATGCGCATAGGGTTTGTAGCGGCAATCGCCGGCTCGACCCGGTCAGCCCATTCAATCAGCACGACCGATTCCGGATAGCACAGGTCGTCGAAACCCAGCATCTCGAACTCGGCGGTCGAGCGAAGGCGATAGGCGTCGATGTGATAGAGGTCCAGGCGGCCGGCATAGTGGTTGACCAGGACGAACGTCGGGCTGTTCACCTCCCGGCGGTCGGCGGCGCCGGCGCCCTCGGCAATGCCCTTGATCAGATGCGTCTTGCCGCTGCCGAGCGGACCGACAATCGCGATCACCTCGCCTCCCGCGAGTTGGCGACCCAAGGCCCGGCCCAGCGCAATCGTCTGTTCCGGCGAATTCGATGTGATGGTAATTTCCCTCATAAGTACCAGGGCGCCCGTCGAGGCGAAAATCCGAAGCACGAAACTCGAAATCCGAGACAAATTCGAAACCCAAGGCACGAAGGCCCCAAACGCCGGCGGCGGTCACACGTTCGTTTTGGACTTCCCGTTTTGGACATTCGGATTTGTTTCGGATTTCGTGCTTCGGATTTCGGATTTCAGAATCTGGCGGCCAGTTGCGCGGGATAGTAGTACCCCATCGTCTGCGCGACGACACCCAGGCGATACTGATGGTCTTCGAGCAGGCAGGGACGTCTCTCGTGCGTCGGAATCGTCGTCGTGTAGATGCGCATCTCGCCCGGAACGCTCGTGACAACCTCTTCGCGGTGGTCGCCCAGGCAGTCCATCACGACGATCACGCGGCCGTCGATCGGCTGGATGGAGGGACCGTTCCACTTCTGGATCGCGCCGCCGAAGATGACCTCTTTCTGCGGATCGGCGTCCCACCACAGCGGCCGGGGTGTCAGAGGCCGCTCGCCGTTGGCTTCGATCAACTCGCCCGAGGCGCTGTAGAGCCATCGCTTCGGATAGTCGCGTTCGCCGGCCAGCACCTCCATGCCGGGATGCTCGGCGAGCACGTCGGCGGCCATGCCCTGGCCGTGCAGATGGAACGTCGGCTCCTTGTGCGTCCAGAGCTTGCGACCGGTCCGGGCGTCGACCACGCACATGCCGTCGGTCTGCTGACGCGACTCAAACCCGTAGAAAATCTCCAGGCCGGGATTGGATGGATCCACGTCCGCGACGTAGCAAACGTCCGGATGGCCCATCGCCAGCGACCAGAGACCTTTGCCGTTGTCGTCGAGGACGGCGGCGCCGAGGACCAGCTCATCGCGCCCGTCCCGATCCACGTCGGCCGTGATCAGGCCGTGCGAACCCTGCCCGGAATACTTCGCCTGCTCCTGCGTCGAGTCCCAATACCACAACCGACCGAAGTCCTTGTCGAGGGCCTGGACCTTGATCAAGTTATACGTGCCCCGCTGCATGACCAGTGAGGCCGTCTTGCCGTCCAGATACGCGACGGTCAGGAAATTGCGGCAGTAATAGTTGTAGTCGGGGAATCCGTCCCGGCTGAGCCAGTCGGTCCTGGCCACGACCCGGCCGGTTTCGCCGTCCAGCTTGACCAGGTATTCGGGACCGGTCTGCACGAGGCCCTTCTCGTCGCGCGGGTCGCCTTCGCCCGCCTTGCAGTAGACCTCCGCCTTGCCGTCACCATCCACATCGTAAACCAACCACGGCGAGTACCAGATGCCCGCCTCGATCGACCAGCCCATGTCGTGGCGCCACAGGAGCGTGCCGTCCTGACGGTAGGCCTCGATCTTGTAGGTGGTGGTGCTGGGCTTCCAGTAGCCCGGCCGCTGATAGGGGTCGGTGTTGAAGTTCGGCTGCTTGATGACGAATTCGAGCGAGCCGTCGCCGTCGAGGTCGCCGATCCCCACCTTCTGGAAGTCGTACTCGCCCGCCAGCGGAATGCGGATATAGGGCGGCGAGTCCTTGCGGATCGTGACGTGTGCGGCTTCCTTGACAGGCGCGCCTTCTTGCGCTTGCACGCGAAGCTCGTAGCGCCGCTCGACCCCTGCCGAACCCCACGGGGCTCTGTCGACGAGATTCGTCAATCGCTGCGGCGTCTCTGTGAGCCGGACCTCGGATGCCGAGCCCTCTATGCGAACGAGCGCAAAGCACGTCTGCTCGGTATCCGTCGCCAGCAGCCGCCAACTGAGAAAGACCGATCCATCTTCGCGCGGCACGGCGACCAGGCCGCGATCCAGATGTTCCGCCCCGCCGCAAACGTGGCTGGACAACAGGACAACCAACGTCACGACAGCCGCTCGATACGTTCTTTGTGCGTGCTTCATGTCGGTCTCTCCATTCTGCGCCCTCATTCGGGCCCGCTCAAATGGTCGTAGCCTCCGGGCATCAGCTCAACGGACTGCCCATCCGGCGTGCGAAGCTGCATCCGGCTGCCTTCGACGATCCGGCCGATCCGCACAATTGGCGTCGGGTCGTCCCACGTCTGCGACAGCCGCGTCCAATCGTCGCACGCCAGGGTGAAGAGCAACTCAAAATCCTCTCCGTCGTGCAGCGCCGCCGCGAGCGGATCGGCCAGCGTCCTGGCGTCATCAGAAATCGGGATGTCGGCCGCGTCGAGGATCGCGCCGACGCCGCTCTGCTCGCAGATGCGATTGAGGTCGGTGCTCAAACCGTCGCTGATGTCCATCATCGAGTGCAGCGTCACCGTCTGCGCCATGCGCAGGGCCTCACGGACCCGAGGCTCGAACTCCAGGTGCTTTCGCAGGAGCGAGCCGCCGAGCGAGCCGGTCACGCAGACGGCATCGCCGACCTTGGCGCCGTCTCGCCGCACCGGGGCGTTCGTCGACCGCCGGCTGAGCATGGTGACATTCACCGCGAACGGGTGGTCCTGGCGCCACGAAGTGATGTCCCCCCCGATGAGCGGGCAGTCGTATTTCTCGGCCGCCAGAGTGATCCCGGCGTGGAGTTCCTTGAGCCGGCGCGCCCCGAATCCAGGCGGCAGCGCCACCGCCACGACCGCCGCCAACGGCACCGTCGCCATCGCGGCGCAGTCGCTGAGACTCGCCGCCATGGCCTTGTAGCCCACCTGTTCGAGCGTGGCCGTCTTCAGATCGAAGTGCGAGCCGTCGAGGAGCATGTCGGTGGTGATCAGGACCGACGCGGTCTCATTGAGACAGACCTCCGCCATGTCGTCTCCGATGCCGATGGGAAACGCCGACGGATCGATGCGGCTCTGCTGCCGGAACCACGCCGTGATGTCGTCTTCGTGCGGTCTCATCGCTCGGCCAGATGCTTTTTCCAGTAAGCGACGCGGTCCTTGACCTGCTCGGGCCCGGCGGCGCCGGCCGACGCGTAGCGCTCGACCACGTGACGCGCCCCGAGATAATCATACACGTCCGCGTCGATCTGCGGCGAGTGTTCTCTGAACGTCTCCATCGGCACGTCCGACAACGGCCGGCCTTCCTTCTCGCACAGCGACACGAGCGACCCGACGATGCCGTGCGCCTGGCGGAACGGAACGCCCTTGCTCACCAGGTACTCCGCCAGTGCCGTGGCGTCAAGGAAGCCGGCGTCCAGGCCGGCCGCGATCCGGGCGGTCTTGAACTGCGTGTGCGCCACCACGGCGCGGGCCATCTCCAGCGAAGCGCGGACCGTGTCGGCGGCGGCGAACAGGTGGATTTTGTCCTCCTGCAAATCGCGGTTGTAGCCGGACGGTTGGCCTTTGAGAATCGTCAGCATGCCGATCAGCGCGCCATACAGCGAGCCGGTCTTGCCCCGCATCAGTTCCAGCACGTCGGGATTGCGCTTTTGCGGCATCATGCTCGACGAGGTGCAGAAGGCATCATCGATCCGGATGAAGTCGAATTCGTTCGAGGAGAACAGGATCCAGTCCTCCGCGAAACGCGACAGGTGCGCGCCGATCAGGGCGCAATCGAAAATGAACTCGGCGCAGAAGTCGCGGTCGCTGATCCCGTCGATGCTGCTGTACGCGA
>CAZNSM010000074.1:11224-22792 GCA_964575615.1 uncultured Pirellulales bacterium | reverse complement strand
GCCGACAAGAAGCTGTTCGAAGGCGGCGAGGACCACACGGCGTGTCGGTTCGGCACGTGGACGCAGACCGAACGCATCGACAATCCAGAGGTTGCAGCGGCACTCCGCGAGGCGGAAGAGCCCCACCGCCGCTTCCACGAGTGCGTCAAGATGATCAAAGATGAAGTGCGCGCGGGAAACGTGGACGAGGCGAGGAAGATTTTGACTGAGGAAATGAAGCCCGACGCCGCAAAGGTATTTGGTGCGTTCGACAAAATCCTCAGTACAGCGGGTGCCGCTACAACTCTACGCGACAATCTGAACCGACAGGCAATGGAAGTCTGCCGGGACACTCAGTTGAAGGCCAACGACCTGCTCGACAAGATCGTGACGATCAATGAGGACGTCGCCAGCCAGGCCACAACAACGGCCACGCAACAAGCGGCATTCTTCAAAGTGCTATCGCTGGCGGCAATGCTGGTGGGAGCGGTCGTGGGCATCGCGCTGGCAGTGTTCATCACGCGAAGTATTACCGGCCCGATCCGTCGGATCATCGACAGTCTCAATGAGGGTTCCGAGCAGGTGTCAGCGGCTTCGGCGCAGGTCTCCGCCGCGTCGCAGTCACTGGCCGAAGGGGCCACCGAGCAGGCGGCGGGTCTGGAAGAAACCAGCTCCAGCCTGGAAGAGATGTCTTCCATGACGAAGCAGAACGCCGACAACGCGCAGCAAGCCAACACCCTGGCCGCCGAGGCGAAGAAAGCTGCGAGCACCGGCGCCGAATCCATGGACCGAATGAACGTGGCGATCCAGGAGATTCAGAAGAGCTCCGACCAGACCGCCAAGATCATCAAGGTGATCGATGAGATCGCGTTCCAGACCAATCTGCTGGCGTTGAACGCGGCGGTCGAGGCGGCGCGAGCAGGCGAGGCGGGCAAAGGCTTCGCGGTGGTGGCTGAAGAGGTGCGGAACCTCGCCATGCGGTCCGCCGAGGCGGCCAAGAACACCGCCGGCATGATCGAAGAGTCGGTCAAGAACTCCAAGAACGGTGTGGACATCGCCACCGAGGTCGGGAAGGTCCTGGAGGAGATCGTTCAGAGCGTCAGCAAGACAACCAATCTGGTCAGCGAGATCGCGGCCGCCAGCCAGGAACAGGCGCAGGGCATCGATCAGGTCAACACGGCGGTCGCCCAGATGGACAAAGTCACGCAGCAGAACGCGGCCAACGCTGAAGAATCAGCCAGCGCATCGGAGGAGTTGAGCGCTCAGGCCGAGAGCATGAAGGAAGTGGTTGCCCAATTGGTGGCGCTGGTGGGTGGCGCCGGGTCACAGAAGGTTCGTGGCAAGGAGCCGACGACGGGTCGGGCTGGCAGGCGTCGGAGTATCGAGCATGGCCTTCGTGCCGCCGAGAAGCGCGGGGCCAAGCCACGCACCTTTGGCAAGTCGGATGAGACGTTCCACAAGATCGCGGTCCACTCGGGCAAGTCCGAGCGTACCACAGGCGTGTTGGCGGCCGAGGCACTTCCGCCCGACGACAATGAAGACCTCAGTGGGTTCAACGGATGATACCTTTCACATATCTCCCCCATTTGGGGCGCCAGAATGCCCAGGCGGGCTCCTCAGCCCGCCTGGGACGTTCATGCGGCATGAGTTCGGAGAGGCCATAAATGGCGTGCACAATGGGGGCACAGATAGTCCAGACAAAATCGTATGTCAGTTCCGTATCTGAAGATGGGAGGCAATTGGGAATGGCTATGCTAAGTTGGAGCGACAGACTGTCCGTTGGCGTACCGGGGATGGATCAACAGCACCGGCGGTTGGTTGACCTGATAAACCAGTTGTATGATGCCATGGGGATGGGCAAAGGAGACAGTGTCAAGCGTGTGGTTTTGAGTGACCTGCTGACGTACACCAAAGTACATTTCGCCGCCGAAGAACGGCTGATGCAGGAGCACGCATACCCCCATTTCGCCAGTCACAAGCGGCTCCATGACGAGCTCACGGGGCAGGTTCTTCAACTCACGGACAAGCTCCAGGCGGGCCAAATGGTGGCGTCCGTTACGCTGGCCAACTTCCTGAAGGACTGGCTTCAGACGCATATCACCCAGGAAGACAGGAAATACGGCCAGTTCATCTGCCAGACTGCGGCAGTCTGAACCGGTCGCGGATGACCTATCCGAAGGGGACTGCATTCCCATGCATCGAGCATCTCCGTCTGGCTGAAGGTGGTGTCACCAGAAGGTACTATCATGCGGAAGAAGATAATATTCAACTGAGAATGCAGGGTACTCCGATTTCTGTGACGCACGCTGCTGGTCCCCAGGTGGCTGAAAGGAGCGGAACATGTTTATCGAAAAGAGAGATCACGGCCGCTTTTCCTGGGTGGATTTGGGTGACATTGAAACTGGCCGTCCTCATCTGGGCCCCATGGTGCCGGTATTGGTGTATCGGCTACTGCAATATACCTTGCGGGACGTCTTGATCCAAGAATTCAACGCGGAGAAGGCCAATGAGCTGTTCTTCAAGTCCGGCCAATTGGCGGGGGAACATTTTTCCCGGAACGTACTTGACAGAAACCTGCCCTTCAACGAATTCGTCGCCCAGTTACAGGAGCGTTTGAAGAATCTGAAGATTGGAATCCTACGTATGGAGGAGATCGACTTCGAGAGTCTCGATATGACCCTTACGGTCGCCGAGGACCTTGACTGTTCGGGCCTGCCGTTATTGAACGAAGTCGTATGCGTGTACGATGAGGGGTTCATCTCAGGGATTCTCAAGGCCTATTCCGGCAGGGAGTTTCGTGTACGGGAAGTGGATTGTTGGGCTACCGGCGACAGGGTATGTCGATTTGATGTCAAGGCAGTGTAGACGATATCGCAATGCAAACACAACCGTCACATATTGTCCACGATGTCGGAACCAGACTCGAAGTGCTGCTCAAGGGGCAAAGGCCTGAAAAACTCGATGTCTCACTGTACGAGGCGGGACAAGACAGGGGGCTAGCCGGTGTAGTCAATCAGTTGATCGAGACCTTTGACGAGATCCAACAATTCATCCTTCCCCTTTCTCAGGGGAGGCTGAGCGAGTTTGTGCCCTGTAAAAGGAACGTGCTGGCCTCTCCCTTCAAGGAGCTCCACGCTCAATTGAAGCATCTGACCTGGCAGACCCAGCGGATCGCCGAAGGAGATTTCAAACAAAGGGTGGATTTCATGGGTGAGTTCTCCCTTGCGTTCAACACCATGGTGGAGAAACTCGCCCAACGAGAGGAGCAGCTCGCCAACGCCAAGACAGAACTGGAGCAGGTGGTTCAGAAGCTCAGGCAGTCTAACGAACAGTTGGAGCAATTTGCCTACGTCGTCTCACATGATCTGAAGGCTCCTCTGCGGGGTATTCGTACACTGGCCGAATGGCTGATGGCGGACCTCGGAGATCGGTTGGGACAGGAGGGCAACGAGAATATGCGTCTCTTGGTGGGGCGAGCCGACCGGATGCAGAACCTCATCGACGGCGTCCTCGAGTACTCTCGAATTGGGCGTGTTCGCGAGGAGCACTCCTTCATCTGCCTGAAGGAACTGGTCCCTCAAGTACTGGAAGACCTCTCGCCGCCTGCGTGCATCGCGGTAGATATCGATGCTAACCTTCCCGCAGTACATGGTGAACCCACGCGGATCAGACAGGTGTTCCAGAACTTGCTGAGCAATGCGATCAAGTTCATGGACAAAGAGCAAGGCTGGATTAGAGTGGGATTCGCAGAAGAACCGAGCGCGTGGCGGTTCTTCGTCCGTGACAACGGTCCTGGAATTGAGGAGAAGGATTTCGACCGCATCTTTCAGATCTTTCAGACGCTTGCTCCCCGAGATGTGACCGAGAGCACAGGTGTCGGCCTGACCATCGTGAAGAAGATCGTGGACTGTCATGGCGGCAGAATCTGGGTCGAGTCGCGAATCGGCGAAGGCACGACATTCCTCTTCACGCTGCCCAAGACCGCATTGGAGGCCCGAGATGCAGACAACACCATGGCTGCTACTCGTTGAAGATGACCAGCTCGATGCGGCGATCATGAAACGATGTCTCAGGCAGTTGAACGTCCAACATGAACTGGTTCATAGAACCGACGGTGAAAAGGCGTTGGAGTGTCTTCGGGACTGTTCCGGGAGCACTCCGTCCGCCATCCTCTTGGATCTGAACATGCCCAAGATGAATGGCCGGGAGTTTCTTGGATGCATCAAGGCTGATGCGTCTCTCAGTAATATCCCTGTTGTGGTAGTCACGACATCGTCCACAACGGAAGACATGGAAGCATGCTTCAGTCTGGGAGCGGTTGCCTACATCCGAAAAGACTGCTCCTTTGAGGTGTTTGTGGAAAGCATGGGGAGGATCGTGGGATACTGCGTCTATCCGCGGCCCGTCGGCAGATTCGCCGGCCTCAACTTCCCGGATGACACCAACTCCGGATGATGGCGAGCCATTACGGCGGGCATTGGGCGCAGATTGAGCGGAACAGCAACGTGCTCAGATAGCGGTCGCCCCCGATCCAGCAGGATCGCCGCGATCGGGGTAAAGGATTTTGTGGCCGGAGGCCATCCCGTCGTATGGACTGCTCTGACCTGCCCTACAGACGGTGGGCGCGGGGCGAGCTTGATAGACTGGGCTGCCATAGACACGAAAGGAACCATCTATGGCAGACAGAAGTACACGACCGAAACGCTACAGTGAGGAGTTCCGGCTCCAGGCCGCCAAGCTCATCGTCGAGGGCGGCGTGACCTATCATCAGGCCGCCCAGCAATTGGGTGTCAGCGACTGGGCCCTGCGTTGCTGGGTCAAGGCCTTCCGCGCCGACGGCCACCTGCCGCCCAAGGGCCAGATGGTCCCGCTGGCCGAGGAGCTCAAAGCGGCCCGCCGGGAACTGGCCCAACTGCGTCTGGAGAACGAAATCCTAAAAAAAGCGGCGGCGTACTTCGCCAAGGAGTCCCTGTGAGGTACGCCTGGATCCACACGCAACGGGACTCTTATCCGCTGGGACTGCTCTGCCGGGTCTTGCAGGTCTCGCGGAGCGGCTATTATGCCTGGCGTCGGCGCGAGCCGTCGGCGAGGGCGCAGCGGCGTCAGGAGATTGCCCGAGCGGCCCAACGCTCTCACCGCGATTCGCACGGAACCTATGGTTACCGGCGGCTGGCGGATATAACGTATATTCGTCTGGTCGAGGGCTGGCTGTACCTGGCGGTGATCCTGGATTGCTTCTCGCGGCGGATCGTGGGCTGGAGCCTGAGCCGAACCATCGATGCGGCGCTGGTCTGTGCGGCGTTGGAGACGGCGTTGTGTCGACGGTGTCCGGAAGGCGATCTGGTGCATCATTCGGATCGCGGCGTTCAGTACGCCTCGCGGTAGTGTAAAGAATCTTTCGCACATTTTCTGGGAGGAGTCACTCGGGTCAACGGATCGAGGTTTACCCTCGGGCTCCTGGCCCCCTTGAGGGGGCCGCACGTTATCGGATGCTCACGCGCTGACGAGCACGGCCTCCTGGCGTTCTTGCTGGAGTTCTTTGAGTCGTTCCATATTCAGATACCGCCGTGTGCCCCACTTGGTGCCCGCGATGTGCCTCAGCCGCGCCGCGGCCAGCATCCAAGCACTGCGGCCGTCCGGGAAGCAGCCCACCACCCGGCTGCGCCGACGAATCTCACACATGATCCGTTCCAGCGGATTGTTCGTGCGGATCTGGCGGTGATGCTTGTCGGGGAACGCGCAGTACGTCAGCGTCTCGCCGATCCCCTCGCGTACCAGCTCGACCGTGCCGCCGCCGGCGACTTTCGCATCCGCCTCACGGAGCATCTTGACGATCTCTTCCGCCGTGTACCGCTTCTTCATCAGGGCATCCTTTCAACAAGACCCACTTCTCTTATCGGATACCTTATAGTTCACACTGGCACACTGTTTTGGGAGCAGCTCAGAACATGGGCTGGCCCAAGAAATTGATCGCGCTGTGGAGGATCCAGAGGATCGGTAATCCTAAGAAACCACTTATGCTCCGTGGCAGAAAATAAACCATCAGCACAAAGAGCAAATTCAAGAACACGCGTATGCCCGTCAGCCAGGCATAATCGCTGAGTTTCTCCCACTTGGTATCATCCGGGGGGACGCGCCAGATATGACCTCCTCTGTAAACCAAGCGCTGGTGGTGCAACAGCAGAAACGGAATCACATTCCCCAGCAGGTCCAGAATCACTCCGGTCCATGGATTCCAGCGCAGCATGGATTTGAAGCTCGGGTTGATAAGGCATGTCCAGATGCCGCTGAAGAACCCTTCCTCCATGCCGGTCAAACAGACAATCATGCGGTCAGACAAGCCCCATTTGCGGTATTGGTCATACATGGAAGTAAAGATACGGCCCATGCCCTTTGTGACTTGTCCGACAAGTCGGATCACATAGCGTGTTACCCCAATGAAAGGACGCGCTAGGATCCCCACAAATCTCACGACAGGACGGAGTACTCGTTTCAATACACTCCAGAGTTCGATGAGGGGGCTGATCAATCGTCCCAGCAGTCCCGCCAGGCCCCAGAATTTCTTGCCCAGAGAGCCAATCCCGCTGACGAAGGCCATCACGGCATCGTAGCAAACCGCCGAAGCCGTATCCCGCATGAATCGCATATGTTCCTTGCGGGTCGCAAGCCAACCTTGACGCGGCAACTCATAGGTCTCATGCGTCTCTTCCGCAGGTTCACTTGTCTGCCGCATGGACACCTCAATGAGTTCCTCCTTCTGGAGCCTCGTCACAACGGGCGTCTCGTCGTACAATGTGTAGTCTCTGTAATGGCCGAGACGCAAATTGCTGACATACACTCTTAACCTATCCCAGCGGCCTTCGATTTCAACCGCAGGGATGGCAAAATCCTTGGGAGGCGTAAGCTCCACGCCTCTCGGGTCGGTCACGTTTTCGAAGGCAAGACTGCCTCTATTCTTGAAAATGGCATATCCCGTGTAGATTTTGGCGCCGTAAATCATGCAGACGGAATTGCTGTGCAACCATGCCCAGTACTCATTCTTTTCCAACAAGCCCGGCATATGACTCAACAGAATCAAAGTAAAGAAGATCCCCTCTGCCTCCAGAAAAGAAGAGATTTCAGCGTCAAAATGGCGATTGCGAAAACCTGTGCCAACAAACTCTTTGACGACCGGATCGTTCTTTGCGCACTGTTCGTAATCCGCCAATCGCTCCTTGGGAAATCCACCGTGGAAAGCATACATTCCGTCACAAATCAGCCCCAATGGGCAATCATCAACGAAGCGGATATAGTGATGCGCCCAACATGGGCCAAATCGCTCTTTCAGTGCAAGCCAATAGAGCGAATGCTGACAAATGTTCCATTTGGCCGCACCACGATAGATGCAGTCATCATGATTGCCTAAGATCCAATACACGTGATCCGGGTTTTCTATCTTGAGGTCCATCACCAGGTCAAGAATGGTCATGGTGGCTCTCATATCAGCCAGTTTGCGCATGATCTGAGCTTGTTTCTTCCTCAGAAATGCTTTGTTCAGGCCTGCCTTGGTCCGGATATAGTCTTGCTGTACAAGCGTATATTCACTGTGAATGTCATAGTGCACAACATCGCCATTGAAGAGAAGCACCGCTTCACCTCTCTGTACTTTCTCCAGCACAGACAATGGAAATCCACCGATCGCAATGGTTGTACCGGGAATGAACTGGGCCCTATGCCTGAGGATGAATTCCACATTATCCCAACAGGCATGCACATCGCCAATTACATAGATTTCCACATTGTTGGGCAAGTTGCGCAAATCCACATAATTTCCCTGTTGATATGTGGCGTTGTGGACGGCTCTGTTGAACCGCTCGAATTTCTTATGGAAGAATTCCTGTGTCTTGTTGCTCTGTTCAGGCAGATCATAAGCTCGCCCGGCCTGGATATCCTCTTGGGCCGCTTCGATGTCCGCATTCGCAGATTCAATGGCATCCTTCCTGGGCGTGTAGATCTCGTCAATAACAGCATCCGCATCATCCCACTCGTCGGGAATGCTATCCGTATCCGGTGCAACATACTCCTTCTCAGGGAGCAGAGCATCCCAGAGGTGATGCTGCGTCAGCTTCACAGCCTGATAATGAGATACTCCACAAGCTTCCAGCAGTTCGTGAAACAGGATTTCCTCCAGCATATGAAGCCCCAGATACGGCCTTTCCACATACAGTGTGCCCTCGACGATATAGGCGCCAAAAGTCGTTTTGGGCGCATGGATGATGCGGTATCTCTTGAGGTTCTGCAGGATCATGCGCGTCGGATCTTCAGGGACATCCTCCACGCCGCCTTTTTCAACAAGCTCCCGTAAAGCCCTCTTCAGGATCGGCAAAACCCAGTACAGGGATTTCTGCATGCGCGATTGCAGATGCTCTTCCATTGGATGAATCCGCAACTCCGCATACGCATTGTTGACCAGCTGCCGAATCTGATTGTCACTGTAGATCCCGGTACCCCCTTGCGAAAAGGCCTCCACCGAATCGGTCACGAATCTGTCGAGTCCTTGAGCCCGGACGCGTTGTGCACCCGTCAGGAAGGCGGTCTGATACGGGGAGACTCTCGTGTGTCTTTGTTCCCCGATCCAGACCGATGTCAGGTCCCCAATCGGGGTGGTGACTGATACGAAATTTGATTCTACCACCATCAGCCTGCCACCGACTTCATGTGTCAGCCTCCGAGAGAGGAGGACATCCACTGACCTTGCCACCCGATCCTGGCCCACTCCTTATGCGCGTCTTGAGCTGTCGCTGTTCCGGGGCTGACGAAGCGTGGCGGAGTCAGGCCCAAAACAACTCGTCGCGAATGCCACCGGGCTCATGCACCCAGCGAACCGTGCGGCCAGCAGGGATTGTAATCCATTCGCCAATGACCTGCCCCCCGAAATCTGGTCCCGTCTGCAGTGAGAACATAATTGAAGGATTCGGCGTATTGTTGACCTGTGACCTGCCCTGCGGACGGTGGGCAGGTCAGGGGTCTTCCTGGTCTGTCGTCTCCTTGACGCGCAGATGCCCACCTACTATTCTTTCATTCGTGGTTTTGCATGTCTATGTGTCTTTGAAGTCTGGCAGACGCGAGCGTACCTGTGGATTGTGGAGGCAGCTATGAGGAAGGTGGCATTTCTTGCGTTGGGGCTTCTGATCCCTCTGTCGGTCGCCGTCGCGCAGCCCGGTCCAGCGAGTCCTCCTGAAGATGCCGGAGCCCAACGCGAGGTCCGGATGGCGTGGTGGCGGCAAGCGCGGTTCGGCATGTTTATTCATTGGGGACCCGTGAGCCTGACAGGGCTGGAGATCAGTTGGTCGCGCGCCAATTCGAATCCCAAGTGCCCCAACAAGGGCCCGACGCCGGTGGAGGTCTATGACCGCCTTTATCAGCGTTTCAATCCGGTCCAGTTTGACGCGTCGGAGTGGGTGGACACCGCCCGCGCCGCGGGCATGAAATACATGGTGCTGACGGCGAAGCACTGCGATGGCTTCCTGCTATGGCATTCCCAGACGGATGACTACAACATCGCAAATACTCCGTTTCAGCGTGACATCTGCCAGGAGTTGGCGAAAGCCGCGCATGACAATGGAATGAAATTGGGCTGGTATGTTTCCCCCATGGACTGGCGCGATCCGGATTTCCGTACGGAGCGCAATGCGGCGTTTCTGGTTCGGATGCAGCAGCAGGTGAGGGAACTGCTGGGCAACTACGGACGCATTGATCTGCTCTGGTTCGACTGGGATGGCCATGAACCCCTCTATGACCAGCCCGGCACGTACGCGATTGTGCGGAGCATGCAGCCGGAGATTATCATCAACAATCGCCTCGACCTTGGCGTCGGCAACAACGACAACCAGATCCTCAGCGGGAATGCCGACTACTACACCCCGGAACAGCGGATCGGTCAGTACGACGACCAACGCCCCTGGGAGACCTGCATGACGCTTGGCACGCAGTGGTCGTGGAAGCCGGACGACACCATCAAGTCGGCCAAGGAAGTCATCCATATTCTCGCTCGCACCGTTGGCGGCGATGGGAACCTGCTGCTCAACGTGGGTCCGATGCCGGACGGACGGATAGAACCGCGGCAGGTCGAGGTGCTCCGGGAGGTCGGGTCGTGGCTGGAAAGAAATGGGGAGAGTATCTACGGCACGCGCGGCGGACCATTCAAACCCACTTCGTCGCTGGTCAGCACCCGCAAGGGGAACACCGTCTACGTCCATCTTCTGGAGCCTGACGATGAGACGGTGGCATTGCCGCCATTGCCCAGGAAGATCATCAGGAGCCAGTTGCTCGCAGGCGGCACGGCGTCCGTCGTTCAGACGGATTCCGGTGTTACGTTGACAGTTTCCCCCCCGGATTCACGCCGCATCGACACGATCGTCAAGCTGACGCTGGACGGCCCGGCGGATGAGATCCCACCGCTGGATGTGGCTGGTTCCGGCGGCGCCCTGCCGGAGAAGAAACCGGCCCTTCATGGTTCCACCGGCACTCGGGTGGCTCTCATTTGCCGTGTCCGCGAGCCTCTATTCTGACAATCTTTTCCGCTCCGATGCATTAGGTGCAAGGCAAAGGCGCTGCTATAATGGTATCGTACGGCTCGGTGGCATAGCCGAACGGCGTCAGATGGGAGATATTCGTTTCAGGGAGCCAGGTCCCGGGAGTGACTCGCCATGGGAACGAAGAGAGCTTTCACCCTGATTGAGCTGCTTGTCGTCATCTCTATCATCGCCCTGTTAATGGCCATCTTGATGCCCGCCTTGATGAGGGCCAAGGAGTTGGGCAAACGGATGGTCTGCAGCAATCATGTCCGGAGCCTGGGCCTGGCCAATGTCGTGTACGCGGAGGAATCGGACGGCTGGTATGTGCCCATCATCTACCGCCCGCAGGGCAGTGGCAGCACCAGCCAGGTCGGCTGGCCCTCGAACCAGCTCTTCCGAAAGCTGCTGGGCTACAAGGCCAGGCAGGGCGAGGGCGAGAGCGACTGGCACTCCCCGAAGGAGTTCCGCTGCCCAAGCGATCTGGTCGGCATGCAGGAACGCCCGGATCGACTCTACAGCAACTTCCTGAGCTACGGCGCCAACATCACGGACTGGTACTACTCGGATTGGTATGCGTTTGGCTATGCCGGCCACAAGAACACGACTGTGCCCACGCCCGCCAGCAAGCTGTTCTTCAGCGAGAGCAACGACTGGTGGTTCTGGTGGAAGGGGGCGAACTACGTCCGGGGCTGGGATGTCCTGGGCCAGGACACCATCATGCCTTACAAGGACGTCGGTTGTGACGGCCCCACGCTGTACCGGCACAGTGAGGGGGTCAACCTGGCCTTCTACGACGGCCATGTCGAGTATCGCAAGAAAGAGAAGGTCTGGAGCCAGGAGGCATGGGATGGCGGCAGCCCGGGCATGTGGTCCACCTTCAAACACTGGCCTCCGACGGATGCCGAGCAGAAGCGCCTGCCGCATCCGTGATGGTCCCCGGCCTCATTCCACCGGATCTCTTCGAACGGTGGGCAGTCCAAGGGCGAGCATGCCACCTCCACGAGCCAAACGGGCAGATTCGAGGCCGAAATCC
>CAZNSM010000074.1:0-11124 GCA_964575615.1 uncultured Pirellulales bacterium | reverse complement strand
AAGGGCGAGCATGCCACCTCCACGAGCCAAACGGGCAGATTCGAGGCCGAAATCCAGCAGCCGCCCTGTGTGTCGTTTTCCTTGCGGAACACGGGGTCCCGGAATCATGACTGACTATTGAAAGCGGGGTTCGGCCGGTTGAAAGCAGTTGGTTGAGGTATCGCTGACGCACGCGTCCCGAGAAGCGACCGCGAGCAGGATGGCTCGGATCAGCAGTGAGACAGCGGTATTGAGAATGTTCAGATTCTCCGCCACGGGGCCTCCTCCAAGGCTTCACAAAACGATGCAAGCGAAGCCGATTCGGCGTACAGCATGGCCTCGCAAGGGGCAAAATGCGAGATCGGAACTCCGGGACGTAAGTGCCTATGCCCCAAAGCGATAGCCCGGTTTCCATGATCGTCCCACCGGCGCCTGACAGGTACAGGCAGGTTCTTCTGCGATTCCTGACATGCTACTATAGAGGTGAGCGGTGTGGCGGCACAATCAACCAGAATCCCACGTGTGTATCCATCTCCGAGAACTTCCAGAGTTGAATCTCGTCGGCGATGATGTCATAGTCCCCGTCCTCGCCGGCATCGGTCACCTCGAGACTGTGGGGGGCGTAGAGTCCCTTATCGAGGCGATGCGTCTGCCACAGCTTCGTGGCGTCGGCCCCGCGTTTGAAGATCGCCAGCCGCGCCTCGGGGATCTCTGCCTCGGCGACCACGATCTCTGCCACCCCGTCGCCATCCATATCCCAAGCACAACCGCCATTGTTATACCGCCAGTCTTCCTGCCGCGGATAGACTTCCCGCATCGCCCCATTCTTCGCCAGAGGCCACTGGAGAAGGCGGTCGCGCCAGGCCACAATGCAGGAGTTCCTCTCGGCGCCTTTGCGATACGCGGCATTCGCCAGGTGTTCCGGACCGAGTCGCGAAAGCGTAAAGAGCCGGGAAGTAATTCCTCCCTGGGCCTCACTGGACGGGTTGGAAGGGAACGTCGGCTGCGGAGAGGATTGACCCAAGGCGTATGAAACCACAATCAGAAGCCCCATGCAAACATGCCTGAATCGCCCCAGGCATCCCGGTTGGATGCGTCCCATGGCAGGCTCCTTCCACATCTATGAATGTCGGTGCATTCGAGGACCATATAGGGGAGACGGAGGATTGGTGCTTGACAGGTACATCTTGTACAACATTTGTCGAGCTCTGCATTTGTGGCTATTCTCATCCTCTGGTAACATCAGGACCATTGAAAGGTCGTGTCCGTGTGCCGATCGGGCCGGGAGAAACTCGGAGGAATTATGAGCAGCAACGTATTCTTGAGCACCGCGGCGCTGACCGCCATCCTGATTGCACCGACAACGGTCTTCGCGAATGACCCGGCGTCGAATCATCTCCTCATCGGTTGGGCCACGGCAGACATTACACCCGATCAGCCCGTGGTGCTGCGCGGGCAATTCCACGCCCGTGTTTCCGAGGGTATTCTGGACCGCGTGACCGCCACCGCTTTGGCGCTGGAAGCGATCGAAAAGGGGGCCGCGAGAGATTGGGCTGTCCTGGTCAGTTGCGATCTGGTAGCCATCGGCGATGAACTGCGCGACCGGGTTCGAGAGCACGTTCGCACGATGCTGCCCGAGCTTGATCCGACGAAGGTGTTCCTCAACGCTACGCATACCCACACAGCGCCCGCCTTTGGCGATCGGTCACAGGATCGTGGGGCCGCTCTCGCCAGAGAGTATGGCTGGGACCTTCCGCCCGCGTGGGCGGATTGGGGCATCGAGCTGGCGGCCATGCCGGGCGTCGAGTACCGGGAGTACGCCGCGGTGCGCATCGCCGGGGCGGTGGAGCAGGCGTGGAAGAGCCGCAAGCCCGGCGGCATCGGCTTCGGCTTGGGCTCCGCCGTCGTCGGCCACAATCGGCTTACGGTATACGACTCGGGCCAGTCGCAACTGTACGGGCCCACCGAGCGCCCCGATTTCAGTCACATCGAAGGATACGAGGATCACGGCGTCGGCCTGCTCTTCACCTGGGATCGAGACAAGACGCTGACCGGCGTTGTGATCAACGTCGCCTGTCCGTCGCAGTGCAGCGAGAATCTGTATCAGGTTAGCGCGGACTTCTGGCACGACACGCGCGAAGAGCTGAGGCATCGATTAGGCCCGAGTCTTTTTGTATTGCCGCAAGCGTCTGCGGCCGGCGATCAGTCGCCCCATCTGATTGGTCGTGGGAACACGCGCGAGAACGCCGAACAACGGATGGAACGCATCACGGGACGCACTCGTCGACAGCAGATCGCCCATCGTCTTTCCGATGCCGTCCTCTCGGTCCTGCCGCACCTGGAGAAGACCATCGAATGGAGCCCCACGTTCGTCCATCGCGTGGCGCAGGTGGAGCTCACGCGGCGGCAGGTCTCGGCCGACGATGTGACCGCGGCGGCGAGCGAATCGGACGGTTGGCGGCAGCGATACGGAGAGTTGCGTCGCGCTCTCACAGAGCATCCCGAAATCAGGCAGAAGAACCGATGGTACGTTCACGTCACCCAAGCCTATCGAAGAATGATGTGGGGGGCGGGCGTCCGAGACCGCTTCCAGCTACAGCAGGAACACCCCAAGCTCCCCTGCGAGATCCACGTGCTGCGCTTGGGCGACTTGGCTATCGCCACCAATCCGTTCGAGTTGTACCTGGATTATGGCGTCCAGATACAGCAGCGCAGCCGAGCGGTGCAGACCTTCGTGGTCCAACTCACGGGAGCCGGCACGTACCTGCCCACACGCCGATCGGTAGCCGGCGGTGCTTACGGTGCGGTTCCCGCGAGCACCGAAATCGGCCCCGAAGGAGGGCGCGAACTGGTCGAGCAAACCCTGGCGTTGATCGAATCGTTGTTTCCCAAGCCGTGAGGAGCCAGACTGGCGCTCCTGAGGTCCTGGCCGTCCGGGACAGGAGCCGGAGCCGTGGGGGACATTGGGATTCGCCGGAGGTTTGTCTATCCATATGGGGCGGTGGTCTTTCACAGGCGGCATTCGAGCCTGCAACTGGGCCATGGTTCAGCCCGCCTCTCGCGCCGCCCACATGACGTTGTGGAGCATCACTCGCCGAGTATCGAGGAACCGGCCCTTATCTCAATCCCTGTCGTCAGGCAATCGTTCATCAGACGTCGATCCACCGCCCCTCCCGGTCGGCAGATCTGTGACATGCACACACAAGTTCGAGGTTGTGCAGAGCATCCTCGGCCTCTAACAGCCTGCCATTGAGGATAGATCGAGCGTGACGACCGATGACCGCCTGGTATATGTTGCTGACCTGCTCTGGTCTGACCGTCTCCGGACCTGTGAAACGATCCAGTTCGAGACGGATGGGGACCGGTTCGCCGGGATGCCCCGACAACTGGAACAGCGTGCCGTAGCCCCGGATCACACCCTTTGTGCCGTAGATCTCGTATCCGAGATTGGCCAACGTTCCGCCAAGACTGCCGCGGGGCCGATTGAACGCCACCTGCGCTGTGCCCTGGACGCCGGTATCCAATCGGAAATGGACAAACGCTCCATTCTCAACGGCAATGTTCAGAGTCCTCGGCGTGTACACGCACGACAGGGATTTCACTGTGCCGTTCAGAAGAAACTCCGCCATGTAGAGGCAATGACTGCCCACGTCGCCAACGGGCCCACCGATCTCCAACGGATCGGCGCATCGCCAGGCCGCTGCCTCGTTGGGGGTAGAGCCATAGCAGAACTCCATGTGCAGGGAGATGTCATTGACCTCACCGATAGCGCCTGCCGCGACCAGTTCGCGAGCCCGCTGGTTGTACGCGTTCTCCATCATCATATGGTCCACGGCCAGGCTGACATGCCGTTGGCGCGCGAGTTGTTGCAGCCTCCGGGCATCGTCCAGCGTCGTTGCGATCGGTTTCTCGACGAGGCAATGCTTGCCGGCCTCCATAGCCTTGTGTGCCAGAGGGGCATGAGACCGGTTGTTCGTGGCGATGAACACCGCGTCTACGCCTGGATCTTCGAGAGCTGCGTCCACAGAGTCGTACCACCGCAGCCCCAGTTGCGACGCGGCATCCTTGCGTGTGACGTTGGTATCTGTGACGCCTGCCAGGACAGCGGTTGGATGTCCAGCGAAGCGGCTGCCGTCCATGCCGAAGCCTTCTTTAGCGATGCGGTTTTCCGCGATGCCGCCGAAACCAATGATGGCGTATCTTATCTTCCGCATAGCGAGATCTCCTCTACCGGGCATAGGCCTGGATCACCTTCTTCAAGGCGGCACCGATCTGACGGCAGTCGTCCTCCGTGAACGTCGGGAATGCGAAACAGGTGAAGGTATGGTCCTGGTGCCAGAGAGCGTTGGGAACCTCCACGTGACGGTAATCGGCGCTGCGCGGGTCTGTGTATTCCTTCGACTTGAATGGGAACCCGCTGCGTCCGAAGGCGTTGTGCTGTGTATACGCCTTCTCCGTATGGCATTGAGGCCAGAAGACTCTCCAGCAGGGCGCCCCCTCGGCCCCGGCGGCCGCGACGAACTCCGCGATATCGCACCTCATGTTCTCAATGTCCAGCGAGAACGCCATCACGTACCAGCCGTTCTGCCGCTCGGGCGTGTCCACGGGCAGGTACTTCATCTGGGGCAGGTCCTTGACGGCATCGATGATGATATGGGCGTTGCGTCGCCGGTTGGGCATATTCCATGTGTCCATCCGCTCGAGCTCGGCCAGTCCGATGGCCGACTGCATCTCCGTCATGCGGTAGTTCCAGCCCACCATGTTGTGGATGTAAGGCAGCTTCTGCTCCAGCTCCAGCAGGTGCAGTCGCTCCTTGACATCATAGCCGTGATCGCGAAAGCTGCGCGCGTTCCAGGCCAGGTTCTCGTCATCGGTCGTGACCATGCCACCCTCGCCGCCGGTGGTGAAGGTCTTGTTCTGGCAGAAACTGCACGCGGCCATATGCCCGAAGGTACCGGTCTTCTTGCCCTTGTAGACACCGCCAAAGGCCTCGGCGTTGTCCTCGATGACAAAGAGGTTGTGCTTCTTTGCGAACGCCAGGATCGGGTCCATGTCGCAGACGTTGCCGTAGAGGTGCACCGGCATGATCGCGCGAGTTCGCTTGTTGACGAGTTTCTCAGCGGAGGTCACGCTGATGCAGTGATCGTCCAGGTTCACATCGGCAAACCGCGGGACCGCACCCGCCTGCACGATCGAGAAGCTGCTGGCGATGAACGTGTAGCTGGGGACGATCACCTCGTCGCCCGGGCCGATCCCGAGGGCGCTGAGGGCCACGTGCAGGGCAGAGGTCCCGGAGGATGTGCTGATCGCGAACCGGCTGCCCTGCCAGGCGGCGAACTTCTTTTCGAACTCCATGCCCTTGGGGCCGGTCCAATAGTTGACCTTGCCCGAGCGCAGCACCTGCTCGACCGCCTTGATCGCATTCTCATCGAACCGCGGCCACGGGGTCAGCGTGTTGGTCACGGCCTTCGGGCCACCGTCGATTGCCAGTTTCTCTGCCATTGCATTCTCCTTTTCCGCTGTTCGAATCGGCCCTGACGGTGGCCTTGGCGCCTCTCTCGCCTCATCCGGCTAAAGGCAGTCTCACGGTTTGGCCGGTCGCGATCGAGCGGTCGATCGCCAGGCAAAGCTCGTGCGACTTGTACGCTTCCTGTATGCCGGCCGCTGCTTCCCGGTCCTCCACGATCGCGGCGGTCAGATCGTCCACCATCCCCTGGAAGGGGTGGTGGGCCACGTCGCCGCTTTCGGCGAAGGTGGTGTTGAACTGCTGCCAGCCCTTCTGACCCGGGAACCACTCCTTCGTATAGAACTTCTCGTTCACGACCGAGCCCTTGTGGCCGTGGAGAACGATGTTGAGCACATAGGGGCACTCGTTTTCGAAGCTGCAACCGGTCTTGCCGATCTTGCCGTTGCGGAATCTGACGACGGCCGCATAGGTCGGCTCGTACTCATAGTCCCTGCGATGGCCAAACGTACCATATGCGAAGACCTCCTCGACGTCGCCGCCGAAGTAACGCAGCAGGTCCACGGCATGACAACCGGCCACGAGGCTGGCGCTGGGCCCGCCTTCTCGGGTGGCAGCTCCCCATCTCCATCCGCTCCACCACGGTCCGATCTCGTGGTAGTAATCGACCTCTGCATAGTAGAGGTCACCCAGGCCACCCTTGTCGATCATGCGGCGGATCGATTGGATGTGCGGATTCCAGCGCAGGACGAAGCCGACCTGGGACTTGACCTTCGCCCTGACGATGGCGTCTCGAACCGCCTGAAGCTCCCGGAGATTCATCGCGATGGGCTTCTCAATAACCACGTGCTTGCCGGCCTCGGCGGCGGCAACGGCCTCCTCGGCATGCAATACATTCGGGGAGCAGATATCGATGACGTCGACGTCATCCCGCCGCACGAGATCGTCGAATGTGTCCATCACTTCGCAGTCGAGGGCCAGATTGTCCTTGGCGGCTTGGGCCGACTGCCTATGCCGCGAGGCCAGCGCCGCAACCCTCATATGGGGATTCTGCCTGTAGGCCTTGATGTGTTCTCCTGCGACCCAGCCGATCCCGAACACGCCGACACCGTACGTCTTCATGGCTCCAACCTCCCATGCATCGGACGTCGTGAGTGGTGCGTCATGCGTCTGCGCTACAGCTGTCTTGCCCGCACCATGTCAAAAGCGTCCCCCTTCGGGATCGCGGACGAGACACCCGGGACGATCCGGCTCCCGAACAACATGCGGCCAACGGTGGGAGGCCGCGTATCAGGTATCTTCCGTGGTAGCACCGGGGCAGTCAAGCTCTATCTGGGCGTTGGTTGTTGCCGCCGTACGCTCCAGTCGTGACGTCGGTCGCGGCCGGGCGGTAGACAGGCCTGGGACCCACGCGCATCGCGCAGCCGGATGCGACAAGGCCCAGGGCGGGTCCACCGCACGAACTGTGCGCACCATGGTCCATTGGCGTGCTCTGCTGCCCTCCACGGAGCATAGCTGCCCGCGTCAGGCCTTCATGGCGATGATCTTGTCGACGCGCTTCGACAGGTCGGTCAGATAGGCCTCGTCGCCACCGGAGAGCTCCGGCGTCAAATAGCCGTGGTAGCCGATCTCATCCAGCGCCTTGCGGACCTGCGGCCAGTTCACGTCACCGTCCAGCAGGTTCGTCCACTGAGAGCCTTGACGCTTGAAATCCTTCAGGTGGATTCTGACGATCCGCCTGCCCACGGTGCGGATCCAATCCTGCGCAAATCCGAACAGGATCATATTGCCGACGTCGATGTAGGCCCGTAGCCACGGATCGTTGAATTCATCCACGTAACGCGCGAATTCCAGCGGACTGAGGAGGAACTTGTTCCAGACGTTCTCGACGGCGATGGTCACCTGCAGTTCCTTCGCCAGCGGCAGCAGCTTTCGGACGTTCTTCTGCGAACGCTCCCACGCCTCGCCGTAGCCGACTTCGTCGTTGACAACGGCAGGCACCAACAGCACGGCGTCCGCCCCCGCCGCCTTGGCACATCGCAGCGACAGTTCCATGTCCGCCAGGCCCTTAGCCACGTTCTCCGGCTTGGGGTCCGACAACGGTCCGCCCCAGCCGTTGACGACCGAATGGATCGGTACGCCCGCTTGTCTTGCCTGGGCCCCCAGCTCCTTCGCAGCGGCGAGGTCCTCCAGCGGCCGATTCAGCTCGATTCCTTCGAAGCCGCACTTTCTCGCCAGCGCGAGCTTCTCTGCGTCGAGCAGATCCTTCGGCAGCATGTTGGATTGCAGCGCCTTGAGCAGTCTGGCCCCCTTGGCTCGCTCCTCGCCCCGGGCCGACGACCCCAGCACGGCAGTCCCTGCCGCCACGGCGGCGTATTTCAGGAAGTCACGACGTTCAACAGTCCGATTCATGGCTGTGTCTCCTCTCAACCAGGATTTCCCATTTGGCTTCATAGATTATGTTCCTTCAGGCCACGTGTCCTATGATACCCAAGCACTGCACCCGACCACAATGGTTCCGGGCATCAGTTCTGCCCCGTTCCCATGTCGGAATCCGTAGACCCAGCATCCTGTTCTTCCCTCGGCATGCCTCCCTCTGCAGCAGTCGCCCTGTTGCCCAACCCCATTCTGACCTCGATACGATCAGCAGGGGAGAGCAGACGGGACGAGCGACGAGGCCGGGGCCGATGGCATGGATTCGCCTTCAGGCTGGGCGCGTCTCCTAACCCTCCTTCCGACACTTCTTTCAGGCTCGCTGCGGAAGACCGGAAACACCTCGCAAGCGGGGTAGGCACAACGGAGCCGACGATGGTATGATGTCGAAACACGGCCCGGAAGCGTAGCCGGGCGAAGTTGTCTGGCGAACGTCGGATAGAAGACTCCGGCCTTCTCGGCCGGGGCTCGCCCTGATGGAAACCGAACTCGTCCTGGGGGCAACTGTGGTGCCTGAGAGCACAGCGTGGCCAAAGGGTGCTCGTCCGATGGGCTTCACGCTCATCGAATTGCTGGTAGTTGTTTCTGTCCTTGCCCTTCTCATCGCCCTCCTCATGCCCGCACTGCAGAAAGCGAGAAGAATGGGGCAGGCTGTTGTCTGCCGGTCCCACCTCCAACAGTGGGGACAGGTCTTCCACCTGTATGCCCTCGACAACGAGAGCAGGCTGCCGCAAAGTGTCGAAGGCCGTGGCCTTAGCGCGCAAGATGCCTATTGGATCGGGGCCACGCTGCCCTATTACATGGACAAGAAGATACGCTTCTGCCCTGTTACGAGAGTCGTGCGAGATGGCCCCGCAAACAGAAGCCATGGAGGCACTCTGGCCTGCTGGGGTCCTTTCGACCCGGCGACGTCGGGCAACTGGTGGGCCGATTTCGACACGGGCAGCTACGGGCTCAACGAGTGGTGTTCCTCTCCGCCGTCCGGCGTCGCGTCGTTCTGGGGATTCCCGTCGGAGAAGGCCTGGCGGACGATTGGCGTGCGCGGGGCCGTCAACGGCCCGATGTTTATGGACTGTGTCTATGTCGATGTCTTTCCCGAGGACGACAACACCCCGCTGGAGGACGAGCCTCCGCCGTATGAATGGAACAACGCTTGGGGGGACTGGGGATTCGAGGCGATGCGATTGACCTGCATCGACCGCCACAATGGAGCGATCAACTCGGCGTTTCTGGACGGCTCGGCAGCCTGCGTCCCGCTCCGCGCTCTTTGGAGGCTCAAGTGGCACAAGAGTTACAACACGGACAATCCGATGACCGGCTCCGACGCGGACTGGCCGAAGTGGCTGAACAGCTTCCGCGACAGGTATTGACGGCGGCCTTCAGAGAACGCGACATCTTGATTTGTCTGCCCAAATGCATTAGCTTGGGGACTGGTGCGTTCGTTTCTGCCGGCGAACGCAGGGAGGTATGCTCGTATTCACACATGCGCAGCCAGGCAGCGCAGTCGGCGATATGTGGGCCTATTGAGTGGACCTTTTTGGGAGGTGGGACAATGAAGACGGGGCTGCTTCACCTTGGACTGGTTCTGAGCCTGCTGTCGATGCGTCCAGTTCATGGATTCTCCGAGCCCCAAGGAGTTCCATGGGCAGAGTGGAGATTCACACGCGACTTCGATCCGGCGCACGAGATTCCGGCTGACAGGGCATCGGATCCCGCCAGTCTGATTCGTCGCAATCCGACGACGGCTGCGATCAGCATCTCCGCGGGGAAGGCGATTTTCACGCAGACGGGCCCGGATGACTTCCTGCGAGTGGACATCGACGACCTGGTCGAGAACAGAGGGGGTGGCTACACCAACGAGTACACCATGGTCTTTGACCTCAAGGCCACAGATGCCGATTGGCTGCCCGTCTATAACACGGGGTATAACAACTACAATGCCGCCGATTTCTGGATCGCCGCCGATGGGTCCGTCGGTTCGGGCTCTTATTCCGATCCTGGGGTCGTCCCGTTGCAGACGTGGGTTCGCCTGGTGGTGGTGCGCAGGCTGGAGGATGGCAGTTGGGTCCGGGACGTCTATGTCGATGGAACAAAGGTGTTTGACAACCTTGGCGCCGAGAGTCTTGACGGCAACAGCAGCCTGTACACGAACGCCCAGCAGGACGAGGGGCAGTTCACCATCCTCTCGGATTCGGATGCCACCGCGTACGCCGGGTGCCAGTTGGATAGTTTCGCCTTTGCCGCTGTCGCCCTGTCGGACCACGAGGTCGCGGAACTCGGGGCATACAGGGCCATGGGGATCTTTGGTGTCAAGGAGTTGGCATCCCAGCCCGCTCCCGCCGATAAGGCAACGGATGTTCTGCGAGACGCCGTTCTGGCCTGGAAGGCAGGGGAGTTCGCGGCGACCCACGATGTGTACTTCGGGACAGCGTTCGACGACGTCAACGACGCGAGCCGGACCAATCCGATGGGTGCGCTGCTCAGCCAGGGTCAGACCGCGACGACGTATGATCCCGCCGGCTTGCTCGGCTTCAGCCAGACATACTACTGGCGCGTCGATGAGGTCAATGCACCGCCGACCAACAGCATCTTCAAGGGTGAGGTCTGGAGCTTCACGACCGAAGCGTTCGCCTACGCAATCGAGACCGTCACCGCGACGAGCAATGGGACCTCGGAAGAGGGCGCCGGACCGGAGAATACCGTCAACGGCTCGGGACTGGATGCCGACGGCCAGCATTCCACCCGGACCACGGACATGTGGCTGGCCACCGCTCCGGCGGATGAGAACCTCTATATCCAGTACGAGTTCGACGGCGTCTACAAGCTCCACGAGATGCTGGTGTGGAACTACAACGCCGAGTTCGAGTTGATTCTCGGTTTCGGGCTCAAGGACGTGGCCGTCTCGTACTCGCTGGACGGGACCGACTGGACCGCCTTGGGCGACATCGAATTCGCCAAGCCCACCGCCAAGGCCACGTACACAGCCAACACAACCGTCAGCTTCGGCGGCGTGGCGGCCAAGTACGTCCGCCTGACCGTCAACAGCGGATGGGGCATGATGAGCCAGTATGGCCTGAGCGAAGTCCGCTTCATGTTCATTCCCGCCCAAGCCCGCCAGCCGCAGCCGGCTGACGGCGCTGCCAACGTGGCGATCGACACGGCTCTGAGCTGGCGTGCCGGTCGCGAGGCTGTTTCGCACAAGGTGTATCTGGGGACCGCCGCAGACGCCGCGACCCTGGCCGGGACGG
>CAZNSM010000073.1:0-22933 GCA_964575615.1 uncultured Pirellulales bacterium | reverse complement strand
GCGCTTTTGCCAGGAGGGCCCGGTTAGCCCTGGGAGTCAGCCTGGGTGTTCTCCACGGGTGCAGCCGATGCGGCGGGCCTGGCAGGCTTGATGCCCAGAAACAACAACAGCAGCCCCAGGCCGCCGAAGACCAGCCCACCCACTGGCCCCGTGTCCGGACCGCCGTTGATGGCGGGAGCCGCTGAGAGATAGCGGACCGAGACCGTGCCGCCTACAGACGGCAGCGTCGCGGTGTTGTACACCCTCTTTCGCGTGAAGCTGCCGGTGTAGTCCCTGCCGTTGACGCTGAAGCGATAGGAAATCTGGTAGTTGTGCTCCATGGGGTCGTTGTGCTGACCGGCAGCCTCCTCGACCTCGGTGACACTGGCCTGCGCCGTCTTGCCGACCAGCCCCAGAGCCACGCCTCGAAGTCCGAAAAGGACCAGCAGGACGCCAACACCAACAAGAATCAGACGAATACTGTTCGAGTTCTTCATAGACCACCCCAACATGGAGATCACGGTACCGTAGTTGCCGCAGTTCGAACTCTGGTTGGTTTATCGTACACCAAGGCCACCCTGATTGAGAACAATGTGTTCTTTCCTGCGGATTTTCGCAGAAGACATGGGTAGGGGCGAACGATCATTCGTCCCTGCGAGGCTGTCATTCGTCCAGCCTGCGCGGGGGTACACGCTATGCCAAGCAGATGGTGCCGGCTTGCTTTTGGAATGACGCTCGCTATGATTGTAGCCTGTGCCGTCCGATGCGTGTCTTGGTTTGAGACGGCGCCGATGAGGCATGTTTTCACAGGAGATAGAACGTATGAAGATCAGGGTTCTTGCGGTGCTGCTGGCGATCATGGCCGGTGTAGCGCTCGCCGGACCGATGAGCGTCCAGGTCCGCAATGCCAAGGTGCGTGCGACGCCTTCGCAATTGGGTAAGGCCGTGGCCACGGTGGACTACGGCGCGGTTGTCGAGGCCGGCGACGCGCAGAACGGCTGGTGCCCGGTGACCATGCCGGACGGAACGACAGGCTGGCTGCACGAGTCGGCCCTCACCAAAAAGCGAATCGCCATGAGCGCGGGAACTTCCGATGCCGCTACCGGCGTGTCGTCCGACGAGGTCGCTCTGGCGGGCAAGGGCTTCAACGAGCAGGTCGAAGCCAAGATGAGGGCGGACGGGAAACTGGACTACACCTGGGTGGACAGGATGTCCCAGTTCCAGGTGACGCCCGATCAGATTACGTCGTTCCGGGCGCAGGGCAATCTGCCGGGAGGTGCTCTATGAACGACAGAAGAGAGCTCCCAGTTTCAAGTTTCCAGTTTGAAGTTGGCTGCCACCGGGCGAAGCTGCCGACTTCACACTTCACACTTTCCGCTTCAAACTCCCGCTGTCTTTTTGCAGCGATCCTGGCGGTGAGCCTGCTGATGTCGGTGCTGTTCTGTGGCTGCGGAGAGATGGGCGAGGTCGGCGCCGAGATCGGCCGGGCCACCGGCGTGCTGACCGACTCGGAGGCCGAATCGGTCAAACGCGGCGCCGCGGCCGTCGAGAAGAGCTGGCAGGACCTGACCCCGGAACAGGAGTACTACATCGGGCGGGCCGTTGCAGCGCAGGTGATCGAGAGCTATCCCCCGCTGGATCAGCCCGAGGCAAACGCCTACCTGAATCTGCTGGGCCAGTCGCTGGTGGTCTTCTCCGACCGTCCCGAGACCTTCGGCGGCTACCATTTCCTGCTGCTGGACTCGGATGAGATCAACGCCTTCGCGGCGCCGGGCGGGCTGATCCTCGTGACGCGAGGGATGGTGCGATGCTGCCAGAATGAGGACGAGCTGGCGGCCGTGCTGGCGCATGAAATCTGCCACGTCTCGATGAAGCATGGACTCAGCGCGATCAAGCAGGGCCGCGTGACCGAGGCGTTCACGATCATCGCCGCCGAGTCGGCCAAGCAGCTCGGCAGCGAAGAGCTGGCCGCGCTGACCGAAGAATTCGAGGGATCGGTGGGCGACGTGGTCATGACGTTGACGACCAGCGGCTACTCACGGAAGCAGGAAACCCTCGCGGACGCCGCCGCGGTGAAAGTCTTGCAGCGCGCCGGCTACCCGGAAACCGCCATCCTCACTATGCTCCAGCGAATGGACGAGCGGCTCAGTAGTTCGGGCGGGCTGGGGTTCGCCAAGACGCATCCTTCGGCCGCCAGTCGGGCCAACACGCTTCGTTCGGGCATCGCCAACACCGGGTCGGGTATCGACGCCGTCCGGCAGCAGAGGTTTGCGGCGGCCATGCAATCCGTATTGGCCGGCAAGTAGGGGTGAATCCGCCACAGACGGATCGCCCTTGCTCATTGATTGAATGTGGGTGCCATGTCCAAGCATAGTGCGAAGTGCCTGCGCGGAGCGGCGATCGGCCTGGTCGCTGCCGTCGCGGCGTTGCTGCTGTGGCGCTGGGGGGCCCTCGAATCGTGGGAGGCCCCCACGTGGACGTGGCGTGCCCGTTTCTTCTCGGCGCGAGAGGCCCTCTCGCCCGACATCAAGCTGATCTTCATCGATCAGAACAGCCTGGACTGGATGCAGCGTGAGAACAGCTTCGGCTGGCCCTGGCCGCGCGAGTTCTATGGAGCGATCTCAGCGTTCTGCCAGCGGGGTGGGGCCCGCGCGCTGGCCTTGGACCTTCTGTTTACCGAGTCGTCCGTCTATGGAGTTCCGGACGACGAGGCGATGGGGCAGGCTCTGAAGGCCGGCACTCCGGCGGTCCTGGCCCTGATGCCGGGCGGAAGCGTGGAGACCTGGCCCGATTACGTGCCGCGTCCGGATGCGGCGACGCGCACGGCGACGATGGCCAAGCCCAACCACTTGCTGTTCCCGGTTCCGGAAGTGGCGGCGGGCGCCGCGGCCTTCGGACACGTCGCAGGCGTGCCGGATGCCGATGGCGTGTTTCGGCGGGTCTCGCCGTTCTGCCGCTTCGATGAGGTCGAGATCCCGGCGCTGGGGCTGGCAACTTACCTGGCCACACAGCCGACGACAGTGACCGCCGAAAACGGGCCGCTGCGGATCGGCGACAAGGCCGTTCCTCTGGACGAGCGAGGCAACGCCATCCTTCGGTTCCGAGGTCGCAACGGCCTGCCTGAGGCGGTTTCCGCCGCGGCGGTCATCCAATCGGAACTCCGCTTGCGCGACGAGGAGACCCCGGTGCTGTCACCTGAGACGTTCAAGGACTGTTACGTCTTCGTCGGATGCAGCGCTCCGGCTCTGCTGGATCTGCGACCGACCCCGGTCAATCCCAAATGTCCGGGCGTCGTGTTGCACGCCGCCTTCGTCGACAACCTCCTCACCGATTCCTTCATCGCCCAAGCCAAGATGCCTGTGGTCGCCCTGGTCGTACTGGCCACCGCGGTCGGCGCAGCCTTGTCGCTGACCTACGGCGGTCGCTGGTGGCAGGCGGGGCCTCTTGCGGTCGTCTGGCTGGCGATGCCGATTCTGGTCGGTTTCGCCGCCTACGCCCGAGGATGGTGGTGGCCGGTCGTTGCCCAAGCGGGCGCCTCCGTGCTGGCCATGGTGGGGGCTCTTGCCGCCAACTACTGGACGGAAGGACGGCAGAAGGCGTTCATCAAACAGGCGTTCCGTCACTACCTCAGCGGTGACGTGATCGAGAAGATCATCCGCGACCCCAAGCACCTCCAACTCGGCGGGGAGAAACGCGAGTTGACGATCATGTTCACCGATCTGGCCGGCTTCTCCACCTTCTCCGAGAAACTGGGGCCGGTCGAGCTGACGACTCTTCTGAACGATTACCTCACTGAAATGACGGACATCATCATGGAAGAAGGCGGCACGCTCGACAAGTACGAGGGCGATGCCATCATCGCGTTCTGGAACGCACCGTTGGCGCAGTCGGACCACGCGGTCCGCGCCTGTCGCGCCGCGATGCGCTGCCAGCGCCGCCTGGCGGAGCTTCGGGACAACTTCCAGCAGCGAACCGGAGCACTGCTGCGGATGAGGGTGGGACTGAACACAGGCGACGTCGTCGTGGGCAACATGGGCTCGCGCAAGCGATTCAACTACACGATCCTGGGCGACGCGGCGAATCTGGCCTCCCGCCTGGAGGGCGCCAACAAGGCCTTCGGCACCGAGACCATGGTCTCGGGCAGCACATGGCGACAGGCCGGCGCCGAATTCCGAGGCCGCAAGCTCGCAGACCTTCGCGTGGTGGGCCGTAAGACGGCGGTGGAAGTGTACGAACTGACGGGATTCGCCGGCGATCCTGTGCCGGCCGGCTGGGAGACGTTCGCCGCCGGACTGGCGCTCTTTCGCGAGGGCGACTTCGCGGAGGCCAAGGCCGTCTTCGAGCAACTGCCCGACGACCCTGCCGCCAGGAGCTACGCTCAGCGATGTGCGAATCTCGCGGCCCATTCTCCGGCCTCATGGGACGGAGTCTGGGGACTGACGGAGAAATGAGCATGCGCATCTTCATCGGCGGAATGCGTGGCAGCCAGCCGGCCCTCGGGAGCGGCTTCGACGAGTTCGGCGGCGACACAACCTCCCTGCTGGTGACAGGCTCGCACGGCGAACGGCTGGTGCTCGATGCGGGCACCGGGATGCGGGCTGTCTGCGAACAATTGGCCCAGACCGAACCGGGCCGGGTCACCGTGCTGTTCTCGCACTACCACCTCGATCACCTGATCGGACTGACGATGAATCCCCTGCTCTACAAGGCACAGTGGTCGTTCCACTTCATCGGTCCGGCGTTTGCTGACGGCGGCGTTCACGACGCCGTGACGGGTCTGCTCGCCCCGCCGTACTGGCCGATCTCCTGGAAGCAGATGAGCGCGGGGATCGAGTTCGCCGAATTCCCGGCCGACGGGATCCAGATCGGCGGCTTGCGGGTGCAGGGCTGTCCCGTGCCCCATCCCGGCGGGTCTCTCGCTTACCGGGTGAATGACGCATGTGACGCCTCGTTCGTGTTCGCCACCGATATCGAGTGGCAAAAGCGCACGGACGTCTTCGAGACCGCGTTCAGAACCCTGTGTCGCGAACCGAGGCCGGCGAGACTGCTGGTCATCGACGCCCACTTCGGCCGCGAGCGGCAGGAGGCCTTTGTAGGCTGGGGACATACCTCGTGGGAGGACGGCGTGGAGATCGCCGCATCGACAGGGATTCCGCGAGTGCTTCTCGGACACCACGCGCCGGCGGCCGACGACGCGACGCTGCGCGCGTTGGAGCAGCAAGTGAAAGATGTATTCCCCGGCGCCGCGCTGGCGCGGGCCGGACAACGGATCGTGATTTAGGAAAGCAGCCGCCATGCCGAAATGGCTCGAACCCCCGATACTGTACTACGTTGAGAATATCGCGCTGGCCGCGGTGGTGCTGCTGGCGGCGTACCTGCTTTCGCTGCCGCTGCGCCGCCGATACACCACGCCCGAGGGAGTCGAGCCGAGTCGGCGTTCCGGCCGGCAGTTCGTCGGCGCGCTGGTCAGTTACATCGCGTTTGGCGTGGCCGTACTGGTACTTTCGGCGGCGTTGATTTCCTGGCTCGACCTGCCCCGGCGCGCCCCGCTGCCGCGTCGCTACGACCAGGCCTGGCTGACGTTCTGGGGCGTCTACGTTCTGATCAGGGTGATCGAAGGGCTGTTCGTCGAGCTTTTCGTGCAGATGGGAAAGGCCTGCCCTCTCAACCGCCTCACTCGCGGCCTGCTGCGTCTGGCGATCATGCTGGGCGTCGCCTTCGTGCTGATGAAATACCTGGACCTCAAGATCACCGTGCTGCTGACCTCCACGGCGATTGTCACCGGCGTTATCGGCTTCGCCATGCAGGGGGTATTGGGCAATCTTCTGGCGGGCATGTCCCTGCACGCCAGCCGCTCGATGTCGGTGGGCGACTGGATTGAAGTCGACGGGACGATTGGAAAGGTCGTGGTGGTCAACTGGCGGGAGACGCGGCTGCGCACCACGGGCGGCCACGTCGTGGTCATTCCCAACGGCAAGCTCGCCGACACCACCGTGCGCAACTTCTCCTCGCCCACGCCGTTGCGCCGGCACGACGTGCCGGTCGCCGCCAGTTACGGCGATGCGCCCGGCGACGTGATCGGGGCCCTGGTCGAGGCGGCTCAGAGCATTCCGACGGTCGAGAAACACCCGGCGCCGGAGGCCTACATCACCGGCTTCAAGGACTTCTGCATCGAGTACGTGCTGCGCTTCTGGTCGAAGCACTACGAGCAGCGCACGCCGATCGAAGGCCACGTGATGCGGATGATCTGGTACAAGTTCCAGCGCCGTGGGATCGAGATCCCCTTCCCGATGAGCGGCCGGCTGCTCGGCAACTTCCTGGAGGCGGTCCACGCCCAGCGATTCGAGAAGCCGCTGGCCTCGGAGATCGAGCGTATCGTCGACGACCTGGTCCGCAGCGACTTCGGGCGCAAGCTCATGGCCGATTCCGAGGGCGTCTGCATGCTCAGCCGCGACGAGCTGAAAAGCGTCGCGCGGGATGTGAAACGCACCCGTTTCACACACGGTGAGACCCTGATGCAGCAGAACGATCAGGGCGAATCGTTCTATGTTCTGGTCCAGGGGACCGTCAAGGGCAGCATCGCGAACACCGACGCCGCCCGGCCGATCGAGTTCGAATTACACCCTGGGGCGCTCTTCGGCGAGATGAGCCTCCTGACCGGCCTGCCGCGAAGCGCGACCATGACCGCCGTCACCGACTGCGAATTGCTCGAATTCGACCGGGCCGCCTTTGCCCACCTGCTCTCGCTGCGGGAGGAAATCCCCCATGTGCTCTCGGATCTGGCGGCCGCTCGCGCCGCCGAGAACGCCCAGTCGCTGGAGAAGCTGCGGGCCTCGGCGGTGGTCCCGCCGGACCTGGCCAGGGACGGGATCTTCCACCGTCTCAAACGCATGCTGGGCGAATGGCGAGGCCGATAGAGGCAAACCGAGAAACCGCCGATCTCCATCCAAAAAGGAATCCTTGCAACCGGGCGGTTCTACTCGTACTATGGCAGGTGACTGGTGCGTGTGAATGCCGTTCGTAGTCACGCCGCAAGGCGTTGTGCCCCTTCGGCCAGTTCAGAGCCTGCCCTGAACGCCGTTGAAGGGGCAGGCTCTTGCGGGCACACTGCGAGCGCCGACTTACGGTGTGGGCTTCTGGGAGGTACCTGCAATGAAATGGTGGAATATCGTCGTTTCGTTCGTGGCCGTCGCGGCCGTGGCAACCATCCTCTCGGGCTGCGGCAAATCGCCCGACCAGGAGAAGACCACGGAACTATCCTACAGCGTGTTCTTCCCACCGGCGCACATCCAGTGCCAGACCGCCGACGCCTGGGCTCAGGAAATCGGCAAACGCACGAACGGCAAGGTCAAGATCACCGTCTATCCCGGCGGCACGCTGACCAAGGCCGACCAGTGCTATGAAGGCGTCGTCAGCGGCGTCTCCGACATCGGCATGAGCTGCTTCGCCTACACGCGCGGGCGCTTCCCCCTGCTCGAAGGGCTCGACCTGCCCCTGGGCTATCCGAACGGCCTGGTGGCCACGCAGGTGGCGACGGAGATGGTGCGCAAGTATCAGCCGGCGGAGGTCAGTGACGTACACGTGCTGTACGTTCACGCACACGGTCCCGGCATCCTGGCCACGCGCAAGCCGGTTCGCCGGCTGGAGGACCTGGCGGGTATGAAGGTCCGCGCGACGGGCTTGTCCTCCAAGATCGTCCAGAGCCTGGGCGGCACGCCGCTGGCGATGAGCCAGGGCGAAACCTACGAAAGCCTCCAGAAAGGCGTCGTCGAGGCTACGTTCTGCCCCATCGAGACGCTCAAAGGCTGGAAACAGGGCGAAGTCATCACCCACGTGACTGAGACCTCGGTCATCGGCTACACGACGGCGATGTTCGTGGTGATCAACAAGAAGGCATGGGAGAGCCTGAGCCCCGAGTTGCAGAAGGTGTTCACCGACGTGAGCGACGAGTTCGTCACCAAACACGGCCAGGCGTGGGACCAGGCCGATCAGGAAGGCGCCGCCTTCATCAAAGAACTCCAGCGCGAGGTGATCACGCTGGATGCCGCCGAGCAGCAGCGCTGGCAGGCGGCGGTCCAGCCGGTCCTCGACGAATACGTCAAGGCCGCGGCCGAAAAGGGCCTGCCCGGCCAGCAATTCCTCGACGACCTGCGAGCTTCCATTGCGAAACACTCTGAGGTCGCCGGCAGGTAAATGGCTGAATCGACAGGGTTCATAGCAGTCCTGAAGACCGTCTGGGCAGCTGGCGGCAAGGCGCTGCGTGCCTTGGTCTACGCGATGGCGATCGTCTCCGGGCTCAGCGTGCTGGCGATCATGCTGGTCACGTGCGCCGACGTGATTCTGCGCCTGCGGTGGATCAACCACCCGTTCATAGGGGCCTACGACATCGTCAAGATTCTCGGGGCGCTGAGCCTGGCCACGGCGCTGCCCTACACCACGGCGGTCAAGGGCCACGTGGCAATCGAGTACTTCTTCCACAAGCTCAACCGTCGCGGCCGGATCATGGTCGACAGTGTGATGCGGCTTCTGACCATGGTCCTGTTCGCGTTCCTCACCTGGCGCAGTGTGCTCTACGGCCTCGATTTCTACCGCAACGGGCAGGTCAGCCAGACCCTCCAGTTGCCGGTCTTCTGGGTCCCGTACGTCATCGGGTTCTGCTGTGCGGTCGTCGTACTGGTGGTCGGCCATAGCCTCATCCATCCGGATCGGGAGATGATCAAGCCATGACGCCGATTCAGATTGGGATTGTCGGTTGCCTGTGCCTGCTGCTTCTGCTGACGGCCAGCCTGCCGGTGGCGTTCGCCATGGCCGTCGTCGGCTTCGTCGGGTTCGCGGTGGTGGTTTCGCCCGAGGCGGCCATGAGCATGATCACGATGGACCTGTACGACACGTTCAGCTCGTACGGCCTGACGGTGATCCCGCTGTTCGTGCTCATGGGGCAGGTGGCCTTTCACGCGGGAATCAGCCGGGGCTTGTTCAACGCCGCCTATCACTGGCTCGGCGCCCTGCCGGGCGGTCTGGCCATGGCCACGGTGGGCGCCTGCACCGCTTTCGGCGCCATTTGCGGGTCGGGACCGGCCACCTCGGCGACGATGGCTTCGGTCGCCCTGCCCGAGATGAAGCGATTCAAGTACAGCATGGAACTCGGCTGTGGGGCCGTCGCCGCCGGCGGCGGCATCGGCATGCTCATCCCGCCGAGCGTGGTCTTCATCGTCTATGGGATCATGAGCGAGCAGTCGGTGGGCAAGCTGTTCATCGCGGGGATCGTGCCGGGTTTGCTGATCGCGCTGCTGTTCTGCCTGACAATCTACGTCAACTGCAAACGCCGACCGGAATTCGGGCCGCCCGGGCCGCGCACGGGTTGGCCGGCCAAGTTCGCGGCGCTGACCGGGGTCATCGAGACCCTGGTGCTATTCGTCGCGGTCATGGGTGGCATGTTCGCCGGGTTCTTCACCCCCACCGAGGCCGCCGCCATCGGCGCGGCCGGCACACTGGTCATCGGCCTGGTCAAGCGGCAGTTGACGATTCGCAAGGTGATTCGCTCTCTCCAGGAGACGGTCCGAACCTCGTGCATGGTCATGTTCATCGTCACCGGGGCGGTCATCTTCGGCCACTTCCTGGCGGTGACCCGTATCCCGGATGAACTGGCCAGGTGGCTGGCGAACCTCCCGCTGCCCGGCTGGAGCATCATGGCCCTGATCATCCTGTTTTATCTGCTGGCCGGCTGTTTCGTCGATGCCCTGGGCCTGATCATGCTGACGATCCCGATTTTCTACCCGGTCGTGGTAGGGCTGGGGTATGACCCGATCTGGTTCGGCGTGATCATCGTAGTGGTCACCATGATGGGCGTGATCAGCCCGCCGGTGGGCGTGTGCGTGTACGTGGTCAGCGGGATCGAGCGCGACGTGCCGCTGCAAACCGTCTTTCGAGGGGCCCTGCCGTTCCTGGGGGCCCTGATCGTCGCCGCGATCCTCCTGATCCTGTTCCCGCAACTGTGCCTGTTCCTGCCGGAGGCGATGAGATAGAGGAAATCTGCTTCGCGAGCGACCTGAGGAGACAAGGACGATGGACCCTCTCAAGTCAGACGAAACGACGTTTTCCCAGATCCTCTTCTGCACCGATTTTTCGGAGAACGCCGACTTTGCGTTTTCCTTTGCGGTCGACGCCGCCGGCCGGCGTCCGGGATGCCGGCTCCATCTGCTCCATGTGATCCCGGAGACCGAGGCCCAGTTCTGGAAGACCTACATCTACGAGGTGGACGACGTCGACGCCAAGGCCAAGCACGACGTCGACGAGCGCATCGAGACGTACCGCGCCAGAGTACCTGAACAAGTCGAGTTCCACGTCGAGATTCGCATCGGCAAAGACGAACAGGAAATCCTCGCCTTTGCGCGTGAGCGGCAGGTCGATCTGATCGTCATGGGCCGCCAGGGCCGCGGCGCCCTCCAGAAGGCCCTGTTCGGCAACGTCACCGAGAAGGTCGTCCGCAAAGCCGACTGCGCCGTTCTCGTGGTGCCGCTGAGCTACCGCCAGAGGCGTCTGCAAGCCCCCGACACATGACTTGGGATGCCCTGAAATGCAAGAGGTTCCCATCCGAAGATGAGAACCTCCCGGCATTCGCAGGAATGAATCTCTTTCGCGCCGGGCCTTGCCCGGTCCCGGCGCGGCCACAGACCGCTGTCAGTATCCCAGACGGCCCCAGGTGGCTGTCTGCAAACGGTGCAGATCTTCGAAGTCGGCCTCCGACTCCGGCGCCCGGTTGTTGCTCGAGTGCATCTTCTGCTGGAGCTTGCCGTACTTGACCGTGCCGGTGCCTCTCCACTTCCAGTATTCGACATGACCGTCGGCAAAGGAGGCGTTGACGCCGTCACCATGCCGGACCGGAGCATCGTCCCACCAGGTTTCCTGGGTATAGTGTACGGCGTAGCTGTCGGGCGTCACCCACCCCTCGTCGATGAAGACCATGCGATACGCCGGACCCGGGCTGACGATCTCGTCGAGCCGACGGAGCCACACCACCGTCTTGCCCACGCGAGTCCCCACCATCTTGCCGCCAATCGTCGTGGTGGTGCCCGTGCGGTACAGCCCGTTGACCGAATCCATCGCGGCATAGGTCAGAAGCTCGCCCTTCGTGCCGGTCGGACAACGATAGGGCCCCGTGTCCCTGACGTAAGTGTACAGAGCACCCGCCCTGATGCCCTCCCTCTGCAAATCCTCGTCCAGGCTGATTCCGCTCGCATAGCTGTCGTGCCAGCACTTGCCGACCCAGTACGGGCCCTGCGCCGCCTGAGAGCTATCGATGCCGCCGGTGCCGTTGACGATCTTGCCGTTGCTCTCGTCGGCGTACATCAGCCACGCCAGCGTCAACTGCTTGAGGTTGGCCAGACACGCGGCGCGGCGACCCTGCTCGCGGGCGCGACCCAACGTCGGCATCAGGATGGCCATCAAGACCGCGATAATGGCAATGACCACCAGAAGCTCGATCAACGTGAAACCCTTTGTTCTTTTATCCATAGTTGCGCTCCTACATGTATCGCTGATCTTCGTACGACCCGACAATCACAGCCACGTCACCGCCGCCGTCACCCGCCACACGCCACATGCTGCTCAGCTCAGTAGTCCTTGTATTTACGCATCCACTGAGGCCACGAGGTCGGATCGACCCCGCCGGCCTTCGTCCAGTAGTTGTTGACGTTGTACGTCTGGTGCCATCGCAGCGTCCACAACTCCTTCATACCGACCGATCGAACCGTCCAGTCGGCGAAGAGCGAATTGACGAAGCCGTCGTGTCGATCGACACAGACGCGGTTCATCTCGTTGGTTCCCGGCGTATCGCCAGGACCGGCGTCGGTCTCCGGGGGCTGGTCGGTCTCCAACGGCCACGAATCAACCCACCAGCTTCCTGTGAACACCGGCACCTCATTGGCATTTTTGCTCGGCGGCCTGCCCCAGTGTCTTGGCCGACCGGCGGCATCGAGATCGTTGCGACCCCAGGCGGATGTCTTGGAACCTCTCGCCTCGCGCACATTTAGAATCCAACCATTGAGGCCATAGCTGCCCACGTCATTGCCAACCTGCCAGGCGGTGTACGACCACCCGCCGGCGGGGATCCCCCCCGTCGGACGAGGCTTCACCGCCTGCGGGCACAGCCACATCTTGACGTCCTTCGAGTAAGGTCGCATCGTTATGCGCCAAAACGCGCCGGACCCCACATCGGAGGTGCTGCCGCTGACTTCTCCGGTGAAGAACTTCCCGTCGTTATCCTCGCAATAGAGGGCGAACGCGAGGCCCCACTGTTTCAGGTTGGCCAGACAGGTGACCTTCCTGGCCTGTTTCCTGACACGGCTCAGGGCGGGCATCAGAATACCCATCAGGATGGCGATGATGGCGATGACCACCAGAAGCTCGATCAGCGTGAAACCTTTGCGTCTACTGCCCATGGTCCTTTCCTTCTTCTCCTTTGCCTCTCCAGTCGCTCCAGAAATCGCTGTCCACTTGCCTGTGCAACAGGATAGAGCATCCACAAGTCAACCGAATCACACGCGCCGCGAGAAACGACCCGCCGCCGCAGAGCGCAGGCATCTGTCTGCGCAAAGCACACCCTTATCGATGCGCACAGGTCCCTGCCTGTTCCGTTCCCTCCGCGTCAAACCAACGGGTTCCTCACCCAAATGCCAGGAAACCCGTCCGTGCGTCCAGCAGACCCTTCTGACCACGGGCGGCGCGGCGAGGGCAATACCACCAGAACACGTCAATTGTACCGCCAGATCGCGTTCGTGTCAAGGATGGAGCCGGTATTTATGGGACAAAGTCCGTTTCTCGGGCGCCGACAGCCCCGATCTCGGCCCAGGCGCTCAAAAACACCGGATCCGGCCTGTGCAATCCCCGCGGGCTTCCCACAACCCCCGAAGCGCCTAGCTCCGGCAGACTTGCCCTATAAAACACCCTTTTTCAGTATGATATTCGCGTACAGGGCCTTTTCGCTGGTTGCAACGACCGCGTAGGCCTTCCTGGCCCTCTCGTAGAAGGCAAACCGCTCGACGTACTCGAAATCCGAGAACTTCTCCCCGCTGGCGGCCACAATCTTTCGGTATTGCTCCCAGATCGTCGGCTTGGTCTTGTCGCCGGCGACGACCGCCATCAGGGCCACCGGCTGATCGACGTAGACGTCCAGAGGGAAGAACTTCAGGATGGCCTCCAGGAGCACAGGTACATCGTGGCCGTCGCAGCGGAGCAGCCGTTGGGCGATGCTGGCGGCCGGGAAGTTGCCGTCGGCCAGCACGATCTCATCGCCGTGGCCCATTTCCATCAGGACCTTCATCAGTTCCGGCGAGATCACCAGCGGGATGTTCTTGAGCATGTCGTTCCTTTCTCCAGTCTGTCTGGTCCGGCGTTCCTCTGCCCACAACCTGCCGGCGCAGTATAGGAGCACCATTCCGGATTTCAAGTCATCCATATGAATTTCCGCGCCGCCACGAAATCGATTGAGAGGGCATTTCCGCAGGTCTCTCGATCCGCCGGCGCGACTATCACGAATAATTTGGAGGTCGAGTCGGCAGCCGTGTTGACAACGCGGACCGGCCGGTCTATGATAAGGTCCCGTTGGCTACTTGGGTTGGGGCGCGTAGCCGCAACGGGGTCTTTCCTTTTCCCGTAGGTACAGCCACTTGGGCCGGATGACTGTGTACACGTACAAGTTCGAGCGACAGTGAAGATCGTAGTCTGTATTCCCGCGCGGTACGATTCGACCAGATTCCCCGGGAAAGTTCTCGCCCAAGACACCGGCAAATACCTCATCCAGCACACGTACGAGCAGGCTTGCAGGGCCAAGCTGCCTGAGAGCGTCCTGATTGCAGCCGACGATGAACGGGTCGTCAGGGCGGCCGCGAGCTTCGGGGCCGCGTGCGTCCTGACCCGCGCCGACCACCAGAGCGGCACGGATCGTATCGCCGAGGCGGTGGCCGGTCTGGACATCGATATCGTCGTCAACGTCCAGGGCGACGAGCCCGAAATCGACCCGGATCACATCGACACCCTTGCCCGGCTGCTGGTCGAAAACCCCGACGTCCCCATGGCCACGCTGGCGACGCCGCTGCGGCAGGCCGAGCAGGTCGCCGACCCGAACGTCGTCAAGGTGGTCGTTTCGTCGCTCGTCGCTGGTCGCTCGTCGCTCGACAACAGAAGCGTAGCGGGCGCCGCAGGCGCAAGGGCGATCTACTTCTCGCGCAGTCCCATCCCCTACGACAGAGACAAAGGGGGCATTGGTCCGGCGGGCAACTACCTGCGCCACATCGGCATCTACGCCTACCGCAAGTCGTTTCTGGCCCAGATCACCAGGCTGCCCCAGAGCCCCCTGGAGAAACTCGAAAAGCTCGAACAGCTCCGTGTCCTCGAGAACGGCTTTGCCATCCTCGTCGGCACGGTCGAGCACACCGCCGAAGGCATCGACACCCCCCAGCAATACGCCGCCTTCGTCCAACGACACCGCAAGAGAAACACAAACGACGCGTTTCGCAGGACCCCAGCATCGCAAGGATAGGATTCCAATGGCTGACAGCAAAGAGCTGCTGACGAAACTGAGTGACGCCTCGACGGAGAGCGAGTTCTTCTCGCCGATTCCGGCGGGCTACAAGAAGGGCAAGACCAAGTACGTGTTCGTTATGGGCACGGTGATGAGCGGTCTGGGCAAGGGGATCTTCTCCTCGTGCCTGGCCAAGCTGCTCCAGGACAAGGGGCTGAAGGTCGCGCCGATCAAGCTGGAGGGCTACCTCAACATCGACTCGGGCACGCTGAACCCGTTCCGTCACGGCGAGGTTTTCGTCCTCGATGACGGCATGGAAACCGACATGGACCTGGGCACCTACGAGCGAATGCTGGACCTGGACCTGAGCCGGGCGAACTTCGCCACGAGCGGGCAGATCTTCAGCAGCGTGCTGAACAAGGAGCGGCACGGCGACTACCTCGGCCGCGACGTTCAGATGATCCCGCATGTGACCGGCGAAGTGAAGCTCAAGCTGCGGCAGCTCGCCGCCGACAGCAAGGCCGACGTCGTCTTCGTCGAGATCGGCGGCACCGTCGGCGACCTGGAGAACGCCTATTATCTCGAAGCGATGCGTGAGCTGGCCTACGAGGAAGGGCCCAACAGCAGTTGCTTCGTGGCGCTGACGTACGTGCTGGAGCCGCCGGCACTGGGCGAGCAGAAATCCAAGGCCGCCCAGCTCGGGATCAAGCAGGTCATGCAGCTTGGGATTCAGCCGGACATCATCGCGTGCCGGGCGACCAACCCGGTCAACGAGAAAGCGCGGCAGAAGATCAGCATCTATAGCAACGTCCCGGTCGAACGGGTCGTCAGCCTGCACGATTCGGCCAGCATCTACATGATCCCGTCGATGCTGCGCGAGCACGGGTTGGACTTCGAGGTGTTGCGGCTGCTCAAGATCGAGGACCGCATCAACCTGCGGCACGAGCGGAAGGCCTGGGCCAAGTGGTGCGACTTCACCGACAAGATCGGCACCGCCAAGTACAAGGCCACCATCGGCATCACCGGCAAGTACACCGCGGTCCGGGACAGCTACGCGTCAATCATCAACGCGCTGGAGCACGCGGGTATCGCGCTGGGCTGCGACGTCGGCATCGAGTGGATCGACACAACAGACATCACCGACAAGAACGCGGGCGAGCGTCTGGCGAGCGTCGACGGCATCATCGTGCCCGGCGGGTTCGGCTCGCGCGGCGCCGAAGGCAAGATCGCCTGCGTCCGCTACGCCCGCGAGAACGACCTGCCCTACCTGGGCCTGTGCTTGGGTTTCCAGATGGCCGTCATCGATTTCGCCCGCAACGTCTGCGGCCTCAAGGGCGCCGGCAGCACCGAGCTGGACCCGAAATGCGCTGAGCCGGTGATCGACATCCTGCCCGAGCAGAAGAAGATCGAAGGTCTGGGCGGAAACATGCGTCTGGGCGGGCGCGACGTGGAGATCAAGCCGGAGACGGTGGCCTGGGACCTCTTCGGCCGCAAGGACTCGGTCCGGATGCGGTTCCGGCACCGCTACGAGGTGGACCCGAAGTACATCGAAACCCTCGAAGCCGGCGGCCTGGTCTTCTCGGGCAAGGCGCCCGACCAGCCGATCATGCAGATTCTGGAGTTGCCGAGCCACCCGTTCTTCATGGGGACCCAGGCCCATCCATGCCTGACCAGCCGCCCGCTGCGGCCCAGCCCGATGTTCCTGGGCCTTGTCGCGGCCGCCATGAAACGCCGTCATGGCCAGGTCGATCTGCCCGACTGTATCGAAGCCGTCAAACGAGTCCGCGTCACCGCCGAAGCGTAGACGGGCGCCGGGAGCGTTACGCTCATGACCAGGACGCAGCAGATCGCCGACATCGTCAGCCGGCAGCGGCGGTTCTTCCGCTCCGGGGCAACGCTTCCCTACGAGGTGCGGCTGGAACGCCTGCGGCGTCTGCTCGATGCGATCTCGAAGCACGAGGACGTTCTGCATGCGGCTCTCGCGAAGGACTTGGGCAAGCCGCCGTTCGAGTCCTACCTGACCGAGACGGGCTTCTCACGCTATGATCTGCGGTACACGATCAAGCACCTGAAGAGATGGATGAAGCCCAGGCGAGTCGGGACGCCGCTGCTCGCCCAACCGGGACGCAGTTGGATTCACTACTGCCCTCTCGGCGTGAACCTGATCGTCTCTCCGTTCAATTACCCGATCCAACTGGCTATCGTTCCGCTGACCGCCGCCATCGCCGCCGGCAACACCGCCGTGGTCAAGACATCCGAGCTGACGCCTGCGTGCAGCGAAGTAACGCGACAACTGATCGAAGAAGTCTTCGACCCCGAGTACGCCGCGTGCGTGACTGGAGGGGTGGAGGAAAGCACTGCCCTGCTGAATCAGGAGTTCGATCATATCTTCTTTACGGGCAGCCCGCGCGTCGGCGCCATCGTCATGAAGGCCGCCGCCGAGCATCTGACGCCTGTCACGCTGGAATTGGGCGGCAAAAGCCCTTGCATCGTCCACCACGATGCGAAGATGGGCGTCGCGGCCAATCGCATCGCCTTCGCGAAGTTCCTCAACGCCGGACAGACCTGCGTGGCGCCGGACTACGTCATGGTTCATCGGACTGTGGAGCAGCGATTCCTCGACGGCCTCCGGCAACGTATCGTCGAGATGTATGGACCGGACCCGGCGTCGAGCGGCGACTTCGCGCGGATCGTGAACGCGCAGCATTGCCGGCGCATCGCGTCACTGATCGATCCGGCCAAGGTCGTGATCGGCGGACGGTACGATATCGAGAAGCGGTTCATCGCCCCGACAGTGATGTCCGGCGTAATACTCGACGACAAGGTTATGAGCGAAGAGATCTTCGGACCTGTATTGCCTGTGATGATCTACGACGAGCTCGACGAGGTCTTGGAGACGATTGCCAGGCTGCCGCAGCATCCGCTGGCGTTCTACGTCTTCAGCGAGAGCAAATCCGTCCAGCAGGAGCTGGTTCAGCGGATTCCGTTCGGGGGCGGCTGCATCAACCATTGCATGCAGCATCTGGTCAACCCGAACCTGCCGTTCGGAGGCGTCGGCCAAAGCGGCATCGGCAGCTATCACGGCTTCAGCGGCTTCGAGCGCTTCTCGCACAAAAAGAGCATCCTCAAAGCTACCACGCGCTTCGACCTGCCTCTGGTCTATCCCCCCTACCAGGGAAAACTCGCCAAGGTACGGCGCATCATGAAGTGACGCCGTCAGGGCTGAGGTCCAGAAGGTTCGTCCGACAATTCGTCGAAATCGTCGTCGAAGTCCTGCGATGACTGTTGGATTTCCGCGATAATCTCCCGGGCCTCTTCGGCGCGGGAGGCGGGGACGAGGACGCGGGGCGCCATGCCGTCGATGCTGTAGGCCGCCGAGATGTTCTCGTTGGCGATGTGGACCGGAATGCCGGCGTCCTCCAGATGCGCCTTGATCAGATAGGCCCGCGTGATATCGCCGGCAACATACACTTCCACCAACTTGTCCATGCGTCCACCTCCTGATGTGCTGCCTTCGATCTTCCTGATGATTGTACCGATGACGACCGCGCCAGGCAATCCATGCCTTCAAGGCGGTGACAACCTTCGACATTCATGGTATCTTCCAGTTATCGCACCGGAATCCATACAGATTCTCAAGCAGGAGCACACGAGAATGCATACAAGAACGGCAAGAGCAGCGATCGTCCTGGTGGGATGGGTCATTCTGAGCGGGCCGGCGGGTGCGGCCCGGATCGTAGTCGGGCCCTATCTTCAGGCGCCGTCGGAAACCTCGATAACCGTGATGTGGATCACCGACGCCAATTGCGTCAGTTGGGTCGAATATGGCCGGGGCGAATCTCTCGACCAGAAGGCCCACTACAGCGAACACGGGCTGATCGCGGCCAACCAGACGATCCACAAAGTTACCCTCGAAGGGCTCTCGCCCGGCGAGAAGTATCGCTATCGCATCTGCTCCAGGGAGATCGTCGCGTTCAAACCCTACGAGGTCACGTACGGCGATACGGTCACCAGCGATACGTACACCTTCACCACGCTCGACGACCGGAAGGACAGCATCTCCTTCATCGTCCTGAACGACATCCACGAACAGAACGAAACCCTCATCACAGTTACGAAGCTCGCGCAGACGCGACCCTTCGACCTCGTCTTCCTCAATGGCGACATCCTTGGCCACATCGAGGACCAGCAACAGATCATCGACCACGTGCTGACGCCGTGCACGCAGTTGTTCGCCAGCGAAACGCCATTCATCTACGCACGAGGCAATCATGAGACGCGCGGCAAGTTCGCCCGCCGTCTGCCGGACTACATTGCCCTGCCCGACGGTCGCTACTACTACTCGTTCGATCACGGCCCGGTCCACTTCGTCGTCATGGACGGCGGCGAGGACAAGCGCGACACCGACCAGGAATACAGCGGACTGGTCGACTTCGACCGCTACCGGGCCGTGCAGCGGCAGTGGCTGGAGGCCGAGATTCGGTCGCAGGCGTTCCGAGAGGCGCCGTTTCGCGTGGTGGTGGTTCACATGCCGCCGCAACCGTCGGAGCGATGGCACGGCCCGGACGACATGTACCAGACGTGGCGGCCGCTGTACAACGAGGGGAAGGTCGACCTGGTGATCTCCGGGCACACGCACCACTACGAGATCCGCCCGCCGGTCGAAGGGCAGTGCGACTATCCGACGATCATCGGAGGCGCGCCGCAGAAGGGCGCCGCGACCGTCATCCGAGTAGATGCGGCCACCGACCATCTCCGCGTCACCATGACGCGCGACGACGGCGAGGTCGTCGGGACGTACGCGATCGACCGGGTCAAGGCTGACTCGGTGGCTGCGTTCTGAGCGTCGCGATCTCCGCGCGGAGCGTTTCGATCTCTTTGCGCAGTCTGGCGTTCTCGTCCATCACCGCCGCCATGACGCTCTCGACGCGCACGGCAATGCCTTTGTCGAGGTCCTTCTGAAGGGCCTCAATCCGCTCCTGGCAGGCGTCCAACTGCTTTTGCCGCCGCTCAATCTCTTTGGCGTGGCCGGCTTGAAGCTGTCTGATCTCTCCATCGCGATCGGCCAGTTGTTTTCTGAGTTGCATACTCTCGGCGGCGATGAGCCGGGCCTGCTTCGCCTCCGGGGTCGTCTCCTGACGGCAGCCCGATCCCAATCCCACCAGCAGTCCAACAGCAACCGCAACGGCCAACATTCTGTGTTCTATCGGTTTCACGGCAACGGTCCTCGTTCTCGCGTCTCTTGTCAGGTCTATTCAAACAGCGGCGCCAACTGCTCCCTGCGGGCGGCGTCGATCTGCTTCGGATCGGTCCAGACCGCCATCTCCAGGCTCTTGCGGCACGCGCAGTCTTCGCAGACCAGCGGCTGCTCGACGGCCAGCGCCGCCTCAATGAGCTGCAGGCAGTTGTCAGTGGCCGTCCGGAGGTTCGAGACGATCTCCTGGATCAGGGTCTGCTTGCCCTTGGACGCATCGTGCGGCCGCCAGCAGTCGTAGTCGCTCACCAGCGCCACCAGCGCGTAGCACATCTGCGCCTCGCGTGCCAGCCTGGCCTCGGGCATGGCGGTCATGCCGATCAAGTCGCCGCCCCAGGCGCGGTGCATCTTCGATTCGGCGCGGGTCGAGAACTGCGGCCCTTCCATGCACACGTAGGTCCCTTGAGGGTGAACCCGGATCCCGGCCGGCTTGGCGATGCGCAGCAGGGCTTCGCGAAGCCGGTCACACATCGGGTCGGCCATCTCACAGTGCACAGCGCCGTAGCCGGAAAAGAACGTGCCCGTCCGCCGGAACGTCTTGTCGATGAACTGATCGACCACGACCAGGTCGCCCGGCGCGATCGAGTCGCGCAGCGAGCCGACCGCGCCGCTGGCGATCACGGCGTGGACGCCCAGTTGCTTGAGGGCGAAGATGTTGGCCGCATACGGCACGTCGCCGGGCCCGAACCGGTGCCCCGGCCCGTGTCGGTTGATGAACGCGACGCGCCTCTCGCCGAGCGTGCCGACCAGAACAGCCCCGCTGGGCGCACCGAACGGCGTCTGCACTTCGCGCTGCTCCACCTCCGCCAGCTTCGTCGCCAGGTCGTCACCCAGCCCGGTGCCGCCGATCACGCCGACCAATTCCTTCGCCATATGCTTGTTCTCCTTTCCAGGTCGGGCTATGATAACCGGCGCGCGTGCCGATGTCATCCTCGAATGGCAGACGTGTGGCAGCCGCCTGCAACACGGGATTGGCCAAAGGAGCCTGGAAATATGGACTTACTGGTGACGGTCAAAGAGGTCAAGGGGCACTGCCCCGTGCACAAGGTGGGCGATTCCTTCACGCTGAAAGCCTGCTATCAACTGGTCAGCGAGATTCCCGTCTGCATGCACGGGCTGGCGTCGCTGATGCCGTGGTACAACGCCCTGCGTGTCTCCGAGCCGGCCGCCTGGGGCCTCGACGGCAAAGAGGACAAGACCAAGGCCTATGTCCAGTGCCCCGACGTCTGCCAGTACACCGGCGGCGGCACCGTCGTCTACGAGATCAGCAAGGTCCGCTGAGTCCCCGCAGATCGACACGCTACAGGTCGCGGGGTTCGTGGAAGTCGTGGTCGTGATCGGTGGCAAGCAGCTCGGCCTGGGTGCGGACCATGCGGATGGTTCGCCATTTGCCGCCACGGTAGCGGCGATAGAACACGAACGAGAACGACAGGAACGCCAGCACGACGCCCGTCCAGGCCGCCTCCGGCGAGAGCTTCAGCACGTAGAGCGTGACGATCAGGATCGCCAGCATCAGCCAGTGGATCGCCACCGAGACGCACATCGCCCAGAAGGTATCGCCCGCACCGCGCAAGGTCCCGCTGAAGACCACGACCACCGCTTCGAGCATCACGTAGACCGACGCAATGCGGATCATCCGCACCGCGATCGGCGCCGCTTCGCGGAAGACCGCCTCGACCTGCTCCGGGCGGAACACCGCGACCAGATGCCGCGGGAAGAACACGAAGAAGATAAGGATGATCAGCGAGTAAAGCCATCCGAACTTCAGCCCCGACATGGCGGCACGGTGAGCGATGTCGGGCTGGCCGGCCCCCATGTAGCGTCCGACGAGGCTCATGACGCCGATCTGGATGCCGATCAGCGGGACGAACGAGACCATGTCCCAGTTGAACATGACCGTCACGGCGGTGGCGGTGGCCGGACTGTGGGCATGGAACGCGACGATCATGGCGTTGAAGGCCATGAGGTTCAGGAACATCTCGATGCCGGCCGGATAACCGAAGCGCAGCAGCTTGGCCATGGCGTCCCGGTCAAACCGTAGCGAGCGCCACACGCGAAACGTCCGACGAATCTCTCCGCCCAGATAGGCTGTCAGCAGAACCCCCAGTCCGAAGACACCCCCGATGATCGTGCCGTAGGCCGCCCCGCGAACGCCCAGAGCGGGAAAGCCCAGCCTGCCGAAGATCAGGATGTAGTTCATTCCCACGTTGGCCAGCATCGCGGTCACGGCGCTGACCATGACGATTCGCGTTCGCCCGATGCCGGAGAAGAAGCTGCTCAGACAGTTGCGCAGCAGGCCAACCACGGTCGCGTAGACGACGATATCGAAATACTCAATCTGCGGGGCCAGTTGGCCCGCCGAAATCCCCGTTCTCGCAAACACCATGTGGACAAGCGGGCGGGCCAGCAGGATCAGCGGATAGGCGGTCAGGGCAATCAGCATCGCCTGCGTAGTCGCGGTCGCGCACCGGTCTTTGCGTCCGGCGCCGAGGTACTGGGCCACCAGCGCCGCCGAATACCCGGTCAATCCGAAAAAGAACGTCGTCATCACGAAACAGGTCAGCCCGCCGGCCATCGAGGCGTTCATCTGCTCCGGACCCAGCTTCGACAAGAAGAGCCGGTCCGTGAACATCATCACCGTGTCACACGCCTGCGAAACGACCATCGGCAGCGCAATGGCGAGCAACTCGCGCATTCCGCCGGCCGTTGCAGCGCAGGAAGGGGCCTTCAAATCGAGTTCTTCAATCTGTGTCATAGCCCCTGCTCACAGCCTTGCATCGCCTTGACCTGCCGATCCATAAAAGAAAAGCCCTTCGGTTCCAGTTCCGAAAGGCCTTGGCATCGTTCTGACAAGTCCCGCCGGTGCATCTTGCACACACCGCCCTTCCACGACGGGATTTCGTTCTCGTCTTGTTTCACAGCCCGCGTACTGTACACGACAGATCACTCGCGGTCAACAGCACCCTGCAGATCGGGCCGCACACCAGCAGCGGACATCACAAGGCAAAGGCTATCTCCAGCAAGGGAGTCTCACCAGCGCAATTGGATTTCGGATGGCCCGGACAGGGTGAGGGTCAGCAGCTTCTGCTCGCGGCTGAAATGCGTCGTGGCTTCGACGGTGTCGCCGCCGGGCTTGCGGATCATCACGCCGGAAGGCTCGTCCTGGACGCCGGAGATCA
>CAZNSM010000072.1:21420-22992 GCA_964575615.1 uncultured Pirellulales bacterium | reverse complement strand
ATGCCTCCTTTGCTCTTGGTTAGCAGAAGTCCCGCCAGAACGATCAGCGCCGCGATCGGTGCGTAGTGGCGCCGGCGCAGCCGAGTCCTGTCTTCTGTGTTTGCCGGGGTTTGTTGGAGCAACAGGGCCAGCGCGGCAAACGACGCAAGCAGCAGGAACGAAGCGGCCGAGTTGCTGGTTGTGAAGAACCCGCGGATGCCTCGCGAATACAGCCGGTGCTCGAAGAGGAACTGCTGGAAGGTCCCCGGCTCGATGCCGAGAGGACCCAGCAGCGTCTCGGGGTCTTTCTCATACTGCTCGACCGTGATTTCGTTGCTTACAAGGAACTGTTCGGCGCATTGATACACAGTGACGACGCCAAGGGCGCCGACGACCAGCAGCACGGCGCGGACCCTGGAGGCGTTATCGAGGATCTGGACCAGGAGGATGGCGGCGAAGACCGGAGCGGCGAGCATCACCACGTGATTGATCGCCACGCGTTTGTCGCTGGCGCCGAACGTCGAGATGACCCCGGCGGCAAGGAAAATCGCCAGTCCGATCTCGATGCCGGTAAGGCGATAGATCGGCCGGCCGGACCAGATCTGCCACAGCAGCCAGAACACCAGGCCGAAGATCAGCAGTCCCGACACCGTGAGGCTGTAGATCGCATCGCCCATACTCTCCGGCAGCGTGACGGTCTGCGTGGTCGGGGCCTCCGTATAGGTCACGCGCAACGCCAGAAGCGAAAGGCAGAGCCCCAGGAGAACGAGTCCAACGATCGCGGACGGTCGTCTTGCGGTCGGCGGAGCTTTAGTCGATGTCCTTGCCATGTCGGACCGTGCTTTCGAAGATGGCGATGATGGCCAGGATCAGGAAGGTCTGCGCGAAGATCAGGACGGCGCCGACGAGGTTGACCTGATAGAGAAATGTCGCGCCCAGGCCGCAACAGAGTGTGGCCAGGTACAGCATCAGCACCGTTTGTGTGTCGGTCAGGCCGCGTCGCCGCAAGCGGTGCGAGAAGTGCTGCGTGTCCCCGACGAACGGGCTCTTGCCCTGACGCAGACGCAGCAGCGTCACGCTGGTCAGGTCGTAGAGCGGCACCGCCATCACCACCAGCGGCATGAGCACCGGGTACCACGGTCCGCTCTGGTCCTGCTGATAGTACGTCGTGCGCAGCGTCAGCAGGGCGACGAAGAAACCGACCACGAGCGAGCCGGCATCGCCCATGAAGATTGAGGCGGGCGGGAAGTTGAATGCGAGAAAGCCCAGAAGAGTCCCGACGAACACGATGGCTAGTCCTCCGACGAAGACCTGCCCGTTGAAAGCGGCCGCGGCGAACAGGATGGCCCCGGCGATGGCGGCGATGCCGGCTGAGGCGCCATCCATGTTGTCGAGGAAGTTGAAGGAATTGATGATCACGACGATCCAAAGGGCGGAAATCGCCGATGTGATGATGCGGTTGTGGATAAAGAACTCGACGCGGATGTCCGCCGCCGTCGCGGCCAGCAGCGCGACCAGACACTGCGCCGCGAGCTTCACGAAAGGCCCCAGAGGTCTTCTGTCGTCCCAGAGCCCGACGGCAAAGAGGATGGC